>JBJTNZ010000076.1:0-3012 GCA_046074345.1 Micrococcales bacterium | reverse complement strand
CACTTTCTATGAGAGTGTGCACGCAACTTGGTTGGGTGGGTTTGCCTTGACCGTAGGACAAATTGCGCTGCTGCCTAACTTCGTAATTTACGGAGCTTCCTGGCTCACCGGCGTTGGTTTTTCGATCGGTGCCGGTTCGCTGATTTCGCCATTGGGCAGTGCGGCCGGGCCACTACCGACGATTCCGATTTTGTCGATTCTGCCACAGGGGCAGTTGGGATTTGGAATGATTGCAATCGTCGTGCCATTACTGCTGGCATTCTTCGCGACGCTCGCGATTCGTGATTATGCCGAAGACGTTCGCTTCGAATTTGCCACCCCGCTGGCTTCTGCCCTCGCTCTCGGATTGTCGATTGCTTTCATTGCTGCCGCCGAATTGGCAATCTTGGCTTGGCTGGCAGCAGGCGGTTTTGGCCCAGGTCGTTTGGCGGTAAACGGCGCTAATCCACTCTGGGTATTTGCCATCAGCTTCGTCGAGGTGGGAGTGGTCTCGGTGCTTGCTTCTTTCTATAGCGCCCGACCCAACGCTGCCGACCACCCGCTGCTGAGCCTTTCTCGCAAGAAGTAAACTAGACCGGTGTTGTCGGTCGTAGTGCTCATTTCTGGCGGAGGTTCTAACCTCCGAGCCCTACTAGACGCCGCCGATAACCCGCTATTCGGAGCTCGAATTTTGGCGGTCGGAGCGGATAACCCAGCAGATGGACTGGCTCACGCGGAACACTACGGAATCCCAACTTTTGTGGTTTCACCAAACGCATTTTCCAGCCGTGAAGAATGGGCGGCCATGTTGCTCGAGCACGTGGAGTTCTTCAAACCGGATCTTGTGGTGCTCGCTGGATTCATGCGCATCCTCCCACCAAACTTCGTTGAGGCTCTGACTCCGAACCTGATCAACACCCATCCTTCGCTACTCCCAGATTTCCCTGGTGCACACGCAGTGTGTGACGCCATCAATGCCGGTGCAACCAAGACCGGCGTAACAATTCACGTGGTCGACAACGGTGTCGATACCGGGCCGAAGATTGCCCAACGCGAAGTACAAATCAGCCCGGAAGATTCTGAGGCCGAACTTCACGAACGTATCAAAGTTGTCGAACGCGAACTGCTGGTAGCCACCGTTAAGCAAATCGCTGAGAAACAAATCAACCTCAACGAAATCAAATAAGGGAATATCTTGGCCGCTATCAATCCGCACACTCCTGCCGACTACCGTCACTTTGATCGCATTGATATCAAGCGCGCACTGATTTCAGTTTCTGACAAAACCGGACTTCTCGACCTCGCCAAAGCGCTAGTGGCACACGGAGTTGAAATTATTTCCACCGGTTCGACCGCCAAGACAATCGCCGATGCCGGCTTGCCGGTGAAAGAGGTTGCCGAGGTCACCGGTTTTCCAGAAACTCTGGATGGCCGCGTAAAGACTTTGCACCCGAGCATTCACGCCGGACTTCTTGCCGACCTTCGTTTGATTGCTCACGAGGGTCAGCTAGATGCGCTCAAGGTTAAGCCATTCCAATTGGTAGTAGTAAACCTTTACCCGTTCGTGCAGACCGTGCAGTCTGGTGCCAAGGGCGATGCAGTAGTCGATCAGATTGACATCGGCGGCCCGGCCATGGTTCGTGCATCCGCCAAGAACCACGCCAACGTAGCCATAGTCACCGACCCAGCTCGCTACTCAGAAATAATCCAATCGCTTGAGCAGGGCGGCACCACGCTGGCTCAGCGCAAGGCCCTAGCCCTCGCTGCCTTCTCGCACACCGCCAAGTACGACACCGCTGTGGCCAACTGGTTCGAGGCCGAGCTCAACTCTGACTGGCAGAAGTCTGCCGGTCAGACCACTGACAACGAGAGTAAGAACCCTGGCTTCACCCCTGAGTTCACCGTCACGGGAGCGCTCGCCTCGGTTCTTCGCTACGGTGAAAACTCTCACCAGGCAGCTGCCCTCTACAAGAGCAAGGGAGACGCTCCTCAGGGAATTGCTCAGGCTCGCCAGCACGGCGGTAAGGAAATGTCTTACAACAATTACGTAGACGCAGATGCCGCACTTCGTGCTGCATACGACTTCAGCGAACCTGCGGTTGCAATCATTAAGCACGCCAACCCTTGCGGCATTGCAATCGGAAGTGAATCGGCAGCTGACCAAATTGCTGACGCACATGCCAAGGCACACATGTGTGATCCGATGTCTGCATTCGGAGGCGTAATCGCAGCCAACCGAATCGTCACGGTAGCAATGGCACAGCAGATTTCGTCAATCTTCACCGAAGTGATTGTTGCACCTGGCTACGAAATCGAAGCGCTGCAGAGTTTGCTCAAGAAGAGCGACCTGCGCATTCTCGAACTTCCTGCCTCTTACTCACGCGATGCACTTGAGTACCGTCAAATCTCTGGCGGAATTTTGGTGCAGCAGCCGGATGAGTTCTCTGGCTTCAACACCCTCAACTGGAAACTTGTTGCCGGTAAGAATGCAGACGCCGAGACCATGAAGGATCTTGAGTTTGCCTGGCGTGCCTGCCGCGCTGTGAAGTCAAACGGAATCCTGCTTGCCAGCGACGGCGCATCTGTTGGAGTAGGCATGGGACAGGTCAACCGCGTCGACTCATGCAAGCTAGCTGTCGGACGCGCTGAGTCGCGTTCACGCGGCTCGGTAGCTGCATCAGACGCATTTTTCCCATTCGCCGACGGTCTTCAGATTCTGATTGATGGCGGCGTCAAGGCGGTGGTTCAGCCTGGTGGTTCGAAGCGTGACCCTGAAGTTATCGAGGCCGCCCAGGCTGCCGGCATCACGATGTACTTCACCGGCGAACGTCATTTCTTCCACTAAAAACAACATAGACTGCAATGCTGGCCTGATTCTGAAGTGTGAATAGGCCGGTAGATAGGTTTTCCAATTGAAGTCTCGCGGCACCGTTGCCACTCTGCTTCGGATTTTTCCATACGCTAAGTCGGCCCTACCTCGCATCATTCTCGGCACGATTGCAGCTCTTGGGGCGCATCTTTTTGCCCTATCAA
>JBJTNZ010000075.1:0-2474 GCA_046074345.1 Micrococcales bacterium | reverse complement strand
GATGATGGCGGTTCTGCGTTCCCAGAGGATTGGGGATTTGGCCAGCTTGAGCAGTAGCCTCATTGGATCTTTTTGCTCTAGCAGGTAACCGCCGAACCTAGAGCCGACAACATCAACAAGATCCCAATTATTCACGTAGCCGGCGTATAGCCAATCCATGAAAATATCGAAATATAATTTTCGCTGTTTTGGGTCATCCGATTTTTCAAAATAGTTGAGCAAGATTATTTCGGCGACAAATCGCTCTTGATGAATTTTTGACTTGGCGAGTTTTTGCAATTCATCGATTGGCATGTGCAAAAACTTTTTCGCCACACTTCGAGATTGCGGCACTGTGACACCGATGAACACATCGCCCTCTCCATATTCACCAGGACCGGTCTTGAAGAATCGTTCTAGATCACTTGCATGTTTTGGAACGGCTAATGCCGCCAAAGCTTTTTTGGCATTGGCGGCATTAGCGATAACTTTTTGCAAGTTTTGTTATTCCACGTCTCCGATGACAATTAGGTTGTCGTCGGCTGCAAGCTTGAACTTGGTGTTCTTTGCAGGGTTGAGAATTACTCCACCGGCAGGGTCAGATTTTGCGTGAGCTCCCACGCGGTAACCGATAACCGATTCACCATGTGAGCGACCCATAGCTACAAGTTCTGCGAATTCATAAGTAGTGCCAACTGTCGCGTAGTGATCCACTGGCTTGACGTTTAGCGCAGCGCCATCGGCATCGAATAGGTCTTCGAATACTGGAGCGAGTGCTGGGTTCTCAGAAATCTGAGCAATCAGTAGTGCAGCCAAGTTGTCGCTTACTACTAGGTCGTCAACTGCAGCTACACGAGCCAACTCGGTCTTACTTCCGTCAAGAATTTCTGCGACTAGTCGAGTAGGTTCAACACCGTTGCCCTTTGCGTCGAACAACTGGTTCATCTGCAACATGGTGAGCAGTGTCTGAGCGTCTGCTTCTGACTCACTAATGCCGTCACGGTATCCAAGCACGATTACTTCGTTGTACTTCTTTGCAGAAGCAGCGGCGATTAAGTCATCGATGTCCCCTGATACAGAAGCGTGGGTCACCTTGACATTGGTTCCAAACTTGAGGTTCTTCATGTCTTCTGGCTTGACGAACTTGGTCTGCGAAACGATGTGGACGGTCGAGCCCTTTGGAAGGTACTGGCCGAGCTCGGTCAAAATGGAGTGTCCCATCGAAGACCAACCAATTACCAAAAGGTGCTCTGGCTTGCGGGCGATAGCCTTCTTAGCCGGGTACTTCTTGGCAGCTATGTCTTCACGAACTCCGGTGTAGACCACCTTGTCGTCATCCTCGGCAATTGCGATGATCTGGGTGTTGGCGGTCAACTTAGTTGACTGCTTCGGGTTGACTTGGGCTACGCCCTTGTCATTTACCAAACCGATTACTGATGCCTCGTTGAATGCGAGAAGTGCATCGGCGTAAGTCTTGCCAGCAAGTGCTGGAACATTCGCAAAGTAAATCTCGTCGCCATCAAAGTCCAAGAGATCCAAAGTTACCGCGGCAAGACCCGGCTGACGTGATGCCTGTGCGGTAACGCGAGCAATAACATCGTGTGAACGAACAGAAATTACTTGACCGTTAGTTGCTGTCTGTAACGCCTCAGCGGTGTTGGCGTCGTCCAACTCAGCAATGATTCGAAGTTTTGCATTCGAGTTAACAGACTTGATTGCAAGCACAGTAGAAACAACTGTTGCATCTCCAGTTTCATCTGCATCCAAAACAATGATTGACTTCGCAGCCGAAACATTCGCGCGCTTCAAATCATTTGGCTGATCAGGCTCACCAGTACGAGTCAGTACCTTTAGCTTGCCAAGATCTGGCGCGTGTGTCTCGATTGCATCTTCCATGAAGTCGCGAGTTTCTTTAGAGAAAATTACGACAACCGGCTTGCGGACGTTTGCGTTGGCAATCGCGAGTTCCTTAAGAATTGGGAATACACGGTTTGACCAACCAAGAATCAGTGTGTGACCCTCGGCGATAATCGGGCTCTTACCTTTGCGAATGATTGCAAATGCGCGTTGAATTGCACCGACAATAAAACCGGTGACACTACCGGCAATAGTGATGGTTACTGCCCACTGCAATACTCCAAGGATGCGATCAGCCCACGTAGCTTCGCCACCGTGACCAAGGAAGGTTGCGAATGAACCCCAGAAGGTTTCAAAGTTTGGCGGAGTTAGCGGATCGCCACTGTATAGAAGAGGTACAGCATAGAGCGCGTACTTTACAAATACGAGAACGATTGAGAGCACAACCATTGCTGCGAACATCCAGCCAACGAAGGCTCCGCTCTTAGCGATTGAGTTGTCGAAGTTGTAGCGCAGGCGAGTCCAGATGCTGACCTTTGACGCTTTCGGTGCGTCAGGTTCCCCCTGGGCTCCTTGGCCGTATGAACGGTTAGAAGATTTTTCAGACATGCTCCAAAGTTTAGAGCAGGTTGTCATCT
>JBJTNZ010000074.1:0-2727 GCA_046074345.1 Micrococcales bacterium | reverse complement strand
GAAGGCGCATGGACTGCCGGTGACGTTTCTGCAGTGCCAGACCTTTCAGGTGGTGGCGTAGGTGGTTTCTGTGTACCAAACGCTCAGCACGCTGTTCGTCAGGCGAAGCTTCTTGCCCCGAACCTAGTTGCGACTCTTCGCGGCCAGGGAGTCAAGGACTACTTCCACAAGAACATGGGTGCAGTTGCCGGTCTTGGAATTGGACACGGTGTTTACCAGTGGAAGAAGCTAGCAATCAAGGGCTTCCCAGCCTGGGTAATGCACCGTGGATACCACGGACTAGCTATCCCAATGTGGGAGCGCAAGCTACGTGTATTCACCGGTTGGGCATGGAACTGGATCGTCAAGCGCGACCTAGTTTCGATCATGGCCGTGAAGACTCCTCGTCTCGCTTTCGAAACTTTCGCATCACGCCCAGCGGCAGCTCCTGCCGCAAAGGCTCCGGCAGCTAAGAAGGCACCAGCAAAGGCAGCCGCAAAGCCAGCTGCCAAGAAGGCAGCACCGGCGGCAAAGCCTGCAGCGAAAAAGGCAGCGCCAAAGAAGAAGTAAATTTCTTGGGAAAAGGGTGCTCACACGAGCACCCTTTTTCGCAAGCCCCTGTATCCCAATGGCAGAGGAAGACGACTTAAAATCGTTTCAGTGTCGGTTCGAGTCCGACCAGGGGCACAAACCTTAGAGTTCGCTCAAAGCACAGGGCGAAGACCTTGTGAAGTCAGTGTGCGGCTCTAGTCTTGAGGTATGGACACTACTTACATCTACGTAATCACCGGCATTGCTCTGGTCGTCGGGCTCTACTTCTGGTCAACCTATAACGGTCTAGTTCGTTTGAACGTTCGCGTCGACGAGGCCTGGAGTGACATCACTGTTCAGTTGAAGCGTCGTGCTGACTTGATTCCAAACTTGGTGGAGTCGGTCAAGGGTTATGCCAAGCACGAAAAAGAAGTTTTTGAGAATGTCACTGCGGCTCGTGCTGCTTCGATCTCACCTGAGAACTTGCAGTCACCGGCAAAGGCAGCTCAAGCTGAGGGAGAGTTCCATGCGGCTTTGAAGAGTTTGTTTGCCGTGGCAGAGGCGTATCCGCAGTTGCAGGCAAACGACGGATTCTTGAATTTGCAGAAAGAATTGTCTGACACTGAAGACAAGATCATGGCATCACGTCGTTTCTACAACGGTGGCGTGCGCGACTTGAACATCAAGATCAAGCAGTTCCCAGCGACTCTGTTTGTTCGTGGTTTGGGTTTCAAAGAGCGCGAGTTCTTTGAGGTGGCTGACGCAGCTGCAATTGCAGATGCGCCAAACGTTAAGTTCTAGCGTTTATGTATTCAGCAATTACCGCTAATAAACGCAACACCTTCATCATTGTTGGACTGTTCGTAGTATTACTGGGCGGACTCTCTTACTGGTGGGGTTCGGTTTCGGGCAACGGTTCATCTGCATGGATGATCATTGGCTTCATTCTGGTTTACTCGCTGATTCAGTATTTCTTTGCTTCAGCTTTTGCGGTGGCGGCAGCTGGGGCAGTGGAGATTCAGAAGTCCGACAATCCTCGCCTCTGGCGCACGGTTGAGAACCTAGCGATTGCTCAAGGCATGCCAATGCCTAAGGTCTATATCATCGACGACCCGGCGCCGAATGCATTCGCCACCGGACGTGACCCGCAACATGCTGTAGTCGCTGCGACCACCGGATTGTTTGCCATCATGGATGACCAAGAGCTCGAGGGAGTCATGGCTCACGAGATGGGTCACGTTAAAAACTACGACATTCGAGTGTCAACGATTGTGTTTGGTTTGGTTTCAGCGGTTGGTCTTTTGGCAGACTTCGCGATTCGCTTGGCTTTCTATTCAAACTGGAATCGTGATTCTCGCGATAGCAATGCCGGGGCGATGCAACTGGCATTCTGGGCAATCGGAATCGTTGCCTCAATCGTGGCGTGGTTGATTGGCCCGCTGGTAACCGCTGCGGTTTCACGCCAGCGCGAGTATTTGGCAGATGCCACTTCGGCGGAGATCACTCGCTACCCAGAGGGCCTGGCTCGAGCACTGCAAAAGTTGGCTGAGTATGGGCGTCCGATGCGTCGTGCTTCGAAGTCGATGGCTCACATGTACATCGCTGACCCGATCAAGCCAGGCTTGGTAGAGCGTATGTTCTCGACCCACCCACCGATTCCAGATCGCATTGCGCGATTGAAGAAAATTGGCGGAGGTTTCTAGCCGATTGTTTTGGAAAGGGCAGCCGAAAGATTGCCCTTTTTCTTTAGCTCGATGTCTTTGCAGTTCTGCCACTTAGCAGTCTGAGCCAGGTGCTTGCCGAGGTCGTTTGCGAGTGCGGCCGGGTCGATGTTTGGCTCGTGCCAGGCTGACTGCACCAGAAGAGTCTTGTTCTGGCGGTCGTTCTTAAGGTCGATGCGTCCTGCAATTTGGCCGTTCCAAAGAATTGGGAGCGTGTAATAGCCGTAGACGCGTTTTGGTTCTGGTGTGTAGATCTCAATTCGGTAGTGGAAATCCCAGAGGCGTTCGGTGCGTGGGCGGAACCAAACAAGTGGGTCGAATGGGCTGAGCAAAGTGGTCTTGCTTGGCTTCTCTTTAGGGATGGCCGTGTTCGGCAGGATGTATGCGGTTTCTTTCCAACCCTCAACTCTGGTCTCGATCAGTTTTTTCTCTGCTCCTGAGCTCTACCTTAAGAGATTAGTAGTGGGTGGATTTGAGCGCGTTTTTGAAATTAACC
>JBJTNZ010000073.1:0-6722 GCA_046074345.1 Micrococcales bacterium | reverse complement strand
TGGTGAGTATCTCAAGGACCACACATCTTCTATCCGTCGCGAACCAATCGGTGTGGTTGGTCAGGTGACTCCGTGGAACTATCCGCTCAACATGGCGGTCTGGAAATTCGCGCCAGCAATTGCAGCTGGAAACACCGTGGTTCTAAAGCCGAGCGACACCACTCCGGTATCGACGCTGTTACTCGCGCAAATCACCGAAGACATTTTGCCAAAGGGTGTATTCAACGTAATCACCGGAAACCGCGACACCGGTAAGGCGCTGATCGAACATAAGATTCCGCAGATGGTTTCGATTACCGGCTCAGTGCGTGCCGGAATGGAAGTGGCGAAGTCTGCCGCTTCAGATTTGAAGCGCGTTCACCTTGAACTCGGCGGCAAAGCGCCGGTACTTGTGTTTGCTGATGCCGACATCGATGCAGCGGTAGAGCAAATCACGATTGCCGGATTCTTCAACGCAGGCCAGGACTGCACCGCCGCGACACGTGTGCTCGTACATGAGTCAGTGCACGATGAATTCGTGGCAAAGCTTGCTGCGAATGTGAAAGCCAACGCACTTACCGGCCAGCCAAATCGTGAAGACATTTTGTTTGGCCCGGTGAACAACGCTAACCAGCTCGAGCGCGTAAAGGGCTTCGTGGATCGTCTCCCTGATCACGCCAACATCGAGGCCGGTGGTGTTTCAATCTCCGACAACGGCGGCTACTTCTTCCAAGCAACTGTGTTGTCTGGCCTAAAGCAGCAGGATGAGCACATCCAGAGCGAGATTTTCGGACCGGTAATTACCGTGCAGAAATTCACCTCCGATGATGAGGCAATGCGCTGGGCAAACGATGTCGAGTACGGCTTGGCCTCATCGGTCTGGACTACCAACCACAGCAGGGCCATGCGCTTTGCCAAGGGGTTGAACTTCGGCTGCGTCTGGATCAACACCCACATTCCGCTGACCGCAGAGATGCCACACGGGGGATTCCGTCACTCCGGCTATGGCAAGGACCTCTCAAACTACGGCTTCGAGGATTACACGCGCATCAAGCACGTGATGTCTTTCATTGGCTAGTTAGCTGTGGAGTAGTTCGGCCACTCGGCTGGGCGTTGCGCATGATTGCTTCATGCAGTTGCTCTGGTTTTTACCTTCGATCGCTTACGGGGTAATGCTCGCGGTGAGCAGCGGGAATTATCTGTTACTTGCAAGCACGGTAATGAGTGCTGCGTTGATGCTGATTGTTCGCTGGCGAGTGTCGCGGCAACCAAAACTTGGGAACGAAACTCAACTTCGAATACTTGGGAATCGAATCTGGCTGGATGACTACCGACTTCCCAGAGGCAGTGCATTTTGGTCGCGGGAACAATTTGATTTTGTATATGAACGCTTGGCTACAAAAACAAACCAGGCAAAAGAACAAGCGCAGAAATTTATAGAAAAGAATTTTGAATCGTCGAAGCCGCTTACGGCAGTACTTGGTTTCGATAGTAAGGACATCATTCTGGTTTCACTAAAAGACGACGGACCGCATTCGATAATTATTGGACCAACCGGCAGTGGAAAAACAGAATTACTCAAGACTTTCGTGAGTGGGTTACTCAAATCTTCATCAACCTTGGAATTGGTGCTAATTGATTTCAAAGGCGGCTCTGGTCTCTCGGATTTTGAAAAATCGAGCATTAAATTTGTGACCGACCAAGACTTATCAACCGCGGCTAGTGTCTTCGATTTTCTTAAGAGTGAATTACTAAATCGCGAATCGCAGAAAGTGCTTACGCCGTTAGTGATTGTGATTGACGAATTGGCACACCTGTTGGCTGAGGTGCGAGCTGCCGAGGCGATCTTGTCGAGCATTGCTGCTCGCGGAAGGTCGGCCCAGATGTTTCTGATAGTTGCCAACCAAAACCTGGTCGGCATACCGCGAGCGCTACTTAGCAACCTGCGGCTGAGAGTCCTGGTCGGGCAGCAAGATCCGGTCGATGCGGCATTACTGGGCCAGGTGGCGAAACTGTTGCCGGCCCCGGAGGTCGGCTATCGGCTAACTCAGGCGCAGCTGGTTGGGCACGGGCAGTCCGGGCAGCAGTTCTGGTTTACCGGCTTTAGGCCAGTGCCGCTGCTAGGGATTGCTCAGGAAGCGAGTGTGCCTGAGCAACACCGGCGTTCGTTACCTGACCAGCGTGCACGTTCAAACCAAGTGCAAGTGAACCGTCGGCACGGCAGGCGGCGAGCCAGCCGTGATTGGCAAGTGCTCGCACGTAAGGCAGTGTCGCGTTAGTCAATGCATAGGTTGAGGTGTGTGGCACTGCGCCAGGCATGTTGGCTACGCAGTAAAAGACGCTGTTGTGTACCTTGAAGGTCGGATCAGCGTGCGTAGTTGGGTGGCTGTCCTCGAAGCAACCGCCCTGGTCGATTGCGATGTCAACCAAGACCGAACCCGGCTTCATGTTTTTCACCATTTCGTTGGTGACAAGTTTTGGCGCCTTGGCACCAGGAATCAAAACAGCACCGATAACCAAGTCGGCTTCGGCAACCGCACGGTGTAGCTCAAAGGTGTTACTGACAATTGTCTTCACTCGACCGTTGTAGTGATCGTCGAGTTCGCGCAAGCGATAGAGGTTAGTGTCGAGCACGGTGACATCTGCACCCATACCTGCGGCCATTACTACTGCATTCGCACCGGCAACCCCGGCACCAATGACAGCAACTTTTGCTGGTCGAGTACCTGGCACACCGGAAATTAGAACTCCGTTACCGCCGTTGTGACGCAATAGTGTTTCTGCGCCCACCTGAGGTGCGAGTCTTCCGGCGACTTCACTCATCGGAGCCAGTAGTGGAAGTGAACGATTAGGCAGCTGAACTGTCTCGTAGGCAATTGAGGTTACTTTGTTTGCCAGGAGCGCATCGGTTAGCGGGCGATCGGCTGCTAGGTGCAGGTAGGTGAAAAGAATTAGGTCAGGGCGAAGGTACTGGTATTCGCTGGCAATCGGTTCCTTTACCTTGAGCACCATTTCACCCACTGCCCAGGTCGAAGCGGCATCGGGGCAGATTACGGCACCCTGTGCCACGTATTCTTCGTCATTGATAGCCGAACCGACTCCAGCGCCAGCTTGGATAAATACCTCGTGGCCAGCAGCCACGAGTTCGTGGACTCCTGCCGGGGTGATGGCTACGCGAAACTCGTTGTTCTTTACTTCGGCAGGTACTGAGACCTTCATGATGCTCCCTCGAGCGGGGCGGGCGCCCGTTCCTTCTTTACGATACCCCTTTATCGGAATTGCTGTTTTTGGGCTTGGTGGCGGGTTTTATGTGGCAGTATTTTTTTGAACGCACAATGGCGTTGCTGGTGTTGGTTGAGCCGCATGGCTCTTTCGAATCAAGGAGTCGTAATGGACAAGCCTCTTTCAAATGACCCAATGTTCAAAGAGCTGCTAGCTCAGGCTAAGCGTTCACAAATCACAAGACGCACTGCGCTTGCCGGTGCTGGTGCAACCGCATCGGCTTTGCTTCTTGCAGCATGCGCACCAGGCGGGGGAGCTAAGAAGCTTTCACCAGCCAAAGATGTTTCTGACACTGAGAAGGTAGTCATCTGGGACAACTGGCCTTACTACATGGACGGCAACGACGATCCACACTCACCAACCATCACCGGTTTTGAAAAGCAGAGTGGCATCAAAGTCACCTACAACATCAACATCGATGACAACAACACTTACTTTGCACGCGTAAAGAACCAGCTCTCTTCTGGCACCGACACTGGCGCTGACACAATGTGTCTCACCGACTGGATGGCAGCGCGTTTGCTAAACGCCGGTTACGTGCAAGAGCTCGACTACTCGTTGATGCCAAACGTCACCGCAAATTACAACAACGCGTTCAAGACCACACTTGGCGCATTCGACCCAGGTCGCAAATACTCGATTACCTGGAAGGGCATCGTTGCGGGTATCGGATACCACAAGGCGAACTACAAGAAGCTCACCGGTAAAGATGCTCCAACTTCGCTCGAAGACATTCTTGAGAACCCTGCTCTGAAGGGCAAGGTTGAAGTACTTTCTGAAATGCGCGACACTCTCGGCGTAATCATGTTGGCCAAGGGCGTAGACATCACTAGCTTTACCGCAGATGATTTCCAGAATGCAGTCGACTACTTCACTCAGAAGGTAAGCGACGGTTGGATTCGCGGTATCAAGGGCAACTCTTACATCGACGACTACAAGAGCGGCGATGCAGTTGCCGGTATCGTCTGGACAGGCGACATCATCGGTGCCAACGCAGAGCTTGAAAGTGATGAGCTTGGTGTAGTCCTTCTAGATTCAGGCTCAACTTTTGCCTGCGACAACTACCAGATCCCGATGGGTGCAACCCACGCGAAGAACGCACACGCGCTAATCGACTACTACTTCCAGCCTGAGGTTGCTGCCGCGCTCGCGGTGGCTGGTGTCAACTACGTTTCACCGGTCAACGGAGCCAAGGAAGCCGCAGTCAAGCAGGACCCTAAGGTCGGAAACAACCCACTGATGTTCCCAACCGAAGACGACTACGCAACCAAGTTCCACGTATTCCGTCCGCTCACTGCCAAGGAAGACAACGACTTCTCGAAGCTATGGTCTGACGCAGCGAACGGTGTGGTCTAGTGGCAGCAGCCACTTCTGGAGCAGACCTAGAGCTGCGCGGCATCCGTAAAGAATTTCCCGGCTTCACAGCAATCGAAGAACTAGACCTACACATTCCTGCGGGTCAGTTCTTCGCGTTACTCGGCCCATCCGGTTGCGGTAAGACCACAACACTGCGCATCGTTGCCGGATTGGATCAACCAACCACCGGAAGCGTGTTCCTCGGCGGAAAAGATATCACCGCGACTAAGCCGCACGAGCGTGCCGTAAACACAGTGTTTCAGTCGTACGCACTTTTCCCACACATGACTGTGCTCGACAATGTTGCCTTCGGTTTGCGTCAGCGCAAAATTGCAGATCCGTTGAAGCTCGCGCAGGATGCACTAAACCTAGTTGAGCTAGGTCACCTGGCACAGCGTCGTCCGCAGCAACTTTCCGGTGGACAGCAGCAGCGTGTTGCTCTTGCTCGCGCATTGGTCAACCGACCTTCACTGCTTTTGCTTGACGAACCACTTGGTGCACTCGACCTAAAGTTGCGTCGACAGATGCAAATCGAGTTGAAGGCAATTCAGATTGAAGTCGGCCTCACTTTCTTGCACGTTACTCACGACCAAGAAGAAGCCATGGACATGGCAGACACTGTAGCGGTTATGAACAAGGGACGCATCGAGCAGATGGGCGCACCAGAAGCTCTCTACGATCGCCCGAAGACCGCATTCGTTTCAAAGTTCCTAGGTCAGAGCAATCTTTTCGTTGGTGATGTAGTCGAAGAGAACGCCAACTCGGTAAGCATCGACGTAAACGGACACAAACTCACGGTGCCGAAGGCTCGCGCCGAAAAGCACTCGGGCAAGATTGCCATCGGTGTGCGTCCGGAGAAGGCAAACTTCCACGAAGATGGAGCGCCAAAGGCGAGCAGTGACCTCAATGTCATCGGCCCTGGCGAGATCATCGACATTCGCTTCACCGGCGTAAGCAACCAGTACCTAATCGATATTCCAAACCTCGGTGAAGTCACCGTGTTTGCTCAGAACATCGGCAAGTCACCGGTGACCGAACTCGGCGCAAAGGTTTGGGTCAGCTGGAAGGTTGATCACGCCTTTGGTTTGGCCGACTTGCCTGTCTCAAGCGAGAAGTAATGGCATTCGCGGCATTCGGTGGAAACGCCCCGGCAGTTGCTGGGGGAGCTAATCGCAAGGGCGGCAAAATCGTCCTCGCTCTTCTGCTGCCTGGTTTGATCTACCTAGGATTGTTCTTCCTCACGCCGCTGTTCTCGCTCATCATTACTTCGCTCGAAGCACCCGACCCATCCGGTGCTATTGGTGTCTACCAGTACGGTTTCGAAATCGGCAATTACGTAGCGGTGATGACCGACTATCTGCCACAAATTTTCCGCTCGTTTGGTTATGCATTACTTGCAACTCTGTTTGCACTCTTGATTAGCTACCCGCTGGCATATTTCATCGGTGTAAAGTTGCGCACTCGCCCGATGTTGCAGCGTCTCTTGGTCACGCTGGTAATTGCACCGTTCTTTATCTCGTTTCTACTTCGAACAATTGCCTGGAAGCAAATCCTTTCTGAAGGTGGAGTAATCATGCAGTGGGTGCACTCGGTTGGACTCCTTGGCCCGAGTGAATACTTCATCGGCACACCGGCAGCGGTCATCTTTGGTTTGACCTACAACTTCATTCCGTTCATGACGCTTCCGCTGTACACGACTTTGGAGCGTTTCGATGTGCGACTAATCGAAGCCGGTAGCGACCTCTACGCTTCACCGGCGAAGGTATTCCGAAAGGTCACACTTCCAATCTCGATGCCCGGAGTCATCTCTGGAACTCTGCTTACCTTCATCCCAATCACCGGTGACTACGTAAACGCCAGTCGCGACTTCTTGGGTTCATCCAAGACCTCGATGATCGGAAACATGGTCGAAGCTGACTTCCTGCAGAACTTGCGATACCCAACTGCATCTGCGCTCAGCGTGCTACTGATGGCAGTGATTTTGGTAATCGTCTCGGTATACGTGAAGAAGAGCGGAACGGAGGACCTCCTGTGAAAAAGTTTGCCCTCGGTAAGCTCGGACTTCCGGTTTACAGCACCCTCGCACTCATCTTCATGCTTATTCC
>JBJTNZ010000072.1:0-4523 GCA_046074345.1 Micrococcales bacterium | reverse complement strand
GAGGCACTTGCGCCCGGGCCAATTCTCAACAGCGACACCGAAGTACTCCAGGCACTTGGCCGAATCGATCAGGTCAGCAAGCTGTATGAGCCGCGCTACCGCGCCTGGCAGGAGAAGTTCAATTCGCTCGAAGACGGCAATGCCGCCAAACGCGTGGTGGATATCGTCTGGGGTAAGAGTTGATCGGGAAGCTTCGTAAGGCATTGGCAAGCGGATTGCTGCCAGGCCTTTACTACTCAATCGCCAGGTTGTTTTGGTGGTTTGCCTTCAGGTTGGCTCAGCGAGATGAGACCCAGCCGAAGGTCACGGTAGTTGTGCCGGTTTATAACGTCGAGCAATATCTTGCCGATTGTCTTCGCAGTATTCGCGCTCAGAATTACAAGAATTTTGAAATAATCGCGGTCAACGATGGTGCCACCGACGGGTCGGCAGCCATCCTGCAAAAGTTTGCTGCGACTACCAGAAACTTGCGGATAGTCACGCAACATAATCAGGGTTTGGGTGCCGCACGCAACGCCGGAGTGGCTGCCGCGCAAAATACCGATTACCTAATGTTTGTCGATAGCGATGACTTACTTCCACTCGCCGCCATTTCGAGATACGTAAAGCAGGCACAGAGTTCCGGTTCCAAGTTGGTAGTCGGAAAAACCGTGTGCTTTTACGGCATGCGCTTTTTTGCTCGCACCTCAACCGCGAAGTTTTTCACTCGCAATTTGACAGCGACCGATTTGAACCACAATCCAGAATTTCTCGGTGATGCGACCAGCTGGAACAAACTTTATGCTTTCGATTTTTGGCAGCAGCACAAGTTAGCGTTTCCCAACGGGGTCTGGTACGAAGACATGACTTTGGTGTGCACCGCATACCTTGCAGCGGGCAAATTTGATGTTCTCAAAGCGCCAAGTTATTTCTGGCGCGTGCGAGCCGAGGGAGAGTCTCTCTCTAAGCGCACCAGAGAATTTAAGGCACTGCAGGATCGTCTTCTTTCGATTGAGCAAATCGACAAAATCTTGAAACGCGCTATCGAAAAGGGGCTAATCGAAAAGCACGTGCATGACAGTTATCTGACTCGCATCATTTCGATGGATTTGCAGTTGTTTGTCGGTGAAATCCCGGAGACAGATGAGCAGTACTTCAATGAATTCAAGTCACGTGCCGGAGCGGTCTTGGCTGAAGCCGACGAATCGGTCTGGGCAAATGCCACGGGCGCAAAACGTGCCGCGGTTTGGGTGGCAGCGCACGGTAATCGCGATCAGGTCGTCCAACAGCTCTAACTCGCAGAGTATTCAAAGGCTAAATCTCGGGCTTAAAGAGGCCTAAAAGTTAGGCTTAAGCCAACCGTCGCGAGAGTTGCCCATGAAAAAATTTGCATCCATCCTTGTCGCCACCGCAATCGCCCTGAGTCTTTCCGGTTGCGCACTGCTCTACCCAAACTGGGGCACTACCCAGAGCCCTGGCACCAGCCAGAGTGCGGCTCCGAGCGAGTCGGCAAGCGAGACCCCTTCACCGACCCCAACCACAGTCAACAAGCTGAAGGCTTCAGTTCGGATTGACGATGCCTCCTCGGATGCCACCGCCGGTGTCATTTCTGTGATCGCCCAGGTGACCAACATTGCTCAGGACGGCGGCACCTGCACTCTCATTCTGCAGTCGGGCACCACCACGAAGCGACTCCCGTTCAAAGCCGAAGCAAACGTCACCACTACTCAGTGTCACCCGATGGAAATTCCGCTAGCCGGATTGCCAAAGGGTACTGCTCTGGTCTCAGTTGAGTACGAATCGAAAGACTACTTCGGTGTCTCGGCAGCGCAATCGGTAGTCATCCCCTAAGTAATTAATGAGAAAACGACTGAATCGACTGGTCGCCATTGCAACTTCAATGTTGCTTGGCTTGATTGGCCTTGTCGCGATTCAGGCACCGGCGGCAAATGCAGCCGATGCAAGTCGTTTCGATCCAGGTCTAATCATTAGCGACAGTGTTTTCTATGACTTCGGCACCATGACCGCGAATGAAATTCAGCGCTTCCTAGAAAGTAAAGTGCCGGTCTGTAAAGCGAATGATGGTGGCCCAACCTGTCTTCGCGATTACGTGATGGACACTCCAGAAAAAACCGGAGAAGACGGCAAGTGCACATCCATGCCGGCCAAGACCAATCAAAAAGCTTCGCAAATTATTTATGACATTGCTCGAGCCTGTGGCATTAATCCGCGCGTTCTAATTGTGTTGCTTCAAAAAGAGCAGGGATTAGTTCAGGCAACTAATCCGACCGCTTACATGTACAAGGCGGCTACCGGCTTTGGTTGCCCAGATAGTGACCCAGCCATCTGCGGCAAGGTGCACACCGGATTGTTCAATCAGCTTTACAAGGGTGCTGGACAGTTGCAGTGGTACGGAGACCCGCGAGGTTCTTACACCTATCTAAAGGTCGGCCGCACGGCCAATATTCTTTACAACCCAAACGGAAACTGCGGCAAGAAACCGGTGATGATAAAGAGCATCGCAACCACCGCGCTTTACTATTACACGCCTTACACACCAAACGACGCCGCGCTGAAAAACCTTTACGGCACTGGCGACTCGTGCAGTGCTTACGGGAACCGAAACTTCTGGCGCTTCTACACCGACTGGTTTGGCAGCACCATCGGCGGTGGCTTCTTGCTTAAGGGGCCAGGCGCCGATGTCTACCTGATTGTCGATAACAACAAGTACTTGATCACTGATCCAGACTTGATCACTGCGCTCAAACCACTTGGGCCGCTCGGCACCATTTCTCAGGATTACCTGGACACATTCAAGACCATGGGCAACATGTCTCGCATCGTGAAGTCAGCAACTAATCAGTACTACTTCGTGGATGCTGGAAGTAAGTTCGCATTTAGCAGTTGCCAGCAGGCGGTGACCTTCGGGCTCGATTGCGCCCAAGCCGTGCAACTCACCGGTTCACAGTTGGCCGCGCTTGGCGACGGACCTCCGATGACCGAACTCGTCACTGGAGACGACGGAACCGGGCAGTACCTGATCAGTCAAGGCGCAAAGCGACAAATTCTGGATAGTAATTCTCTGATTGCCAACGGCATTAGTGTGCCGCTAACCGCTGCCACCAAGATCAGCGCCTACAAGTACCTACCTTGGGGTAAGCCAATCATTGCTGAGCGTTCGATTTTCAAGAACGCCGATACCGGTGCGATGGGTGTTTACATTGGCGGGCAATATTTCGCGATTGACGCAAACACAGCTAAAGATTTGAACTTCAATATTTGGTTCACCGCTTCAAACGGCACGATGACCACAGAGGGATTGAGCGCTGTCAGCAGTCAGGTGCCAGTCAAGAGCATCATCGCAAACTCTGCCGGCGAAACCTATCTACTCTTGTCAGCCGGCAAGCAGTTGCTGACCAATCCAACTGAATTCCTGAGTGATGCACCAATAGTTTCTGATGCGCTGTTGAATGTAATCCCAACCGTGAGTGAGAAGCTCACATCACCGGTTTTCGTGCGCGGTGGAACAGATAAGAATATTTATCTGGTCGAAGCTGGAGTAAAACGCGCGACAATTTCTTCCACAGAGCGTGCAGTCTTTGCAAGTGCCATGACGAGCTCGGCTGTGCAAACCATCACGGCTTCGGCATTGAATCAATTGAAGACCGGAGCAATCGTGCTCGCACCTGGCGGTCTAGTGAAATCCAGTAAGAGTGGATTGAACTATTGGATCACCGGTGCGCATTCAATGGCACTCGCCGGAAGCACTGACGACATTGCGCAGTTTGGTCTCGGCAAATCTCGCACCGCTTCGTCCACCGAATTGGCTGGCTACAAACAAAACGCGAAACTAAGTGGCAGCAAGGTCATTTGCGGAGTAGACAACTATTTGGCAATCGGTGGAAGCTATTACAGGGTTGCCGCGGATGTTGCTGCGCACTATGCCGGGGGAGTCATCGCGCTCGATCCTCGAGCTTGCGCTCGCCTAAAAGTTGCGACAGTTGAACTCGGTAGATTCATCCGCACCCCGGACAAAGTTTTCTGGCTAATCCAGAAGGGCCAGCGCCGCCAGATTGCATCTGCCGCTAAGTACCAGGAATTGCGCGGCGACCTGTTGCCAGCTGTGAACGTGGATTACTACTTCGCCAAGAAGCAGGCGCTAGGCAAGGCGGCTCCTTCGGTATTGGTCGAGCCGACAGCCACTCCTACTCCAACGGCAACATCTACTCCGACCTCGACTCCAACTAAATCGGCGACACCTACGCCAACTAAGACCGCAACTCCAACTAAGACACCAACCCCTAGCCCTAGCGCAACGGCCAAGACCTACATTGTGGTCAGTGGCGATACGCTCTCGAGAATTGCCGCCAAGTTTGGGGTCAGCGTGACGGCACTCAAGACCGCCAACAATTTGACCTCAGACACCATCAAGCTCGGACAAAAACTAGTCATTCCATAGACTTGACCCATGTCTAAACAGGTCGTAATTCTTGCTGCTGGAATGGGTACGCGTCTAGCGCGTCCACTTCCAAAGCCACTCACCG
>JBJTNZ010000071.1:0-9847 GCA_046074345.1 Micrococcales bacterium | reverse complement strand
GCTGACTTCATTGAGAACAATGACGCCCTCTGGAACGAAGATATCGGCGAAGACTAAACTGGTCGAATGACCAAGCGCTCTCGCCCATGGGGTTATCAAGACCCAACCAACGCCTCTGCTCCTAATTGGGAACTACACCCTGACACCGTTGCCGTTCGCGGCGGATTGGCACGCACCGGATTCGGCGAAACCGGCGAAGCACTCTTTCTAAACTCTGGTTTTACCTATGACTCTGCCGAACAAGCCGAGAGCGCGTTCAAAGAGCAGACCGAACACTTCTTGTACTCACGTTTCGGAAACCCAACCAACCTGACTTTCGAAAACCGCATCGCTGCGATTGAAGGTTCCGAAGCTGCGCTTTCGATGTCCACCGGAATGTCGGCGATGTTTGCATCGGTTGCCTGTTTGGTGAAGGCCGGCGATCACATCGTGGCATCGGCTTCGATGTTCAGCAGCTGCTATGTAGTGCTCACCGAAATTTTGCCGAAGTGGGGAGTGACTATTGAACTCATCGAAGGCAACGACAAGAAGAAGTGGGCTGCTGCACTGAGCAAGCCGACCAAGGTAGTTTTCCTCGAAACCCCTTCGAACCCACTGATGGAAATCGTCGACATTCGCATGGTTTCAGATTTGGCACATAAAGTCGGAGCCACCGTTATCGTCGACAACGTTTTGGCATCCCCGGTTTTGCAAAAGCCACTCGCACTTGGCGCAGACGTCGTGATGTATTCGGCAACTAAGCACATCGACGGCCAGGGCCGCGTGCTCGGTGGTGTGGTTTGCGGCACCAAGGACTACATCTACAACGTTCTTCGTCAGTTCACTCGTCACACCGGTCAGGCCATGGGTTCATTCGAGGCTTGGGTGCTCACCAAGTCGCTCGAGACCATGAGCATGCGCGTCAACAAGATGAGCGACACCGCTCTCGAAGTGGCGCAGTGGCTCGAGGGTCACGCCAAGGTTTCCAGCGTGCGCTACCCGTTCCTGAAGTCGCACCCCGACTACAAGCTCGCCAAGAAGCAGATGTCAGGCGGAGGTTCGACCATCGGCATCAACTTCAAGGGCAACAAAGACAAGGTCTTCAAGTTCATGAACGCGCTGCAGGTAATCGACATTTCGAACAACCTCGGCGACAGCAAGTCTCTGATGACTCACCCTTCTTCAACCACCCACCGACGCCTGTCGCTTGAGGTGCAGAAGAGCATGAACATCACCGAGACCACAGTGCGTCTTTCGATCGGATTGGAACACGCGAGCGACCTCATCAAAGATCTCGAGACCGCCTTCAAAGCGATGAAGTAGCTAAAGCAAACCAGCAGTGGTTGCTCGATGCACAATTTCTGCTCTGTTGTGTGCATTAAGTTTTCGTGATGCATTTTGCAAATGAAACTTCACGGTGCTTTCGGTAACAAACATTTCTTTTGCGATTTGTTTGTTGCTCAAACCCTTCGCAACTGCTTTTATGACTGCCAATTCGCGATCGGTTAAATGTTCTACTTGACCTCGAGTCGAGCCGAGCCCTCGCGCGACCATCGAACCCACGCCTTTACCAAGTACGGTCTCGCCATCCTGCACTGCCTTAACCGCTTTGGCTAGCTCATCTGCTTTGACATCGTCTTTGCAAAGGTAACCACTGGCACCACGGCGCAGTGCTTCCACGACGATCATTTCGCTGAGCGTGTTTGCAAGCACCAGAATCTTGCAACTTGGATATCGCTCCGCTACTTCCTCGCAAATTTTCAGTCCGCGAGTGGTGTCATCGCCAAGATCAAGATCAATAAGCAATACATCCGGGCCATGCTCATCGACAGTGTCGATGATGGTGTCGTAAGTGGTGGTCTCTGCGATTACGGCATAACCCTGGTTTCGTTCGAGGATTGAGCGAATACCGACACGAGTAATTACGTTGCGATCGGCAACCACAACTCGGGTTGTGGCTAGGGGAAAACGACGGCCCAGTGGCACATCTGCGCGAACATCCTTGTCCATATCGTCAGGTTACCTGTTCACCTAGCCAAACGGCTAGGTCGTTACCTAGACGTTAGTTTTGGTAACGGCTAGTCCCAGTGTTTAGCCGTATTTTGGCGGGGTTCACGGGCGTAATCTGCCAATTACTGAGTCGCAATGGAGCGACTAGTAGAAGGAATTGCAATGAGTGTTTATGCACAACCTGGTCAAGCTGGGGCAGTTATGGATTACAAGCCTCGCTACGACCACTGGATTGGTGGACAGTACGTCGCTCCATCTTCTGGACAGTATTTCGAGAATGTAACCCCAGTCACCGGCAAGGTATTTTGTGAAGTTGCCCGCGGAAACGCGGCCGACATCGACAAGGCTCTAGACGCGGCACATGCGGCAGCAAAAAGCTGGAACAAGACTTCACCTACCGAGCGTGCGATCATCCTCAAAAAATCGCAGATCGCATGGAAGCGAATCTAGAGAAGATTGCCGTTGCTGAAACCTGGGAAAACGGAAAGCCAGTTCGCGAAACTCTAGCTGCTGACATCCCGCTAGCCATCGACCACTTCCGCTACTTCGCAGGTGCAATTCGCGCGCAAGAGGGTTCACTTGGCGAACTAGACCACGACACCGTCGCCTATCACTTCCATGAGCCACTAGGTGTGGTCGGTCAGATCATTCCTTGGAACTTCCCAATCTTGATGGCCGTTTGGAAGCTTGCACCTGCACTTGCCGCTGGAAACTGTGTAGTACTAAAGCCTGCAGAGCAAACTCCAGTTTCAATCCTTTACCTAATGGAATTGATTGCTGACTTGTTGCCTGCGGGTGTTGTAAACATCGTCAATGGTTTTGGTGTTGAAGCTGGTAAGCCGCTTGCATCATCTCGCCGTATTGCAAAAATTGCATTCACCGGTGAAACTACAACCGGTCGATTGATCATGCAATACGCATCTGAAAACATCATCCCTGTGACTCTTGAGCTCGGTGGAAAGTCACCAAACATTTTCTTCCGCGACATCGCAGACGAGAATGATGCTTTCTACGACAAGTGCATCGAGGGCTTCAACATGTTTGCCCTAAACCAGGGTGAAGTATGTACCTGTCCTTCACGTGCACTAATCGATGCACCTATCTACGACAAGTTCCTCGCTGATGTAATGGTTCGCACCAAAGCAATCAAGCAGGGTAACCCGCTAGACACCACCACCATGATTGGTGCTCAGGCATCAAACGACCAGCTCGAGAAGATCTTGAGCTACATCGAAATTGGTAAGCAGGAAGGCGCAAAGCTTCTCCTTGGTGGCAAGCGTGCTGACCTTGGCGGCGACCTTTCTGGCGGTTACTATATCGAACCGACCATCTTCGAAGGCACCAACAACATGC
Organism: Micrococcales bacterium; assembly: GCA_046074345.1. Taxonomy (GTDB): domain Bacteria; phylum Actinomycetota; class Actinomycetes; order Actinomycetales; family Microbacteriaceae; genus Rhodoluna. The sequence goes on along the minus strand of JBJTNZ010000071.1, from coordinate 6,505 downwards.
GTATCTTCCAGGAGGAAATCTTCGGTCCGGTTGTTTCGGTGGCTAAGTTCGACGGATTCGATCAGGCTATGGAAATTGCGAATGACACTCTTTACGGCCTCGGCTCGGGTGTTTGGACACGCAAGATGAACACCGCATACCGCGCCGGACGAGAGATCCAGGCCGGTCGCGTGTGGACTAACTGCTACCACGCCTACCCTGCACACGCTGCATTCGGTGGATACAAGTCATCAGGAATTGGTCGCGAGAACCACAAGATGATGCTTGACCACTACCAGCAGACCAAGAACCTTTTGGTCAGCTACTCAGAAAGCAAGCTGGGCTTCTTCTAAACCAACGAATTGGGTGGGGGTTCTTTGAGCCCCCACCCTTTCATACTTAAACGAGGTAATTTGAAGTTATGAGCGGAATCTACGCAACCTTGCCAAAGCGCATCGAAGTTGCACCTGCGGCTGAAGATCTGCTTCGCAAACTTAGTAAATTCAACGGTCCGTTGATGTTTCACCAAAGCGGAGGGTGTTGCGACGGATCCGCGCCGATGTGCTACCTGCGTGGTGAATTCAAAGTTGGTGGCGCCGATGTATTACTCGGAGAACTTCTAGTAGACCAAATCGAGGAACCGATTCAAGTCTGGATTTCGCTCGAGCAATTTGAATATTGGAAGCACACCTCCATCACCATCGATGCGGTGCCTGGCCGTGGCGGTGGATTTTCACTTGAAACTCCAGAGGGCCTGCGTTTCATCATTCGCTCACGCGTATTCACAGACGACGAAGCTCGGGCACTCGATGGTCAACCGGTAATGCTTGGCTCCGGTGACATGAAGGTTGTCTAAGCGCTAAAGAATCTTCACGATTCGGTTGATCGCGTCAGCGATTATCGCCTGACTGGTGGCGAAGTTAATTCGCACAAAGTTTCCGTAATCCTTGCCGTGCTCATCGCCGCTCACAAAGGCAACGCGTGCTTCTTCGAAGATCCGCTCGAATGGCTTGCCGGCAAGTGCAGTTTCACTTAGGTCGACCCACGCCAAGTAAGTACTCTCTGGCATGAACATTTTGGCGCCGGGAATCTTGTAGAGCTCTTTCTCCAGGAATCGACGGTTGGCGTCGAGTCTCAACAGCACTTCGTCTAGCCAAGCCTCTCCCGCATTGAAAGATGCCACCATCGCAAAGGCTCCGAGGATTGAACTGCGCCAGTGATTCGCCGGGGTGGTTTTGTTTAGCACCGCAGCCATCTCTGCCGATTGAGAAACCATGATCGACGCCTTGAGCCCGGCGGTGTTCCACGACTTACTGTTTGAGGTCAGAGTGATGCCGGTGGCTTCGGCTGCCGCGCCGAGTGAAAGGTATGGCACAAACACCGAACTCTCAAAAGTCAGCGGTGCGTGAATCTCATCACTGATCACCAACGCCGAATGCTTTTCTGCAATTCGGGCCAATTCTTGTAATTCTGATTTGCTGTGCACGGTACCGGTTGGGTTCTGCGGGTTACACAGCAGCACTGCGCGAGCCCCAGCCGCGAGCGCGGCTTCAATCGCCGGTAAATCCAAGCGGTATTCAGAAGTCAGTGGCACATCCTGCACTTCGCAGCCAGCCTCCGCAATCCAGGTGTAAAAACTCGAGTAAACCGGTGAGGAAATAACAACTCGATCGCCAGGGCGAAGCGCACTGCGCATTAGGTCGACCGCGGCTACCCCAACGTCGGTTGCGATCTTTACCTGGCTCGCATCAACCTGCCATCCCCAACGACGCTTCGCGAATCCGGCGAATGCCTCGCCAACCTCAGGAACTGGACCGAGGTAACCTAGGTTCGATTCGGTGACCATCTTGGCAAGGACATCAACTACCGGCTCGGCCACATCGAAGTCCATCTCGGCCACGTGTAGCGGCAGAACATCGGCCGGATAGCGGCGCCACTTGGAGCTTTGCTTCTTGCGGAGGTCTTCGAGCTTCGGTTCGCGAATCATGTTGTCAGTTTAGGCCTTGCATCGAAAGTGTCAATTTTGTACACTTTTGCCATGAACCGAATTACCAGCACAAAAGCCCGGCAAAACTGGGCCCAGACTATCGAGGAAGCAAGGACCGAACCCTTGTTACTCACAGATCACGGTCGTCCGACGGTCGTGATGATGGATGCCGAATTGGCTCGTCTGGCTCTCGAAGTGCTGAACGATTCATACGACATTCAAGAAGCGCAGAAGGCATCAAAGCGCGTCCAAAACGGGGGCAAAACTTACTCACTCGAGGAAGTAGCCGCTGATTTGGGTATAGACCTTGCCGACCTCTAACTACTCACTTCGTTTTGAAGAGCAACCAGAAAAAGATTTAGCCAAGCTAGATCAAAATACTCGCCTTCGAATTATTCGAGCGACTTATCTACTAAGCCAAAATCCAAGACCACCGAAGGCAAAGAAAATAGTTGGTTTCAATTATTGGAGAATTCGGGTTGGCGATTACCGAGTCATTTACGAAATTCGAGGCGACGAGCTAGTAATCCTAGTGATTCGGATTGGCCACAGACGAAACGTCTATCGAGGATTACCCAAAGACTAGAAGCGTAGGAACGCCAGCATCGCTGCTATGAAGATCATGATGCCGGCAATCACAAGGTCAAGCACTTTCCAGAAGATTGGCCTGGCCATGAACTTGCTAAGTGACTTTGCGCCATACCCGAGTGAATAAAACCAAAGGAAACTTCCGGTCATTGCCCCGAATGCAAAAAGCCAACGGGCGTCGGTGAATTGATTTCCAATCGCACCCAAGAAAATTACGGTGTCAAGGTAAACATGCGGATTGAGAAAAGTTAATCCGGCGATGGTGGCGACTATCTTCTTGACGCTGGTTTGTGCATCGCCCGTGGCAGATAGTGCTTCGCCCTTGAAAGCATTCTTGATTGATCCGTAAGCGAACCAAAGTAAGTAGGCAACACCAAACCAGCGGATGATTTCTAGCGCGACCGGCGCGGCCTCGATGACTGCTCCGAGGCCAGCCGTTCCCGCCGCAATCAGCAGTGCATCGGAAACTGCAGCGAAAGTGACAATCAAGAAAACGTGCTGTCGAGTCAGCGCCTGCCTGATGATGAAAGCGTTTTGGGCGCCAATTGCCACAATCAGGGATAAGCCAGCGACAAGGCCAGACCAGTAAGCAATCATCCTTTGAATCTAGCCAAAGGACTTGATGTAGCGAACCATCTCGTCGAGGGTTTCGCTAACTTCTTTGCAATCGCCTGGGAAGCGATTCAGGTGAGCGTGCGGCACGCCAGCCTGCGTGATTAACTCATGGTCAATACCGGCTACCTGAAGTTGCTTGGCAAACTTTTCACCCGATGCACGAAGTGCGTCGTATTCGCAGTTGATAATCTGCGCCGGCGGTAATCCGGTTAGGTCTTCTAACTCCCCCGCCCACCATTCATTCGGGGCAGCTGCTACATTTCCACCCACTGCAAACTCGCGAGTCTCGTCAATCATTTTTGCATTTAGCCCGAAACCATTGATTTCGTCAATCTTGACCTGCAGTTCTTCGCTCAGCGGAGGAAGCGCTTTGTGAAGCACCGAGCAATTCAGAAGTTGCGCTTTGATGAAGTGATTACCGTTGTCACGATCAGCTACCGCCATCGCAGCAGCCAGACATCCACCGGCACTAATTCCACCGACGAAGATATTGTCTTTGTCGACACCGAGACGTTTGGCGTTCTTGACTACCCAATCCAATACCGCCATGCAATCATTTTGCGGAGCCGGGAATTTCACTTCTTCTGTGACAAGTCGGTATTCGACGTTGATGACCATGATGCCGGCACGATGAGCCATCTCACGTGCAACGACATCTCCCTCGGTCATCTTGTATGTGCCATGGCGGAAACCACCACCGTGCATCCAAATCAAAACCGGTAGCGCCTCAGCCACCTGAAGTGGACGATACACAAGTACGGGCACATTTCCTTCGTGATACTTGACGCTCAACTCTTCAATGGCGAGCGGAGGTGACTGGTATTCAGTTAGCGGTGCATTGAATTTCTCGAGTGCGTCCATCATCGGAAGGTCAGTGAAGAAATGAAGTCGATCGGCAAAAAGCGGGGCTAGAGGCATATGTGAACGATAACATTTCGAATAACAATCGCGCCAAGTTCATTATGAATCGAGTCTCATGCACCTGCCCAACCCGCTAATCCCTGGTTTCAACCCAGACCCTTCTGTGGTGCGGGTGGGCGACGATTACTACATTTGCACTTCGAGTTTCGAATACCTTCCTGGCCTGCCGATTTATCACTCGAAGGACTTCATCCACTGGGATCTAATAGGCCACGTTGTAACCACCGAACACCAATTAGCTTCGGCAAACATTCCGACTAATGGAGGAGCTTGGGCACCAACCATTCGTAATCACGACGGAGTCTTCTACGTGGTCGTCACCGATGCAATGGGCCGTGGCACTCTAGTGTTCACCGCTACTGACCCTGCTGGAAAGTGGAGCGATGGAGTGGTCACCAATATCTCTGGAATCGATCCAGACATTTTCTGGGATGAAGATGGCACTTGTTATGCAACCTTCTCGGGCTTGCAACTCAGTGGAAATGAATTCGGAAAACATCTCGGCATCCAACAGGCGAAAATTGATCTCGCAACAGGCCAGCTACTCGAAGAACCACGCAGCATTTGGTCTGGAGTTGGCGGAATGTTTCCCGAGGCTCCTCACATTTACAAGATTGACGACTGGTACTACCTATTCATTGCCGAGGGTGGCACCGAGCGCGGTCACGGCGAAAGCGTCGCGAGAAGCCGATCACTTGCCGGACCATATGAGAGTGGCCCAAACAATCCGTTCTTGAGCGCTCGTTCGACAATTCGACCAATTCAAAACACCGGTCACGGAGACCTAGTGCAACTGGTCAGCGGAGACTGGGTCATGGTGCTACTCGGCATGCGCACCCGCGGACAGACTCGTTCATTCTCATCACTTGGCCGCGAGACTTTCGCCACCAACATCGCCTGGGTGGACGGTTGGCCGGTGGCCGAGCCGGTCCATCCGAGTGACCTAGTGCCGGCGCCGGAGTTCGTCGAAGACTTCAGTGGCTCAGAGCTCAGCCAAGAGTTCATAGCGATCAGACGTCTGCCAGCTGCGGTGTCCGCTCTCAAAGCAGATGGCTTGCAAATTCGAGGTGACGGTTCGACCATGAGTGATCTTCGCCCCGCGTTTGTCGGACGTCGACTTCGACGTCACGACGGCATCTTGAAAGCGGAACTTTCTGTCAATGGTGTTGGTGGAATTTCTATTCGTTACGACGAGGTCTCGCACTACGAAATAGAAATAGCTAATGGAAAAATAATTGCTCGAAGTAATCTCGCTCGTGTAGTGCATGAAGTTGCTGAGAATAATTATTCGGCAGATTCGAAAACCACTTTGTACATGGAATTCATTCCCTCGAAAAATGAATTCAACATCGACGGCCAGTCGTGCGACTTCATTCGACTAGGCTATTTTGATAATCACGGCAATAGGAACCAGGTTGCTGAATTTGATGGTCGATTCCTATCGGCTGAAGTCGCTTGTTCATTTACCGGTCGAGTAGTTGGTGTTTACAGCAGCGAAGGTGAAGTTGTACTACATAAGTACAGCGAAACTTCTCACTAGATAAGAAGGAAATCATGGCGCAAGATCTCTGGCCGGCAGAAACCATTTCACCAAGAGTTCGAGTCATGATTGACAACGATCTTGCCGGTGACCCTGATGGACTCTTCCAGTTGGCTCACCAAGTTTTGAGTCCAGCGTCTGTTGTTACACATGTGCTCGCAACTCCGCACGCGCCATTCGTTGATGATTTAGATCCTGACCTCTGTGCCGCAGCAGCGCGTATTGCAAAAGAATGCCTCGACCTCTGTGGTCGCAGTGACATTCCTGTTGTGCTCGGCACCAATGACAAGATGGTGGATCGCAAAACTCCAATCGACTCCCCTGCGGCGCGAGCAATCATCGAAGAAGCGATGAACTCTAAAAGCAAACTCCCCCTCTACTTCACCGCGGGAGCCGGTCTCGGCGCCCTCGCAAGCGCCTGGCTAATGGAGCCACGGATTGCAGAAAAGCTCACGTTGATTTGGATTGGTGGGCATGAGCACGAGGGGCTGACCCCTGTGCCACCTGGAGCACCAGATATGGAATACAACCTGAGCATTGACCCAATTGCCGGTCAGGTAATTTTCAACGACTCAAACATAAACATTTGGCAAGTGCCGCGCGACATGTACCGCTTTGCAATGGCATCACGTGCGGAGCTAAAGGAGCGTGTACTTCCAAAGGGCAAGCTAGGCGAATATCTTTACAACGCACTAGCAAAGGTTTCAGTTGCAGTAGAGAAACTGGGGCACTCGGTGGGTGAAATCTACGTGCTCGGTGACAGCCCACTCGTACTTTTGTCAACATTGCAAACTGCATTCGAACCAACCCCGGCATCTAGCCCATGGATAACAAAGCCGACTCCAAACATTCTCGAAAACGGCCTCTACCAAGAG
>JBJTNZ010000070.1:0-3089 GCA_046074345.1 Micrococcales bacterium | reverse complement strand
CGGCTAAACGAATTCGAAATTTGATTTCACTACCGGCCACCATGGAGCTTGAAGATGCGCTTGCATCGATGAAGCGAGTAGGTGCGCACATGGCGAAGTCGTTTAACCGTGGTGGCAAGGTGACCGGCGTGCTGTTCCTTGAGGACATCCTCGAAGAGCTCGTCGGTGAAGTTCAGGACGCCACTCAGAAGGATTAATTGCTTGGGAACTGCCCGCGTTCATACTGACGCGGCCAGGCATCCGTGCTAACCCCAAGTTCATGAGCCGCACGAAGTGGCCAGTACGGGTCGCGCAAAGCCAAACGAGCAATGCTGATCACATCTACTCCGCCCTGCAAAATAGCTTCCGCCTGCTTGGAGTCTGTAATCAAGCCAACCGCCGACACCGGCTGTGAGACGGCAGAGGCGATACCCTGAGCTAGAGGCACCTGATATCCGGGGCCGACCGGGATGGTCACACCGGTAATCAAACCACCTGAAGAAATGTCGAACAGATCCACGCCTTGCTCAGCGCACCAGCCGGCGACGGTCTTGGTCTGTTCAAGATCCCAGCCATCTTCGCGGTAATCCGTCGCTGAGAAGCGAACGAATAGTGGCATGCCTGCTGGGATGACAGAACGAATTGCCTTGATTACCTCAATCAGAAGTCGGGCACGATTTTCAAGACTGCCACCGAATTCGTCTTCTCGCTGGTTGGTGATTGGCGAAAGGAATTGGTGAATCAAGTATCCGTGTGCCGCGTGAATTTCGATTGCATCGAAACCTGCAGCAACTGCACGCGCAGCTGCGCGCTGCCAATCTTTGATGTTTTCGTGAACTTCATCGGTAGTCATCTTGCGCGGCGCCGCGTAGCCTTCAAACGCTTCGTCGGTTGAAGAGATGGTTTGCCATCCGCCTTCGCTAATTGGCACGGAACCTGTTCCTGCGGTAGAAGCCTTGCGCCCAGCGTGCGCCAACTGAATTGCACTCTTTGCTCCAGTGCTTCGGATGAAATCAGTGATTTTCTTCCAGGCATCCACCTGGGTATCATTCCAAATACCTGCACACCAAGGAGAGATTCGACCTTCTGGGGTAATGCCGGTTGCCTCTGCAATTACCAGACCTGCTCCACCAATTGCACGCGTGCTGTAGTGAACGAAGTGCCAGTCGGTGACCACTCCGTCTTTCGCAGTACACGAATACATGCACATCGGGGCAATGAAAATGCGGTTACGAACTTCGATGTCACGCAGCTGAATTGGGCTGAAGAGTTTGGTCATTCGTCAATTATCGTTGAGTTGTGATTAGGTCAGAACTCAAGCGGTACTTACGTCAGCCAGTGGCAGATGACGACAAGTATTCGCGTGGGGTAGTCGGCTTTATCACCGGTTCCGTGGAGTATCCGGGTGCTGCAATCCTTGGCGTGACCGCAGCCATGCGCACCGGGATTGGAATGGTGCGCTACTTAGGCCCTCGTTCGGTCGGAGAGCTATTGCTGCAGACCAGACCCGAAGCCGTATTGAACGATGGCAAGGCGCAATCCTGGGTGTTCGGTTCGGGTGTACCAACCGACTCTGCGGACATTGGTTTCATGCAGGAACACTTTGAATTGTCAGATTTATCGGTGATCGATGCCGGAGCCATCGAAATTCTCGACCTTCGAGCCCGCACCGGCCTGGCGGTCCTAACCCCGCATGCCGGCGAGTTGGCGCGACTCTTGGCTGTTAGCAAGGACGATGTGCTTAGTGATCCAACAAAATTCGCCGCCATGGCAGCAGCGGTCACCGACTGCGTTGTCCTACTAAAAGGTCACACTTCATACCTCGCTACTCCGGAGGGTGAGCTTCGTGGGCTGGCAAATCTTTCATCGGCATTGAGTACGGCCGGCACTGGGGATGTGCTTGCCGGAATTCTCGGTGCGCTCCTCGCGGCTAATCACGATGCTGCGTTAGAGAATGCATTTGTGGATCTACTTGAGCTGGGAGTGCAATTGCATAGCGCTGCCGCCGAATATGCAGCCAAGAATGGTCCAATTGCCGCTCTAGATGTAGCCGAGGCTGTTCGGTTTGTGATAGCGGAAACTAAGTAATGCGCAAGATTTTCTCTAACACGCTGGTTCTGCTCTGCGCTGGATTACTTGCTCACATTTGGCTAATTCAAATTGGGCTACACGGCATCGGCACACCGATGGGGGACGTTCCATACGCATATGAACCTTGGCTCAATCAGATGGTCAACAGCAATAAATTGCTCGGCGTTAATTTGGATTGGGTTTATCCATTTCCGGCGCTGGCTCCAATATGGCTTTCTGCGCTTATCAATCCAATGGAATTTCAAACCGGCTGGATGACCCTGATTACAGTCGTGGATCTACTTGCTTTGTTTTTAATATCTCGGATTCGATTTGACGCCGCCTGGTACTGGCTCTGCTTCCTGGTGTTGCTGGGGCCGATTTCAATTTCGCGCATTGATTCATTTAGTGTGGCGATCGCGTTATTTGGTGTTTATGAATTGGTGCGCAGAAAACTCAACTCGTCGACCGCCTGGTTAACTATTGGTGCATCAATGAAAATTTGGCCGATTGCGATTTTGCTTCCAGCTATTTCGGCAAGCAAGTACCGCATCAGAATTTTGATTTCAAGCATGGCGAGTGGTGCAATTTTGCTTGGCGTTGGTTTATTACTCGGCGGGAATCAAAGCCTGTTTAGTTTTCTTAGCTACCAATCCGAGCGTGGCATTCAAATAGAGTCGCCAATAGCTAGTTGGTGGATTTGGTCGGGGGAGCTAGGCTTGGCAAACGCGGGCATCTATTACGACAAACTCATGATGACTTTCCAAGTTGCAGGTGATGGCATTCCTCTGATCTCCTCGCTTATTGGCTATGCAATGTTTGTCGCCCTTGGTATCACCGCCTGGTTGGCCTGGCGTGCGGCCAGGGTTGGTGCGAGATTCCAGGCGATACTTCCGGTGGCCGCGCTCACGGCAGTACTTGATCTGATCGTGTTTAACAAGGTCGGTTCACCTCAGTTCGCCACCTGGCTTGCTGTGCCGATTGTGCTCGGGATTCTTTACGGGGTAGATAATTGGCGATTGCCGATGTTGTCTGTCATC
>JBJTNZ010000069.1:0-6365 GCA_046074345.1 Micrococcales bacterium | reverse complement strand
GTCTTAGTTGATCACGAACTATCAGGGTTGGTGATTGGAGCCACATTAACCACTAAGCCGGAAGATGTTTATCGAGCGCTACTCGAGTCAACCGCATTCGGTGCCCGCAAGATTGTCGAGACTTTCAACGCCGCAGGCGTGCCGGTCACTGAATTCATCGTCGCCGGGGGATTGCTAAAGAACAAGTTCCTGATGCAGCTCTATAGCGATATCTTGAAGCTTCCAATCAGCACAATTGATTCTGCTCAGGGGCCCGCGCTCGGTTCGGCGATTCACGCTGCCGTGGCAGCTGGAGCCTATGACTCGGTTGGCGCAGCGGCAGAGTCTATGGGCAGCGTTTCAAAAGGCGTTTACCAGCCAAATATGGAACGCGCCGCGCAGTACGACCGACTATATGCTGAGTATGAAATGTTGCACGATTACTTTGGTCGTGGAACAAATAATGTGATGAAGCGCCTCAAGGCACGTCGACGTGAGGTAGCAGGCAATGACTAAATTCCTAGCCGAGCGCAAACGACTAGCGGCGCTGCATCAGCAGCTCTGGGATGCCAGGCTCGTGGTTTGGAGTGGCGGAAATATTTCTCAGCGAGTCGAAGGCGGCTTCCTGATCAAGCCGAGTGGTTTGCAATACGACCAACTGACTCCGGAGTCGATGGTCTACTGCGATCTCGATGGAAACCTGATCGAGGGAGAACATGCGCCTTCGAGCGACACCGCGGCTCACGCTTACGTTTACAAAAACATGCCCGAGGTCGGCGGAGTAGTGCACACCCACTCGAACTACGCGTGTGGTTTTGCGGCTGCCGAACTTCCGATTCCCTGCGTTTTGACTGCAATCGCCGATGAGTTCGGCGGCGACATTCCGCTAGGTCCATTTGCGATTATCGGCGATGATTCAATCGGCCGAGGCATTGTCGAAACGCTTAGCGGTCACCGCTCAAAGGCAGTACTGATGCGACAGCACGGAGTTTTCACGATTGGCGGCGATGCCAAGGCAGCGCTAAAGGCAGCGATCATGTGCGAAGACGTGGCCAAGTCGGTATTCATCGCAAGTCAGCTGGGTGAACCAAAACGTATCGAGCAGTCTGCGATTGATTCACTGTTCGCCAGATATCAGAATGTCTACGGGCAAAAATAAGCGGTAGTTTTTTCTAATGGCAATTAGAAGGAATCCGGATTCAAAAAATCTGGGGCAGAATCGCGACGATGTGCGCAAGCACAATCTCGCCACTCTATTGCGCATGATTCACGAGGCAGGCACGATTAGCCGCTCGCTTCTAACCACGAACTCTGGGCTAAATCGCTCAACCATTTCGGGTCTGGTGCAGGAACTTGAAGATCTTGGTCTAGTCACCGAGCAAGAATCTAAATCAACCAGCGGCGTTGGTCGCCCTAGTCTTCAGGTGACAGCTTCAAACAAGGTTGTCGCCTTCGCGGTAAACCCGGATATCGATGCAGTCACCGTTGGCATGGTCGGACTCGGTGGCGAAGTTATCAAACGAAAGCGCCAACCGCTTTCCGCCCCGGTCAAGCCTGAGAAAGCAGTGCAGGTAGCCGCACAAATAATTTCCGATTTTCGTGCTGAGCTCGAGGGAGATATCCGTATCGTCGGAGTCGGGTTAGCCATCCCTGGTCAGGTGAGAGTCAACGATGGAACCATTCGATTGGCACCGCACCTGGGTTGGGTAGAAACTCCAATTGTGAAGATGATGAGTCAAGCTACCGCTCTTCCAGTATTCGCCGACAACGACGCATCAATCGGATGTAATGCAGAACATACTTTCGGTGCGGGTCGTGGTTACGACGACATGGTTTACCTCTTCGCTTCGACTGGTGGTATCGGAGGCGGTGTAATTATCGACGGACACCAGCTGCGAGGTGCGGCCGGTTACGGTGGCGAGCTCGGTCACGTGCGCATCACTTCGAGTAGCGATCCGGATTACTCTGGGCTTCCTGGCACACTCGAGTCCGAGGTGCGTCGAGACGAAGTGCTAGATGCCGTCAAACTTTACGCGGCCACAGACGAAGAGCTACTTCTCGGATTGACCCATGTGCAAGACAGCAAAGCGGTTAAGGTAATTCAGCGCCAAATCGATTCACTCGCAGTTGGAATCGCAAACTTCGTCAACATTTTTAACCCTCAGGTGGTCGTGCTCGGAGGTTATCTCTCGGGGCTATTGGATTTTGACAGCGACCGGCTATTTGATGGAGTTCGCCAGCATTCACTCAAGTCGGCAAATGACTCGGTGATTATTCGCAGCGGTGCTTTGGCGTCGAACTTGCTCATGATTGGCGGAGCAGAAGTGGCCTTCAATGAGTTGATTAATGACCCTTCCGGCACGGTGCTTCAGATCGCCAAAATGAAACAGCGCCGCGGCTAAATCCCTTGATTTAAGTCGAAATTCTCCTGAAACTGAACTATTTGTGGTTTTAGGCAACAAATTCGATAACAAACAAATTACGTTACTTAAGCGTTACCAAAAACGGGGGGTTTCAGTTTGATTCCATTTGTTGTTTCGGGCAACATAATCCCTAAGCTCATGGAATCCCGTGAGTCTGGCCGTGCGGGGCTTAGGCCTCTATCGGAAACAAAAAACCAATTGGAAAGGGATCAAATGAAGAAGTCTTCATTGCTCACCATCACCGCTATGGCAGCGGTAGCAGTACTTGGTCTATCAGGTTGTGCAGCTAGCTCAACTGCTGGATCAAACCGTGCATGTGTAATCCTTCCTGACGCTGACTCAGGTACCCGCTGGGAAGCTGGCGACCGTCCAGCTCTTGAGAAGGGTCTAACCGACGCTGGATTCGAAGCTGACATCCAGAACGCACAGTCAGACGCAGCAAAGTATGCAACTATCGCTGACGCTCAGCTAACTAAGGGCTGTGGTGTCATGGTTCTAGTTGACTACCAGGGTGCAGGTATCGAAGTTGCTAAGAAGGCTAAGGCCGCAGGCGTTCCTGTAATCGCTTACGACCGCCCAATCACCGGCGCTGATTACTACGTATCATTCGACAACACTAAGGTTGGCGAGCTAGAGGGTCAGATGATTGTTGATGGTCTAGCTGCAGCTGGCAAGGACATCAAGACTGCAAGCATCATCTACAGCTCTGGTGACCCAACTGACGGAAACGCAAAGATGTTCCTTGACGGTGCATTGTCAGTTCTAAACGCTGCTGGCGCTAAGGCTGCATTCACCATGACCGGTACCTGGGATGGTGCAAAGGCTGGAACCCTATTCGAGCAGGCATTCACTGCTGTAAAGGGTAAGGTCGACGCTGTTCTAGCTCCGAACGACAACAACGCTGCATCAATCATCACCATCCTTGACAAGAACAAGCTAACTGTTCCTGTTTCGGGCCAGGATGCATCTGTTGCTGGTCTACAGAACATCCTTCTAGGCAAGCAGACCGCTACCGTTTACAAGCCATTCCAGCTTGAGGTCGCAGCTGCACTTGACGTAATCGGCAAGGTTCTAAAGGGCGAGACCTACCCAACCGACAAGACTCTTGACGACGGTACTCCTTACGTACACGTTGACCCAGTATCTGTTGGTGCTGACAAGGTTAAGGACGTAGTTGCAGATGGCAACGCAACCGCTGCTGCGATCTGTACTACAGACGCTCTAAAGGCTGCTTGCACCAAGTACGGCGTTCAGTAAAAACAACCGGATTCTTTTAGGATCCAAAATCTGGGGGTCGGTCATTTGGCCGACCCCCAGATTTAGCACTAAAACAAATCGGTTACAAAAACAGAAATCAGGAGTTTGCGAATGAGCAACCCGCTAATTGAACTTTCCGGAATCAAAAAGAGTTTCGGTCCAGTAGATGTCCTAAAGGGAGTTGACCTACAGGTTTACCCAGGACGAGTCACCGCACTTGTCGGCGACAACGGTGCTGGAAAATCCACGCTGATCAAGGGCATCGCCGGAGTTCAGCCATACGACGATGGCGTCGTTAAATTTGAAGGTGAAGCAGTAGATCTTCACACCCCACGCATCTCATCTGCACTTGGAATTGAAGTGGTTTACCAGGACCTCGCGCTCTGCGAAAACCTAGACATCGTGCAGAACATGTTCCTTGGCCGCGAAGAGATGGCTCAGGGAACTCTTGACGAAGCTTCAATGGAGTTTGCTGCAGCAAAGGCACTTCAGAGCCTCTCTGTTCGCACAGTGAAGTCACTTCGTCAGAAGGTTTCATCACTTTCTGGTGGTCAGCGCCAGACCGTTGCAATTTCTCGCACAGTCTTGCGCGACGCAAAATTGGTAATCCTCGACGAGCCAACCGCTGCGCTTGGTGTTGCTCAGACCGAGCAGGTCTTGAACCTTGTTCGTCGTCTTGCAGACAAGGGACTTGCTGTCATCATGATTAGCCACAACCTTCAGGATGTTTTCCAGGTTGCCGATGACATTGCAGTTCTTTACCTAGGCAACATGGTTGCTCAGCTTGAGACCAAGAAGACCAACCACAACGAAGTTATTGGCTACATCACAGGCCTAAAGAGTCAGAAAGAGGGCAAGTAATGTCTGACCAGATCACAATCAAAACCGGCCAAGAGGGTTCGACCCTAGACCAGATCAAGGCCTATGGCTCAAAGTTCCGCAGTGGTGAAATGGGTGCAGTACCAGCTATCGCTGCACTTATTTTGTTGCTTGTTATCTTCAACTTCGTCTCGCCTTACTTCTTGACCACCATCAATATCGCCAACCTGTTCGTTCAGTCGGCGACCTTGATGATGCTCTCGGCCGCGCTGGTGTTCGTCATCATGCTCGGTGAAATTGACCTTTCTGCTGGTGTTACCGCAGGTACCGGTATGGCAATTTTCGTGAAGCTAAACCAGCTCGGTTGGTCTTGGCCACTCACCTTGACGCTAGCTTTCGTAGTTGGTTTGGTGACCGGTTGGTTCATCGGATTCTTCGTTGCGAAGATTGGTGTGCCTTCGTTCGTAATCTCGCTTGCGCTGTACCTTGCGTTCCCAGGTGTGATGTTGATCATCCTTGGTGAGGGTGGAGTGCTTCGCCTTGAGGTTCCTGAGATCAGCGCCATCATGAACACCAACATGCCGGTCTGGGGTGGATGGACAATGTTGGGTATCTGTCTCGTACTTACCTTTGCAATGGGATACTGGGACCGCGCACGCCGTCTAAAGGCAAACCTTCCAGCTCGTCCGCTTTCAATGTTGGCCCTAAAGGTGGTTGGAATTGCAGTTCTTGGTGGAGCTGGTGTCTACATCCTCAGCATTCCACGTGGATTCAGTACTACCAATTCCGTTACCGGAGTACCTACCGTGATTCCAATTGCTCTTGGAATTTTGTTCATTGGTACCTTCGTACTCGACCGCACCAAGTTTGGTCGTTACATGTACGCGGTAGGCGGAAACCCTGAGGCTGCACGTCGTGCAGGTATCAAGGTTGCCAAGATTCGTATCTACGCATTCATGATCTGTTCATTCCTCGCAATGATTTCAGGTGTATTCAACGTTTCTCGTATCGGAAACGTAGAGTCTTCCGCTGGTCGCGCCATTGTCCTTTCTGGTGTGGCAGCAGCGGTAGTTGGTGGAGTTAGTTTGTTCGGTGGACGTGGCCGTTTGGTTCACGCTGCCATTGGAGCATTCGTAATCTCGATCATCGACAACGGTCTAGGTCTCATCGGCATCCCTGCCGGTGTTTCCTTCATCGTTACCGGAGTGGTGCTGAGCATCGCCGCAACCGTAGATGCGCTTTCTCGAAAGCGCAGCGGAGGCTCGCTCACTCGAAGCTAGTTGCAACAAAGTAACACCCTCCCTAAGAAAAAGAAGTCAAATGAAATTTACGAATGGATTCTGGCTGCTAAGGGAGGGTGTTTCACTTTCCAAGGCAGTTCAGTTACAAAAGATTGAGCACGATGGTCAAAAGCTGGAACTGCTTTACGCCACTAAGAAAATCGAACATCGCGGCAACACACTAAACATCGGAACTGTGGGAGTCGAGGTAGATTCACCGCTCGATGATGTGATTCGACTCAAGGCAACTCACCTCAAGGGTGCTCACACGCCATTGCGTTTTTCGCTGAACGAACACCAGCCAACTGTAAAAATATCCGACACCGACGGTTCAGCTTCGTTTAGTTCCGGAAACTTAACAGCGAAGTTCTCGGCGGAATTCGGTATCGAGTGGTTTGGGCACGACAATAAAATTGCCACTCAAAGTGACAAGGGACTCTTCTATGCCTCAGCACCTGAAGGCAAGTTCATTGGCGTGCAAATGCCGATTGGCGTGGGGGAGCAGATCTATGGACTAGGCGAGCGCTTCACTGCTTTTGTAAAGAACGGCCAGAGCCTAGACGTCTGGAACGAAGATCCAGGCACCAATACGGACCAGGCTTACAAG
>JBJTNZ010000068.1:0-3150 GCA_046074345.1 Micrococcales bacterium | reverse complement strand
AGAAGGACCTCCAGGAGCTGCTGGCTGTGTCGGTGGATCTAGTTGAGGCTGGTGCTGTTTTGGTACGCAGGGAGTATTTCACGGCGATTGGTCCGGTGGATATGCTTTTGAGTTCTGTTTCGGGCGGGCACATTGCGGTGGACTTGAAGCGGGTTGGCGATATTGCTGGGGTGGAGCAGCTTTCGCGTTATTTGTCTTTGTTGAATAGGGATTCTCTGCTGGCTCCGGTGCGGGGAGTGTTTGCGGCGCAGACGATTACCCCGCAGGCTCGTACTTTGGCATCGGATCGCGGGATCTCGTGTTTGGTTTTGGACTATTCGGAGTTGCGTGGTTTGGACGTTGGGGTCGACCGGCTGTTTTAGTTTTTGCTGATGGGTACTTTTGCGGTCAGTGTGGTCTGGTTGTTTTTGGTGTTTAGTGACCAGCTGAGGGTGAGCTCGTCGAACATTTGGGAGCCGAGTCCTGGGGTTGGGTTTATGGCTTTACAGCCGTCGTTAGAGATTTCGATTTCGAGAATGTCGTCTTGGATTCGTTCGAGTTTGATGTTGACATTTTTTGCTTGGCCGTGACGGACTGCGTTTGATACTGCTTCTTTGATAATTTCGTTGGTGACGCTGCGGACATCTTGCTTGGAGTCAAGGGCGCGCTGAGCTCTGGCAGAAATGTCAGCGTTTATGGTGCATATCGATCTCCAGGTGCTAGTGATTTCTTGGAAGTCGCGATTGAAGTTGGTACTTTCCTGTCGGGGATTGGTGAGGTTTTCTTTGGCGCGAGTTAGGTCTTGCTTTACCATTTCGATTTGGTAGGGCTCAGGTTTGTCATGCATTTGCAGTCTGGTGGCGGCTGCCGTGAGGGCGGCTTGTACTTCGCCGTGAATGATTCTCGACCAGGCACGTTTTTCCAAGCCGAGTTTTTGTTCGAAAAGTGCAACTTCCCTTTGAAGTTCCTGGTTAGATTTGGCCAGAGTTTTTTCGAAATTGACTCGACTAATTTCAAGAGCGGTGCTGATGCTCAAAAGTAGCATTCCGGTTAAAGCGGAAATCCATAGAAACGCGGTTGCCCAGAGCACTCCGTTGCTGTTTCCGTATTCCTGAAACATAAAGGCATAAGCCGGTGCCACAGCGATGGTGCTGAAGAAGAGATGTAGAGCGATTGTGGTGCGAGTTTGAAGTTCGAGGCGATTGGAAATTAGGAGTTTGCAGAGATACAGCACTGCACCCAAGCCGATGGCCCCGAGTAATCCGCGAAAGGCCGAACGATGATCGACAAATAGGTATTCAATCATTGGGAAGTTAATGGCTGAAGCAAGAGTGAGGATGCCCGCCTGCATGGTTCGGGCCACTTTCATCTTGCTGCGCAGAGTGTTCTTTAGTGAAGGGTTGATAGAGGTGCTCGGTATCCGGGTCTCTAGCTTCGCGGCATCGCCCAGCACAGACTTGCTGAGAGGGCGCACTGAGTTGTTAATCAGGTCTTTGAGCTCATCGATGGCTAGAGATCGTGCTTCTTGGTGTTCGCTGATGAGCGACTGAATCTTTTCGATAGTTGGCAGCAGGGCATTTTGGGTTTTGGCTTTGAGGGCTTCGATTTCGTCTTGGATGAGCTGCTTGGCCGACTCACGATAACCGAGCAGTTGCCGTTCGGTTTCGGTGAGTTGGCGGATTGACTCCTGGCGAACAATTAAGGCTGTCCGCACGCCATTGACGAAGCTGAACACGATAATTCCCACGAACGCCCCGCCTTGCACACGCACCTGCCAGAGTCCTTCGGTGTCGATTTGCCAGATGTTGGCTAGCACTCCCACGAAGACATTGCCGAGGGCGCCGGCAATCGCGATGGTGATCAGGTTGGCTATGGGTCTTGGCTTGGTTGTGAGTCTTCGGTGGAGGCCAAGTGCCATCACGAGCAACACGAAAAGAGTCATGACCACCAGGCTTAGCGCCCAGAGCACCACCCAAAGGTAGGTGAATTGTTGGGTGCGGTTTGGGTCTGAGATAAGGGCGATGAAGAGGCGAACTAGGCCGAAGGCGATGACGAACTGTGCAGACCAAGAACTGCGCGAGCCAAGGGTTACCCGCCAATTCTTCATAGGTTCAGAGTATTGGGTGGGTTGTGGTGGCTTAGCGGGGTTGTTCGCCTTTGCGAACCTGGGGAGGAATGGGTCGGTTGGGTAGACTTGGGGCTTATGAAGGTCTTTCTGACAGGTGCCGACGGGTTTATCGGCTCACACTTAGCTGAACACTTGGTCCGGTCGGGTCACGAGGTCAAGGCCTTGGCGATCTACAACTCGATGGGCTCATGGGGCTGGTTGGACACCCTGTCTGCGGATGTTAAGTCTGGCATGGAGGTCGTTTTGGGTGACATCCGCGACCCGTATCACATGAACCTTTTGGCTAAGGGCCAGGACGCCATCATGCACCTGGCTGCGTTGATTGCGATTCCGTGTAGTTACGTGGCTCCGGATATGTATGTGCAGACCAACGTGCAGGGCACGCTGAACATGTTGAACGCTGCTCGTGCAAACGGGGTTAGTCGTTTTATTCACACCTCGACAAGTGAGGTTTATGGCACAGCGCAGTATGTGCCGATGGATGAGGGACACATTCTTCAGGGTCAGTCACCGTATTCGGCATCGAAGATCGGTGCGGATCAAATGGTGCGTTCGTTTTATGCTTCGTTCGAATTGCCAACGCTAACTATTTGTCCGTTCAACACCTACGGACCTCGTCAGTCGGCTCGCGCAGTAATTCCAACCATCATTTCGCAGCTCGCGGCAGGTAAGAAATCGATCAACCTGGGTGCATTGACGCCGACTCGCGACTTCACTTATGTGACAGACACTGCTCGAGGATTTGAGAAGGCGCTTTACGCGACGAGTGGGTTTGGTGAAGTAACCAACCTTGGTGTTGGCTTTGAAGTTTCGATTGGTCAGACCTTCGACATCATCAACGATTTGATGGGTGCCGGTGCAGTTGCCACCGAAGACTCACAGCGCATTCGCCCAGCGAACTCCGAGGTGGAACGCTTGTTTAGCGACAACACCAAGGCCAAGTCGGTTTTGGGTTGGTCACCGGAGATCGTCGGTATCGAGGGCTTCCGCGACGGTCTTGCCAAGACCATCGAGTGGTTCACCAAGCCGGAGAACTTGGCTCA
>JBJTNZ010000067.1:0-10322 GCA_046074345.1 Micrococcales bacterium | reverse complement strand
ATTCACTTGAGATAAACAAGTTTTGCTACGCGGGAGTATCCCTCGGGGGAGCAATTGGTTTGACGCTTGCGCTTCGCTACCCAAATCGCGTCAACGTGGTGTTACCAATATGTTCGGCACCGAAGTTTGGCGACAGTGACTCTTGGATTTCACGTGCTCAGCAAGTGCGAGAAAACGGCACCGCGCAATTCGTGGACGGCACTCGTGATCGTTGGTTCTCCAAGCGCTACCAAGAACGCATACCAGAAAATGTCGAGCAAACTTTAAAAATGCTGGAGACGGTAGATCGTGAAAGCTACGCGCTAGGTTGTGAGGCCTTGGCGAAATACGACATCACCAATCGACTCGGTGAAATCGATGTGCCAGTTATGGTTGTCGCCGGTGAATTGGATCCGGTGGTTCCTTACTCATCCGCACTCGAGTATTCTCAGAAACTCGGAGCGGGCTCAATAATCGAAGTGCTTGGTGTCGCACATCAAGCGGTTCTAGAAGCGCCCGAAGTGCTAGCCAAGCACATCAATTATTCAGTTAGACAAAATAAGTAATTAAGCCATCTCGCGGTAGGTCTCTTCGATCCAGTCCGCGATGTAACCTGCCACGTAGGTCATGTTGTCGATGCTGATGTGCTCGGTGCCGCCCTCAGGCTCGTCGAAGATGCGAAGCTTGAGCTTCGATGAGTTGACTGCCTGCTCTGCGGTCTGCAGGGCGTACTTCACGTTGATCTGACGGTCGTTGGCGCCGTGAGTGATCAGCAGCGGGCAAGTGATCTTCTCGGCCACGCCATTGAGGTGCATGTTTGAGGTGACCTTGATGAAGTCCTCCATGTTGTCTACGCCCCATACCCAAAAGACGTGCTTCCAGTAGTGCGGCACAGGGTTTTCACCCTCACGGTTGCGGCGGCCTTCCTGGACCTCAGCCCAGTTGTGGTTTGCGCCCCAGGCCACAGCCAAGGCGATGCGCTTTTCGAAAGCTGCTGCACGAGGTGCGTAGTAACCACCGAGTGACCAACCAACTAGACCGATCTTCTTCTCGTCGAATTCACCGAGTGACTCAATGTAGTCGACGCAGGCAGCAGCCCATGCCTCGGTGTCGTAGCGAGCGGTGAGTCCGCGAAGACGAAGTGCCTCACCTGAACCAGGTGTGTCTACCATCAGTGTCGAGATGCCGCGCTTTGCCAACATCTGTGGGAACTGTGAGTAGTACATCATCTCTTTAGTTGAGTCGAGACCGTTCCACTGAATCACGATTGGAGTCGGCTTGCCGTCGTGTGATTCTGCGCGGTAGAGGTAACCCGGCAGGAATTTTCCTTCGTAAGGAATTTCAACCTTGACCATTGGTACACCAGCTAGAGCTACGTGCTCAAACAAAATGTCAATCGACTTTTGGTAAGCCGCGTTGCGACCTTCCCACTGTGGTGATTGCAAACGTTCTGCCTGTGATGTGTACAAAGATGCGCGGTAATACTTTTCACCGGCACCGATCTTGCGACCGGCCTTCTCATCTTCTTGTGCTGCTGCGTAAACGCGGTTGGCAACTTTTTCCCATGACTCGTAAAGCAATTCTGTGCCAGCATCATCGCCACGCTGAGATGCTTCGAGCACCGGCTTGCAGGCACGGTCAACTTCGTCGATGAATCCACCGTTGTTCAAAGTTGCAACGACGGAAAGACTCCAGACGTAGTTAGTTGGGAAGTACATAAACATAAGCGGTGATTCCTTAGTTAGTTAGAACTCGAATTAAGCAGGCTGAGCCATTGCTGCCATGGTGCTACCCATGATGTGGCCTGGGTCGTCTGGCAGGCTAGGGTCGATTTCCTTGGCTGCAAGCTTGAGGGTGTTCTCCACCACAATCTTGATGCGTGGCTTGCGGCGCTCCTGGTACGCGACCAATAGGTCTTCCATGTTGCCTTCGCGAGTGATGTAGTCGGCAAGCAAAATTGCGTCCTCTGAACACTGAGCTCCACCCTGCGCGATAAGCGGAGGACAGGCGTGCACTGCGTCACCGGTGATGATTACGCGACCCTTGTGCCATGGCTCGTCTTCAACAAACAACCACTCGATTTCAGTGAAGTTCATGTAGTCGTCATCCTTGATGTTGTTGCGGATGAAATCGAAGTTTCCGTGATAGCTCGACAACAGACGACGCATTTCATCTGCATCGCTCAGTCCGTTGTCTGGACGTTGTGGTTTGGTCAAAACGAACGCGTAGCAAAGTGTGTCAGAGATTGGTGTGTAACCGGCTTTGTATTCGTCGCCACCGTATGCAACTGCAGAACAGCTCATCTCTGGTGTGCGCTCTGTGACTACTCGCCAGATTCCAAGTCCAGATGACTTCTTGTCTTCCTTGATGCCAAGAAGTTTGCGAGTACTTGAATTGATTCCATCGACACCTGCGATTAGATCGAATTCTTCTTTGGTGCCGTTATTGAATTCAGCGGTCACCGAGTTCTCGTGATTTTCAAAACCAACCAACTCAGTGCCAAGTCGAACTTCAACACCCAACTCGTGAATCATATCTACGAGCACGGTCTGGACATCTGAACGAAGTGCACCCATGGTGCCAGGAAGATCTGGACCACCAGCCTTACCCGCTGGCATCTGTGCAATAAGTGCTCCGCTAGCGTGGAACATCTGAAGATCGTCGAAGCCCCAGCCCTTTTCCAACATCCTGTCGAATGCACCGATGGTGTTGAAACTCTTGAGTGCATTTCCCTGCAGGGTAATTCCGTGACCTACGCCGTACCAAACTGGTGAGCGTTCGGCGAGTACAACTTTTACACCCTTTTGTGCGAGTGCGATTGCTAGAACGGTACCGGTGATTCCGCCACCTACTACTAGAACGTTGTTAACTGTCATCTTTGACTCCATTCGAATTCCCGCTATGGGCTACTGCCAAATTATTCGAAATCGGCCGGTTCGGTCTACTAACTAGCCGAATGCTTACCATTTGCTAAAGCGAATAGTCGCGGGTGTAATCGTGAACCAAAAGGAATTCCCTTAGCCAGACGTGGCCAGGGTCATAGTTGTGCGATTCATGCCACCAGAGCACCTGATGCACCTCGACCTTGCCAAATGGGGCTGGCACGGCGATTACCGGACTATCGACTGGGAGTTTCTCGGATAGGCGGCTTGGCACCACGGCAATCATGTCCGTGCCGGCCAAAATGCTCGGAATCGGAATCATGCTGCTGGTGCTCACGTGTGCCTTGCGGGTAAAGCCGAGCTCAAAAAGCTTGCGATTTACCGGAGTCAGCTGGCCACGGCCAAAGTCGTAAACCACGTGCGGAAGCTCGGTGAAGGCGGTCCAATCCAACTTGCCCTTCTTGAGCCGAGGGTTGTTCTTGTCGACCAAAACCACGTAGTGGTCGGTAAATAGCTCCTGGCTCTGCCCGGTGATGCCCATGCCTGGCACACCCATGATGAAGTCGTTGTTCCAGAGGTCTCGCACGCGGTCGTAGGCATTCTGCGGTAGCGGAACCAGCTCGATCTTGATCTTGGTCTTTAGGGCAAAAAGCGCAGCCAAGGCATAGTGCAGCACAATCGCCGAGTAGTCGGAGGTCTGAATCCTGAAAGTTCGAGGCTTGGCATATGGATCAAAGGTCTCATCCACCTTGAGCGCCTTGTCCACCAAGGGGAGGGTGCGTTGCAACTGAGGTAGTAAGAGGTGTCCAAGTGGGGTTAGCTCGTATTCGCGTCCGACTCGCACCAGCAACTCGTCCTCGAATTGCACGCGCAATCTAGAAAGTGCCGAACTCATCGCCGACTGGCTCATGTCCAAGCGCTCGCCGGCCTTGGTGACGTTAGCTTCTTCGAGCAAAGCGCGCAGGGCAACCAAGAGGTTTAGGTCTTGGCCAGCAACAGACAACGTCGGCTTCCTCTCGGATGGTTTGAAGCCAGCGTATCAAATAATAGGTATTTGGCTAAGGGTGATGCAGAGCGGAAAGGCACGCCATAACCTGAAGTGAGTCCAGTTACAAAGGAGTTTCGGCATGACCGTCCGTAAGATTTCGCACCTTCGCTACCTCGCTTTGGCAATGCCAAACTTCGAAGAGGAAGCCACTTTCTTCACCAAGCACTGGGGTCTCACCGAAGTGCACCGCGAGAACGACACCCTTTGGCTAGGCAACGAAGGTTCACCTGAGCCTTACCAGATTCGAATTCGCAAGGGTGAGAAGCGCATCGACCTAATCTCATTTGGTGCGCAGAACAAAGAAGACCTACACGCATTGCACGACGAGCTTGTAGCCAAGGGTGTGCAGATTGTTCACGCACCTCAAGACTTGACTCAGTACGGTGGTGGTTACGGTTTCCGTTTCTTCGACCTTGATGGCCGCACGATTGAAGTTTCAGTTGACGTGCAACTAAAGAACGCACGCAAGATCAATGAGCGCGAACCAATTCCGGTAAAGCTTTCTCACGTGGTGATCAACACCAGCAACCTTGCTGCTACCACTCAGTGGTACATCGATCACCTTGACTTCGCAATTTCAGACACCTTGACTCACCCAGCAATGGGCGAGATGATGCACTTCATGCGTTGCAACCCAGCGCACCACTCAATCGCAATTGTTCAAGGCCCACACCACTCACTGCACCACGTGTCATTCGAGATGCGCGGAATCGAAGAGTGGATGCGCGGCGCCGGCAAGATTTTGCGCGCTGGTTACCGAATGGTTTGGGGTCCAGGTCGTCACAACGCAGGTGACAACACCTTCGCTTACTTCATCGATCCAGCTGGTAACACGGTGGAATACACCACCGAGTTGCACAACATCGAAGACGAAGATGCATGGCACCCGAGCAAGTTCGACATCACTCAGGTCTCTACTCAAGACCAGTGGGGCACCGCAAACCTCATGAGTGAGTTCGTTGCCCGTGAATCTTTCAACGATGTAGACAAGGGCCTCTTCGTAGCCCCACCGCTATAAGTCGCTCTAAACTGGTCGGGTGACCGACCTCAAGCGCATCGACCTCAACCTGTTGGTCGTGCTCGATGCGATTCTCAATGAGATGAACCTCACCCGTGCCGGTGAGGTCGTCGGCATGTCACAGCCCGCAGTCTCCGGAGCTCTCGCTCGTTTGCGTCAGCAATTCGATGACGAACTTCTAGAACGCAAGGGCCGTAAATACCAACTCACCAAGGTGGCCGAATCTTTGAAGCCGGCCGTCGCCGAGGCCATGATGGAAGTACGCAGAACATTTGAGTTACTGCCAACCTTCGACGCAGCCACCTCTACTCGCACTTTCTATATCGGTGCCACCGATTACTTCCTAAGCCAGATCACCAGCCCGCTTTTGAATTTACTCAAAGACGAGGCGCCATTTGTTGATATTAAATTCAATGTGCTTCCACATGATCCGACAATGGCCGAGATCGACTTGCTTCGTCGAGATGTATTGATTGCATCACCGCAAATTGGTTTGCCAGGTAAGAAGCAAGCACTGTTTAGCGACAACTTTGTCGTGATTGCTCGCAAGGGTCACCCAGCAGTGAAAAAGGGAACGCTCTCACTTGAGCAGTTGAAGAAACTCCCTCGCGTGCACTTGAATCTTGGCTCAAACAAACACCAGGTCGACAAACTATTTATTGACGCAGCATTCGACGAAGATACCGAAGTTGTTTCGGTCACCGAGATTTCGCTGGTGCCATTGATGGTTTCGAAAACCGATTTGATCGGAATGGTTCAGGAACGACTCGCGAGGCCGCTGCTTGATCCACTCGAATTACAAATTGTGCAGACAGATTTGCCGCGCACAACGCTGATTGAATCGGTGCACTACCACCCGACCAAGTCGAACGACCCTGCCATCAAGTGGCTGATTGGCATGCTGCGCAAAGCTGCCGAAATTATCGACGTCGAAGATTAATTACAGCGGGTTGATGCCGAAGGCCTCGGCCAGTCGAGCAATCTTCTGAGCGCGACCAAGACGAGGAAGGTCACTTCCATCGCGAATTACTCGACCGCGTGATTCGAAGTCGTCCATGAATTCACGAGCCCAAATCACATCTGAGTTGGTAGGGCAGATGGTCTCATTGATCACGACAATCTGATCCGCCTGCAAGCAAAGTTTGCCGGTCATGCCGAGCGAAACCGAAACCTCAGACTGCTGACGAAGAATTGGGTGCGAAGAACCAACCGTCGGCCCATCGATTGGACCAGGCAGTCCACCGATTCGAGATGCGGTGACCAGTCGTGAACGCGGGTAAAGCATGGCATCGTTGTCTGCCGATGCTCCGGTATCGCGGCGGTAATCACCGCTGCCGAACGCCAAACGGAATGCTCCCTTTGCCGAGGCAATACCACGAGCCTCTTCGATGCCAAGTGCAGATTCGACGAGAGCCAATACCGGCTTATCGCCGCCAAGTAGTTCAAAAGTTTCGGTGACCTGGTTGGCCCATTCGGTCTTAGCCAGCATGACTCCGCGGAGTCCAGGAATGCCACGAAGGCGTTCGACGTCGGCCTTCCAAAAATCGGTGGTGTAGTCGTTGATGCGCACCCAGGCACTGCCGCCCTTTTCGAGCCACTGGGCAACGTCTTCGATTGCCTGAGGCTTGAGCTTTGGGTCCACTGCGTCTTCGACGTCGAGAATAATTTGGTCAGCGCGTGATGCCGCAGCGCGGTCGAAAGAATCTGGGGCGGTGCCAGGCACCAGCATCCATGAGCGTGAGATATCGGCCGGTACTTCGTGTAAACGTGACATTAATCATCCTTGATTGTGTTGCTTCAATCTTTGCCGATAACCGCTCGAAAAGCGCGTCTTTGCCTATCGCATCCACTAATGCCAGTTATCAGCACCCGCATAGACTTGAACGGATGAACGAACCGATCCAGGTACGGCCGAAGACAGAAGGCTGGAGCCAAAAACTCGATGCCGATGGCAAGCCGCTACTCGCCTTCGCCGAACCTAAGCGCAAGCAACCACCGGTTCACCTGGCAGACCTAAGCCCAGACGAGCGCGCCGCCAAGGTAAAGGAGCTCGGTCTCCCTGCTTTCCGTGCCAAGCAACTAAGCACGCACTACTTCTCGCATTACACCTCAAACCCGGCTGACATGTCAGACCTCCCTGCTGCCGGTCGCGAAGAATTTGTGGCGGCAATGCTCCCGCCACTGCTCACTGAAGTTAAGCGCCTGCAGACCGACAAGGGCGACACTATTAAGTTCCTTTGGCGACTTTTTGACGGAGCGTTAGTCGAATCGGTGCTGATGCGTTACCCGGGTCGCATCACACTTTGTATATCGAGCCAAGCCGGTTGCGGAATGAACTGTCCGTTTTGCGCCACCGGTCAAGCCGGTCTCACGAGAAATATGTCGAGCGCCGAAATCGTCGATCAAATCGTGCGAGCCAATGACGCGATTGCAAAGGGTCAACTCGGCGGAATCCACAAACACGAAGATGGCACCAACGAACGAGTTAACAACATTGTCTTCATGGGAATGGGTGAACCACTCGCAAACTACAACCGCGTGATGACTGCACTCAAAACCATGATCGCTCCGCAGCCGGAAGGTCTCGGCATGAGCGCGCGCAACATCACAGTCTCCACAGTTGGACTCGTGCCGGCAATCAAGAAACTTGCCGACGAACAAATTCCGGTGACCTTCGCACTCTCACTTCACGCACCAGATGACGAACTTCGCGACGAACTTATTCCGGTGAACTCGCGCTGGAAAGTAGACGAAGCCTTAGACGCAGCGCGCGAATAATTTGAGAAGACCGGGCGCCGCGTCAGCATTGAATACGCGCTAATCAAAGACATGAACGATCACGGCTGGCGCGCAGACCTGCTGGGCGAGAAGCTCAACGCTCGCGGCAAAGGTTGGGTGCACGTCAACCCGATTCCGTTAAACCCAACGCCTGGCTCTATCTGGACAGCATCAATCCCAGAAGTCACACGAGAATTCGTGCGCAGACTCGAAGCTCAGGGAATCCCAACGACACTTCGCGATACTCGCGGAAAAGAAATCGACGGCGCCTGCGGTCAGCTTGCTGCTGCCGACTAGTTCTGCACAGCCCACCAACCCACGGTTTTCTCCACAGATTCGACGATTGACTTCTGGTATCACTTTGATACCATTAGCGTATGGCTATGACGATACGACTAACCGAAGCGCAAGAGGAACTATTCGACTCAGTTGCTGAACACATGGAGTGCTCTCGTCAACTCGCGATCATCAAAGCCATGGAGTTCTACCAAGAAGAAGTGATTCGCCAGGCTGCCATTGATGCGGGACTTGAGTTTGTTCTAACTCACGACAAAGCTCTCATGGACCGCTTGGCTGATTCATGACAAAGTTCCTCACACTAAAAGATGCAGTTCGAGTCACTAAAAGACTTGGATTCTATGTGAAGGATGCCGGCCTTTTGGAAGGCGCTTTGGCAAGACCTCAAACATCTTTATTTGGCCAAGAGGCCTATCCTGAGTTCGAACTCAAAGTTGCCGCAATGATGCATTCGATAATTAAAAATCATCCGATGATTGACGGAAACAAGCGGACAGCTTGGTCGCTCTCTGTAATTTTTATGTTTATGAATGGACTCAAACATAATTTCACCGAGGATGAAGCGTACGACTTAGTGTTGGGTGTCGCGATGGACAAGTATGACATAGCAGAGGCTGCGAAAATCATTCGCATGCATTTGGTGAAGCGCTAGCGAATTTGAATTCGCTTTAGTGCTTTAGTGATTAGCGCGAGAATAAAACCGAGCGCGATCATCAATACGCAAATACCGAATATGTAGGTGAGCATTTGCGGCATCCCGCCTTTGTCGGTTGGGTCTAGGAACCAGTAAGCCCACCAGCCATCGATGTTTCCGCGCGTTACTGAAAACGCAAGCCAGGCAATCGGATAAACCACTACCCAAAAAGATGCACGCAAACGCACCGAAGTGAATCCTGCAATCAACAACCAGTCGAGCAACATCAGCACCGGACCCCACACGTGAATAATTTCATTTGGCACAGTCGGCCAGTTATAACCTGCATCGCGAATGTCACCAGCTCCACCGCGAAGTAGTGCGTTGTAAACCACAGATATTACAACTACGTAAACAGTTGTCGATAATCGGGTGAGTGTGAGAAGTTTTGTTTCACTCATACTTTTTATTGCACGCACACCTGAAACTGCGAGCACTACCGCACAAATTAGTGTGCCTTGGATGCTGAAGTAAGAAAAGTATTCTGCTGGGCGAAATAAATTGTGCGCGAGACGATCTGTGATCTGCCAAACGACTGCATATAAAAGTGCAACCGCTACCAAGACTCGGATTCCCCCGACGAGTTTGAGTGAAGTCATGTGGCTAAGCGTAACTTGTCATTAATGTATGGCTACCTATACAGACCAGGCCTTTTGGCCCCGTATGCCCAGAAATTCTTCGCTTTTTTCAACCTCATCATGTGAGCATTAATCGGCGCGTTCGCTTTTGCGAACGGGGTTAGAGAGAGAAATGGCTAAGGCTGGTAACGGCATTCGCCTCGTTTTTGGCAATGCCAGACGAGTGCTTGCGTTATTCCTAGCCGCCGTACTTCTTACTTCTTTCATACAGGTAATTGAGGCCGCGAAGGCGCCCGAAGCCAAGGCCGCAAACTCCAGCTGTATTGGTGGCTATACAAACACCACCAACAAATTAAAAGCAACACCATCTCATGGCCAGGTCATGTACATCGACTCCGGTGTCACCCCAAAGGTTGATGCAGCTTACGTCGGTTACAAGATCGACAACACCGACACAGTAAACGCACGCACAAAACTTTGGGTGAAGCTCGACTCATTTGCCGGTGGAAAAGTTACTCTTGCAAACCCAGCAGACGAAGCTCAACAAATCACAACTCTTGCGGCTAGCGGCACCTCGACAGTTTTCTTTCTCTTGAAGGCAAGCGGATCTGCAACAACCGCACAAACTCACACGGTACATATTTACAACAAGCGTCCCGACTTGATTGGCGCCACCGAGCTTCTGGTTTGTGATTTCTCTTTCCAAAAAGTCGTTGAAACGATTAAGGCAAGCGCCAACAAAGTAAACACAGTAACAAGTACTCCATCACCGGCAGTACCTACCCTCGGTGGTACCGTCGTGGTCGCAGTTACTTCTGCCGCTACCGGAAAAGTTGGTAGCGGTACGTCTTCTCCAGATGGTTCAGCGTTCTGGGCATCACCGGCGGGTCTGTCGAGTTGGCCAACTCGTGCGTTGCGACTGGAAAGCACATCAATCACAATTGCCTGTCAAAATCCAAACCCAGATCTGGTGCTTACCAATCAGTTGTTTGTCAGTGGAACGACACTGACCACATGTACCGGAAACGGAAACGGTTCTAACTGGACC
>JBJTNZ010000066.1:0-9447 GCA_046074345.1 Micrococcales bacterium | reverse complement strand
GTCGTAGTACGGCTTCACATCTTTGTATTCAATTGGCCAGTCGAATCCTTGGCCGTCCCAGCTCTTGGCTTTGAAATCGTAGTCGCTGAAGCGCATGCACACGCGACCGTAGGTGTTCAAACGGCCACCAAGCACTCGACCGCGGATCCACAGGAAACGGCCTGAAAGGCTCATTGTGTAAGGGTTCTCGCGGTCATTGGTGAGGAACTTGTTGCTGCCCTCGGCGTAAACCGAGCGCAACGACTGGATGTACTGACCACCCAGCATCGCCTTCAGGCGAGGCATTAGCGCGGGGCCTAGAGCGAACTTACCTGGCGTTGTAGGAGGAATGAAGTCTTCATCTTTTAGCGGACGACCAGCCTCAAGGAGAAGTACCTGCAAACCTTTTTCGGTGAGCTCTTTTACCGCGATACTTCCGCCGGCACCCGAGCCAACCACAATTACGTCATAGGTCTTCTTCTTTGAAGCCATTGTTACTTCCTTCTTCTTTAAAACATTGCTTTTTAAAACATTGTGTTGTCGTTTTGTGCCGTGTCTGGCACAACTTGAAGCACATCCCAGTGCTCCACTACCTTGCCGTTTTCTAGACGGTAGAAATCAGCAACCGCTGCTTCTTTTCCTCCGCTTGGAAATGCGCGCACGTGAACGACAGCTAGATTTCCATCCACCAAAATCTTTTTAATCTCGAAGTTGGCATTTGGGTGACCGAACTTGTCATGAAGCGCAGCAATTGCAGACTCGCGACCATTAGCAATCGTTGGGTTGTGCTGAATGTACTGCTCTCCAGAAACAAATTTTTCGAATGCCTTGCGCACATTTCGCTCGTGATAAAAAATCTCAGCGAACTCGGTGATAATTGCGCGATTAAGTTCGTTACTCAAGAGTTTTTATTCTTTTGAGAATGCGGCGTCGAAAGCTCCGGCTGGCTTTTCCCAAAGCAAATTGCGAACGAAACCAACGGCCTCTTCTGCTCCGCGAAGTCGATCCATTCCAGCGTCTTCCCACTCGACCGAGATTGGGCCCTTGTAACCGATGAACTCGAGAGCACGGAAGCTGTCTTCCCAAGGCACGTCACCGTGACCAGTAGAGACGAAGTCCCAACCGCGCTGCATGTGTGACCAAGGAAGGTGTGAGCCCATAACTCCCCTGCGACCGTTGCCGATGCGCATGCGTGTGTCCTTGCAGTCCACGTGGTAGATGCGGTCGGCGAAGTCGAGGATGAAAGCCACTGGATCGAGGTTCTGCCACATCATGTGCGATGGGTCCCAGTTCAAACCAAATGCCGGACGGTGGTCGATGGCCTCGAGGGTCTTAACGGTTGTGTAGTAGTCGTAGGCAATTTCGCTCGGGTGTACCTCGTGAGCGAAACGCACGCCTTCGTCGTCGAAGACATCCAGGATTGGGTTCCAACGCTTGGCGAAGTCCTCGTAACCAGCGTCGATTACCGACTCTGGCACTGGCGGGAACATCGCTACATACTGCCAAATACTTGAGCCAGTGAAGCCGACCACGGTGTCGATACCGAGCTTGCGAGCCACACGGGCGGCACGCTTCTGCTCTTCGGCTGCGCGCTGACGCACTCCCTCTTGGTCTCCATCGCCCCACATGTAGTCGCGAAGGATTGCCTCGTGACGGAAGTCGATTGGGTTATCGCAAACAGCCTGACCACTCAGGTGAGTCGAGATTGCGTAGACATTGAGGTTGTACTTGTCGAGAATGTCGCGACGAGTCTGAAGGTATCCAGGATCCTCTTCGGCACGCTTTAGGTCGAGGTGATCACCCCATGTGCAAATCTCAAGTCCGTCATAACCCCATGAAGATGCCAGTCGAGCTACTTCTTCAAAAGGTAGATCTGCCCACTGACCGGTGAACAGGGTTACTGGGTGATTTGATTTTGCCATGTGATGATCCTCTCGTTGAACCTAAAATTACATGAACTTCTTCATGAAGTCTTGCTGCTGCTTGACTACCACGAATGGGTCGAACTGGCCGATATCGGCAAAAGCGTGACCTTCCCATTCGGATGAAATGTAGCCGTCGAAACCACCCTCAGCAAAAATTTTCGTGTGCTTTTCGTAGTCGATTGCCTCAACAGAACCGTCATCGTTCATGTCGAAGAACTTCGCGTGAATGTGAACGACCTGGTGCATGATGTCGTTCCACTCTTCTGGCTTTACGTGACCGTTCATGTTGAACGCCATGCGACCAAATGGACCAAGGTCGTTCGGGTTGATTCCGCGACTCTCGAGATAGGCCACGAACTCGGCGATGCGCTGAGGGTGTGGCATGTCTGAAGCCCAGTACTCAAGAGCCTTCTGAATCGCTGCCTCATCGAGACCGCGGTCGCGGAAGGTCTGAAGCATTGAGCGGCCCATGGTGTGCATGGTCGACGAGAAGTCAGGCACGAAGCCGAGCAGTGGGCTGTCCAACTTCGCGTAGGTCTCACGAATCTTCATGATCTTGTCCGAGTTTGGACCTTCTGGAGCGTGAATCTCGTATCCGAGCTTCACATTCAAGCGCTCTGCGTGTGGCAGCAGCTTGGTGAGCAGTTCACCGGTAGCGCTCTGAATCTTGATGGTCGGGAAGCCCATCTTGGCTCCGGCCTCAATCTGCTTGAGCACGAAGTCATATTCCTCGTCGAGAGTCATTTCCTTCGCACGGTTGCGACCCATGTCTAGGTTGGTGCCGTACATAGAAGGTGTGAATCCGTACTTGTCTACATAACCCTTCCATTCGTTGATGAATGAATCTGGAGTCTCAGGGTAGGTGCGCACAGTCTGCGAAGCCATGATCTCAACGCCAGGGCCGATGCCCATTTCGGTGACGCGCTTGAGCATTGAATCAAGTGTGTATTCACCGGCAGCCCATTCAGATGCGAATGAGTAAAGAGTTACTCCGAGTTTGAATTTTGCTTGTGTCATTTTTTTATGCCTGCACTTTCAAGGTGACAACCTGGTGAACGATGTTTGGTAGGTAGAAACCTGGCTTGATCTGCATGTATGGCAAGCGCATTTCTACGTGGATGGTGATTTCATGGTCTTCACCAGCAACACCTGGCTTACCTAGATCCATATCTAGATAAGCGCGGTCCTGCATAAACCAGAGGGTCTCCCACTGATTAGGTACTTCGTTCATTGGCCATGACGTTCCGTTTAGGCGGAATGACAATTTTTCCTGTGGCACTTCTTGGCCGTCAACCCAAACATTGATTGAGGTGACTGATGAAACCCAAAGGCTTCGGTACCAAGGAACAGTCAGTGCTAATGACATTCCATTCGCTGTAGCAGCAAGACTCTTCTTGCTGAGGAGTGTGTCGTGAGTTGCCATTATGCCTTTGTCCTTACTTCGTAACCGTATCCAGCCATGATTTCGCGAATGCGCTTTTGGTGCGCATCCACCTGGTCGAATGGACTCTCCCAATCGTTCCAGTGGAAGCCTTCGTACTCACTTGAGATAGAACCGGTGTAACCGGCATCCGCGTAGCACTTCAGAATGTCGACTAGTGGAGTGGTCGGCTCATCGCCGTTCTCCATGCCGAAGAACTTGCCGTGGGTGTGCCAAACGAGGTGCATGATGTCTGCCCACTCACTTGGATCCGCGTGACCGAAAAGACCACAGTGGTTGATCGCGTAGTCAATTGCGGTCTCGCCGAAGCCGTACTTTGCTGCGATACCGGCAACCTGACCCATGCGCATGCCCTGAGTGCGGCCATCCTTCGGAGCTCCTTCTGCGTGGTGCTGCTGCCACACAGCCTGAAGCTCAGTGATCATTTCCTCAGGCACGCCAGTCTTGCGATACTTCGCAATCAGGCTTGGTGGCATACCAACTGTGGTGGCACCGAAGTCAGGTACGAAACCTAGGTAACCGGAGTTCAACTTTTCATAGAGCTCCTGGTGCGCCTGCATCTCTGGGTGACGAGGTGAGTGGTGTGAGTGCACCTCGATACCGAGCTTGACGTTGTACTTCTCAGCTGTTGGAAGCAACTTCTCCATCACCGCAGGAGTCATCGAAATCTGGCAACGCGCTACTGGAAAACCGAGTGCGGCACCGAGCTTAATCTGCGCAGCCATGTACTCAATCATTTCGTCTTCGGTGAGCAAGCGATCACGGCGAAGACCGAGATCAGCGTTTACCGCGAGTGAAGTTGGAATGAAGTTAAGTTCTGCAACTAGATCCTTGAACTTACCGATGAATTCATCCCCAGGGTTTGGAAAGTTACGGATGCTCTGGAAACCGATTACTTCAAGACCAGGACCCTGACCTCGACGAGCAACCTCACGCATCAACTCTTCGAGAGTGTATTGACGCTGGTGGAAAACGCGTGTGTAGCTGTAAAGGGTTGCACCCTGAAGGTGGCCTTGCTTTAGCTCAGACATTTAGGCTCCAATCTTCATGGTTGTGCGGTTGCCTTCGTGAACCAATAGGGTTCCCGCTCCGGCATCGATATAAGGAATGTAGATTCCAAGACCTACGTGAATTGCGTGATCGGCACCGCGATCCAACTGCGCCACTTGCTCATCGGTGAGAGTGCCAGAAAGAGTTGCGGTGTCAGTGACGAACCACCATTCGGTAAACAGCGGAGGTAGCTCGTCCTCACGGTAATTTATGCCGTTGATCAACCAGTGAGTGCTCTCCTTGTCGATAGCCATGCCATCGATGTCTAGCACTAAGTCGCAGACCGATGACAGCGGTAGCGCGCGATACCAAGGCATTCGCACACCCACTGACAGGGTGTTTCCATCGAGACGGAGTGAATCCTTCTCGATAATCAGGTCACGCATCATTTTGATACTCCTTTGTTTACTGCCCTGGCGGCCTTTACAGCAAAGGCCACAGAGGTTGGCGTTGGGTTGCCAGCGGTTTCCGAAGGAATTACTCCGTTGCCGCCAACATAGAGGTTTTCGAAACCCCAAACTTTTGAATCAAGGTCACACACTGAGGTGCCGTCGTCACTCAGGCCCATGCGAATGGTGCCCATGTAGTGCAGCGATGAACCCGCTGGCATTTCGATTGCACCACGACCGATTGGTGTACCAATGGTCTCGAGCACGCCAGTCAAGATCTCTTTGGCCTCATCGAATCTGCGATTGTCTTCCGCGGTCATCGCATAGTGCAAAGTGGGCTTTGGCATTCCGCACCAGTCGGTTTCTGTTTCAGAAAATTCGACTCGGTCTTCAAAATGTATTTCCTTTGGCACAAATAAACCGACGCCGACGTATGCACCTGGACGAGGTTCCTTTACGTGTTGCAGTGGCACCGGCGATGTGTCCATCTGCATGATTTGCGCGTGCACCGGGAAAGTGTCTTTGTCATATGGAATCCAGCTGACGCCGCTGTAGTTAGTGAGCGAGCCGTGCTTCACAGACACGTCAGTATCTGACTGCACATCTTCAGGAAGTTCGGCGAGACCCAGCACTTGCCCGTGATCATTCAAATAGTGGCCAAGGGCCTTCGGACGAATTCCACTCTTGAAGAGAAGTTGCGGAGTGCGAATTGAGTCGCCCGCCACAAACACTGCGTCGGTAAACACGTCGGCAGTCTCGCCAGTCTTCATGTTACGAGTCTTCACGCCGGCAACTTTTTGGCCATCGTGAATTAACTCTGTGACTAAGGTTTCACTCACGATATGGAAACGCGGTGATGCAGTGATGTCTTCGATGATGACATCCGTGCCGGTCCACCAGATGCGGTTGTCTTTGATTTGCACGGCCAATGGCATCGGCTGCACGTGGCGATCGGCAGCCCTGCCCTGGTTGTACTTTGCTCCAAGAATTTCGCGCAGTTGATTGCCAAGCGGATACTTCTCAAAGGCAGATTGAGTCACCTTGAGCAAACGCCAGGCTTCATCGAGGTCGCGTTCATATTCCGCGCGATCGATGAAGCCTGGGATTTCACCCTCACCGAAGCGAGGGCAAGCGCAGGTCCAGTGAGCCCCCATGCCGCCAACGTTTGCCGACATTGCGGCCGCTGGCATTTCCGAATCGGCCTTGCCGTCTTCTACCAAGTAGGTGCCTGGTCGGGCTTTTACGATTCCGGTGAGCATGCCGCTCGCATCCGCTGGATCAGAAGCCCTTGGCCCCTGGCTTGCTTGTTGAGCAACCAGCATTTCGGCTTCGGTATCAAAGGTTTTGACGTGACGGCCAAGCGGTGAAGTGGCGGCAGGGCCTACCTCAAACATGGTGATGTCGACTTCAGAATTTAATTCGTGAAGCTTCTTCGCAAACGCTGAACCAATCGGGCCGGATCCGACCACGATTACTCTGTGCACAATTACTCCTCGCGGATTTTTGCAACATCAACCCAGCTGCCAGTTTTCACTGACTGCATTACTGCGTCGATAATTTGTGCAGCTCGGTGCCCGTCATCAAAAGTCGGCATGACCTCTGATTTAGCACCGCCCTGTACGCTGCGATATGCATCCGCAACGAAGTCGTTGAAACAAGTTTGGTAACCCTGAGGGTGACCTGCCGGAAGTGAGTTGCTGCGAACAGCAACCTTGGAATTCTTTGCTGGGTCTCGCTTAACAATACGGTTGTCTGCAAGGCCACCGACCCAACCGGTCTCCGGCTGCTGCTGGTCGAATGAGTATGACTCTTCGGTGCCATCAAAAGAGAACCACAAACGGTTTGAGTAACCTGCACTGCACTGCGAGATCACAGTGCTTCCCATTGCGCCCTTGTCGGTTTCAAAAGTTACTAGTGCACCATCTTCGGTATCCATGCCGTGAACATATGACATCGCTGCAGTCAGGCGAGTGACGCGGTGACCAGTAACAAATTCCATTAGGTCGAACCAGTGCACACCAATGTCACCGAAAGCACGAGTAGCACCACCGGCAGCAGAATTACTGCGCCAGTTGGTGGTCATAGTCTCGGCGAGCCAGTCCTGTAGGTAAGTGCCGTGCAACATCCAAAGCTTGTTGGTCTTGTTGTTCTGCAGGCGATCGCGAAGCTCAAGTACCATCGCGTTGTAGCGATATACGAAAGGCATTGCGGTTACGGAAACCTTGTCTTTCAACGCATAAAGTTCATCAGCCTCAGTCAGGTTCATGGCCAATGGCTTCTCAACGATTACGTTGATGCCACGCTCAATAGCGGCCTTGGCCTGTGGTAAGTGGAAGGCATTTGGAGTACAGATGTGAATGATGTCCGGCTCGGCGTCAAGCACTGCCTCGAATGAACCAAAGCCCTTGGCACCGCGGAATTCAGCAGCAATATCATCGGCCTTGCCCTGCGAACTTCCGGCAAAACCAATTAGGTCAACGCCAGCAAGCTGAGCTGCCTGACCGTGCACGTGACCCATGAAGCCGGTGCCAATAATTGCTGCTTTCATCTTTGAAAACCCTTCTAGCTCTTGATTCCACCTGAGAAGCCCTGAATGAACTTCTTCTGAAATACC
This sequence comes from Micrococcales bacterium, assembly GCA_046074345.1. Lineage (GTDB taxonomy): Bacteria > Actinomycetota > Actinomycetes > Actinomycetales > Microbacteriaceae > Rhodoluna. The sequence continues at coordinate 2,049 of JBJTNZ010000066.1, read as the reverse complement.
AAATAAAGAATAGTCATCGGAAGCATTGCAATAATCAAGATTGCAAATACCTGATTCCACTCCGTGACAATTCCACCGACAAAGTTGTAAATTACTAGACCTAGTGTCGGGCTATCTGAACCAGCCATGAAAATCAGTGGAGTGAAGAAGTCATTCCAAACAATAATTCCAGCCATGATGGCTACCGTGCCTGTCACCGGTGAAAGCAATGGGAAAACAATTTGAGTGAAGGTGCGGAAGCGAGACGATCCATCAATGTAGGCAGCTTCTTCATATTCGTGCGGAAGCGTGCGGATGAACCCGGTGTACAACATGATTGATAACGGCATCAACATACCGATGTAAATAATTCCCATGCCCCAAGGTGTGCCTAGAAGTCCTAGCGCCTTTGCGCCAATGTACACGGGAACCAAACCAAGCTGTGCTGGCACCACGATTGCAGTGAGTACCAAATAGTAAGCAGTCTTGCTCAACTTACTCATCCTTCTGGCAAGAATGTAAGAAGTTACAGATCCAAAAAAGATAAGCCCCGTCACCGCAATCGTCGTAATGATCACGCTGGTAAGCAACCCACCAAAAAGTGCCGGGCCTTTATCTCCAAAAATAACCAGACCAAATGATTCAAGAGTTGGCTTCGTGACAGGAACATAACCAGGAACTCCGTGTACTTCTTCGGGTCCTTTTAGTGCAACGTTTACCAAAATGAATAGCGGTGAAAGCACGATTAGGGCGTAAACCCAGACTGATAGTTCTCTCAGGAAGGTCCACTTCGTATATCTGAACATTATTTATTCATTCCTGACCGGTCGCGAGTGAGGTAGGACTGAATCAGCGCCAACATCAAGATGACTACCGTGAAAACCATGGATATAGCAGAGCCATACCCGTATTGCATGAACTCGAAGGTCTTGTGATAAATCTGGGTTGAAAGTGTCTCAGTGGCACCGAACGGGCCACCGCCAGTCATGGCAACCACCTGATCAAAAATCTTCATACCTTGAATGATTGAAAGTGTGGTTGAAACCGCAATGGCCGGCTGCAGCATCGGCACAGTTACCGAGCGGAAACGGCGCCAAACCCCAGCTCCATCAATGGCAGCAGCTTCTTCGAGTTCCTGAGGAACTGTAGCGAGTCCGGCAAGGTAAATCACCATTGCAAAACCAATGTTCTGCCAAACCACAACAATCAGAATGACCCAAATTGACCAGGTAGCGTCTGCCAGCCAAGTCTTTTGCAAGTCAGGTTGGCCAATTGCAATTAGGAACTGGTTGATTGGTCCTTCGATGTAGAAAATGAATCTGAATATGTATGAAACTGCGATGGTGCTGAGAATTACTGGCAAAAACAAAAGTGTTCGAAGCAGATAACGAGTCTTCAAACCACGGTTTAGTGCAAGAGCTAGTAGCAGACCAATAACGTTTGTGAGAACAAAAGAAAAGATCGCAATAAAAAATGTATTACCGATTGAAGATGTGACATCGGTATCGTCAAGAATCTTTGCGTAGTTGTCCAGGCCAACCCAGTTGAAGTCCCCGATACCTTCGTAGTCGGTAAACGAATACATGAGCCCAACACCAGTTGCAATGTAGTGAATCGCAAGAATTGCTGAGAGTGCTGGAAGCGCCCACCACCAGTATCCGTGGACGACTAGCTTTTTTGTTTCAGTAGGACGAGGCCCGGACTTTCGTCCGGGCCTCCCCTGTACAACCTGTGACATTTTGTATTACTTATTGTCTTCCTGATTACCAGGCAGAGTCCATTGACTTTAGAACCTTAGAGATTCCAACTGCACCAGTCATGGTTCCAATGGTTCCAGCAGCCATACGAGCAGTTACTTCTGGGTTGCTGAATAGGGTGTAAGGAATTGGGTAGGTCTTTCCAGCCTTTACCAATGGAGCAAGTAACTGGTAGTTGTCAGGTAGAGCTTCGCCACCCTTAACGCTCAAGCTACCGGCGGTGTCGGTGTAAGCCTTCTGACCCGCAACGCTAGCTGCAAAGTTCATGAACACCTTGACTGCTGCCAGGTTCTTGGTCTTAGCGTTTGCTGCC
>JBJTNZ010000065.1:0-2849 GCA_046074345.1 Micrococcales bacterium | reverse complement strand
CGCAGCAACAATACTGTCTGCTGCCGATTTGAATTCTTTGCCATTGATAGCAACCGGGCGACCCTGTCGGAAAGCAACGGTTACGTCTTCGGTCTTAATATCGACCGATGAATCCCAGAATTTCACACCCATGATTGGCTCAACGATTTCAAACGAAGTGTCTAGCTGTTCAAGAGACTTTGCCTCGTGAGTAGCGCCAAGCATGTTGGCGTCTGTTGAATAAGCCTTTTCCTTGGATGCACGATAAGGCAGCTTGCGCTCCTGCAACCATTCCGACATTTCGTGGCGACCGCCGAGTTCGTTTACGAAGTCTGCGTCGAGCCAAGGCTTGTAAATTCGCAGGTTTGGGTTGGCGAGTAATCCGTAGCGGTAAAAACGTTCGATGTCGTTACCTTTATAAGTAGAGCCATCACCCCAAATTTCAACGCCGTCTTCTCGCATTGCGCGAACCAAAAGAGTTCCGGTGACGACGCGACCAAGTGGAGTGGTGTTGAAATAAACCTTGCCGCCGGTTCGAATATGGAATGCGCCACAAGCTAACGCGGCTAGACCTTCTTCGGCGAGCGATTCGCGACAGTCGACCAAGCGGCCGGCTTCGGCACCATAAACGCCCGCGCGATCAGGAATCGAATCGATGTCGTCTTCGTCGTATTGACCGAGGTTGGCGGTGTAGGCATAAGGGATCGCACCCTTTTCGCGCATCCAGGCAACAGCAACAGAAGTGTCGAGGCCACCCGAAAATGCGATGCCGACTTTTTCGCCAATCGGCAAAGATGCAAGAACCTTAGTCATGAATACCAGCCTACCGAAGGGCTATAAAGCACTGGCGCCGAGGTCGACTCCTAGAAATTCTGAAACAACTTCGACCACTAGTTTGTGGTCCTCGCGCTGAGGCAAACCCGAGACGGTGATGGTACCGACGACTCCCGAGCCAGTTACTCGAACGGGAAAACAACCTCCGTGCGGCGCATAGTCGCGCAGCGCCAAACCGGTGCGCTCAAGGATGTTTTCACCGAGAGCCTGCTTCAAGCCAACGACAAACGAACTCGTGTGCAGCAGGTTAACGAGATTGCGCTTGCGCCTTGCCCAGTCGGCATTAGTCGGTGCGGTTCCAGGCATCGCGCTGAAAAATAGACAATCGTCACCCTTGCGAATGTCGATTGAAACACTCTGACCACGACTTGCCGCACGTTCGCGAATTGTGCTGCCAATCGTCCATGCGGTGCCTTCATCGAAGGCAGCAAAATGCAGGATTTCTTCTTGACGTTGGGCTTTGGCTAGGTCGGCTTTGATTGCATCGGTCATGCATCAAGACTAGGCGAGCGGGCCCTTATGAAAATGCTCGAAAACCATGTTGGTACGAGTCGAAGCCACGGTCGGTTTATTCGACAAATTCTCAAGCACAAATTCTCGAACGTGGTCGTTGTCTCGCACGGCAAGGTGCACAATGAAGTCTTCGGCACCGCCTAAGAAAAATACCTGGATGACCTCGGGCAGCGAGCGCATTTCATCCATGAAGTCCGATAAAGAGGAACGAGCTCCGGCTCGCAGGGTTACCGAAATCAGCACCTGGCTGCCCAAGCCGATGGCCGCCGGATTAACATCGGCCATAAAGCCATTGATCACACCCTTGGTCACCAGCGCTCGAACCCTGGCGATGCATGTCGACTGGGCAATCCCAGTCTCGGCGGCTAGGTCGGCATTGGTCATGCGAGCATTAGCGCTGAGCAGGCGAATGAGTTCGTGGTCGACCTCGTCGAGCTCAACCGGTAGATTCTTCGAAACCATTGCGGTAATCACCTCAATTTCTGAATATATTAACTAAATTAGTCCATTTTCCGCAGAATCTTCGGAATTTACCCGAATGTAACGAAACTCATGCACGATTGACCTAGTTTCCTAGTGTTTCAAAGAGCGAAAAGGGCCAAAATCATGAAGATCGGCATTCCTACCGAAATCAAGAACAACGAAAACCGCGTCGCAATTACTCCGGCCGGTGTTCACGAGTTGGTTCGTCGTGGCCACGAGGTGTTTATCCAGGGCGGTGCTGGCGAGGGCTCGGGTTTTGCCGACTTCGATTACATCGAACAAGGTGCAATCACCATGGTGACTGCCGAAGAAATTTGGAAGACCGCCGACATGGTGCTCAAAGTCAAAGAGCCGATTGCCAGCGAATACTCGTTGATGCGCAAAGACCAGGTGCTATTCACTTACCTGCACCTTGCCGCTTCTCGCGAATGCACCGATGCGCTTTTGAAATCAGGAACCACCGGCATCGCATATGAAACCGTTCAGCTGCCTAACCGTTCATTGCCGCTGTTGCAGCCGATGAGCGAAGTTGCCGGAAGACTCTCTGCGCAAATTGGTGCCAATCAACTTATGTCGACCGAAGGTGGTCGCGGTGTGCTGATGGGTGGAGTGCCAGGTGCGCCTAAAGCCAAGGTTGTCGTAATCGGTGGCGGTGTAGCCGGCGAGAACGCAGCAACGGTGGCACACGGCATGCAAGCCGACGTGACGGTTATTGATGTGTCTCTGCCGAAGTTGCGCGAAATTGATGCGCGTTTTGGTGGAACGATTCGCACCCGAGTTTCAACCTCACTTGAAATCACTGAGCAACTTCGCGATGCAGATTTGGTAATTGGATCAGTTTTGATTCCGGGCGAGAAGGCTCCAAAGCTTGTCACCAAAGAAATGGTGCGAAACATGAAGCCAGGATCAGTTCTGGTTGATATCGCAATCGATCAGGGTGGTTGCTTTGAGGGCTCAGTGCCGACCACGCACGACAACCCGACCTACAAGGTTCACGACAGCATCTATTACTCGGTGGCAAACATGCCGGGTGCAGTTCC
>JBJTNZ010000064.1:0-2071 GCA_046074345.1 Micrococcales bacterium | reverse complement strand
AGTTCATCGACGAGTACAACAGCCGCGGAATCAAGATTTCAATGGTCATGCCGCAGAACGAATTCAATTCGGCACAGGTTTTTCCTAGTTGCGTCTGGACAGCAAAGGGCTTGGCGAAGTTCATCGCTCACCTGGGACCAGAGATGGAAAAGCGCGGAGTCGAGATATTCCAAGGCACGCTAGAGCGTCCAGATGAGCGTATGGCTCTCGATGTAATCGAAGACTCCGCCTCGGGTAAATACGTGAAGGGTGTTGGTGTGCAGTGGGCAGGCAAGGGTGCCGTTGCCTATATTCACCGAGCTCTACCTGAGCTCCGTATCTACCAGTCAGAGCAGCAGTGCGGTGATGGCAAGAATGATTGGCGCTTTGCGCGTCACGTCTGGAACCTGATGAAGTTTTACTTCGATCACGGCACCACCGGATACATGTACTGGAACATGGCTCTCGAAGAAGGTGGAGTCAGTCGCTGGGGCTGGTCGCAGAATTCACTCGTGGTGGTAGACCCAAAGACCAAGTCATACCGCTTCAGCCACGAGTACTACATGATGCAACACCTGTCACATTTCGTGCAGCCAGGTGCCAAGGTAGTTGAAACATTTAGTTGGAATGGCTACGAGCAGTCACTCGCGTTTAAGAATCCGGATGGATCTCTCGTTGTGGTTGCTCAGAATGATGGCGCTACCGAGATGGATTGCAACTTCATGATCGACGGCAAGTTGATGCAGGTGAGCCTTCCGGCAGACTCATTAAACACTTTTGTTTTGAACTAGTTCCAGTCGAGGGTTTGATCTTCGAGCTTGGCAAACTTGAGAAGGTGCTTACCGAGCACCATCTGAGCGGTCGCCAAGTTTTCTTGAGTGTCTGCGCTGGCAGTCAATAACACTGCATCGCTATTCACGGCGATGGTGCCGGTGCCGCCAAAACCAAAAGTGATAGTGGTAATTCCGTCCGCTTCTGAAACCTCTTGGGCCTTGTGCCCGATATGTGATGCCAATTGTTTGGCATAACGTTCTGGCCTATCGATGACCAGCTTCGCTGATGATTCATACATTCTTTGAGCATATAGACTTTTGCTACATTTCGTCGACGGAGATCAATATGTCAGCACTTACCCCAAAGCCAGAGCACAAATTCACATTCGGTCTATGGACCGTGGGATACAACGGAGCTGACCCGTTCGGCGGACCTACTCGCGCAAACCTCGATGTCGTGGACGTCGTTGAGAACCTAGCCAAGCTAGGCGCTTACGGTTTAACTCTGCACGACGACGACCTCTTCGCCTTTGGCAGCAGCGATGCAGAGCGTCGTAACCAAATCGATCGCCTAAAGCAGGCTGCAGAAGCCACTGGCATCAAGGTGCCGATGATCACCACCAACCTCTTCAGTCACCCGGTGTTCAAGGATGGCGGCTTCACCTCGAATGACCGAGATGTTCGTCGTTTCGCACTTCGCAAGGTGCTGCGCAACCTCGACCTAGCCGCAGAACTTGGCGCACACACCTTTGTTATGTGGGGTGGCCGCGAAGGTGCCGAGTATGACGCAGCCAAGGATGTTCGCGCAGCGCTTGAGCGCTACCGCGAAGCGGTTAACCTACTCGGCGACTACGTCACCGAAAAGGGTTACGGAATTAAGTTTGCAATTGAGCCAAAGCCAAACGAACCACGCGGCGACATCTTGCTTCCAACTGTTGGTCACGCACTTGCATTCATCGAGACTCTTGAACGTCCAGAGCTTGTTGGTCTAAACCCAGAGACCGGTCACGAGCAGATGGCTGGATTGAACTTCACTGCCGGTATCGCACAGGCACTCGATGCGGGCAAGCTATTCCACATCGACCTAAACGGCCAGCGCGGAATCAAGTACGACCAAGACCTCGTCTTCGGTCACGGCGATCTCGCAAACGCATTCTCACTAGTTCACTTGCTTGAGTTTGGCAACAACGGAAGCAGTGCATACAACGGCCCTCGTCACTTCGACTACAAGCCGTCGCGCACGGAAGACATCAACGGAGTATGGGCATCTGCCGCTGCAAATATGCGGATGTACCTCTTGCTCAAGGAGCGTGCACAGG
>JBJTNZ010000063.1:0-13996 GCA_046074345.1 Micrococcales bacterium | reverse complement strand
TTACGCATGGCCTTCGCTAAGGCTTCCTTGCCGTGTTCAATTGCGTCGTCACGACGCTCAATTGCAAAGTGTTGCTTTATTTTCGCGCGGGCGCGTGGTGACTTTACAAAATTCAGCCAATCTTTCGAGGGTGCGGCCTCTGGAGACTTGCTCGTGAAAATCTCAACTGTGTCACCTGATTGAAGTGGAGTATCCAACGGAACTAAGCGTCCGTTCACTTTGGCACCCATAGTTCTGTGACCCACGTCTGTGTGCACTGCGTATGCGAAATCGACTGGTGTGGCTCCTCCCGCCAGACCAATCACTTTGCCTTTAGGGGTAAATACGTAGACTTCCTTGGCACCGATTTCGAAGCGCAAAGAATCCAGGAATTCACTTGGATCCTGAGTTTCGGCCTGCCAATCGCTTAGGTGTTTTAGCCAGGCCAGATCCTCGTCAGATCGTTCCCCAGATTCGCCGACTTGCTCCTTGTATTTCCAGTGTGCCGCTACACCGTATTCAGCTCTCTGGTGCATTTCGTGGGTACGTATTTGGATTTCTACGGAGCGTCCCTTGGGGCCAATCACTGTGGTGTGCAGCGATTGGTACAAGTTGAACTTCGGCATCGCAATGTAGTCTTTGAAACGTCCTGGCACAGGGTTCCATCTGGCGTGGATAGCACCCAGTACCGCGTAGCAATCTCTAACCGAATTGACTAGAACCCTGATACCGACTAGATCGTAAATGTCATCAAATTCTCGACCGCGCACCACCATTTTTTGGTAGATGCTGTAGTACTGCTTAGGCCGGCCCGCTACTTTGCCTTTGATCTTGCTGTCTCGCAGATCTTCCTCGATCTCGGAAATAATCGAGTCGATCACTTGCTCTCTCTGTGGTGCGCGTTGACCAACCAGGTTAACAATCTCTTCGTAGACCTTCGGATAGAGGAAAGAAAATGAAATGTCCTCAAGTTCCCATTTGATCGTGCTAATACCGAGTCGGTGAGCAAGTGGAGCGTAAATCTCTAATGTTTCTTGCGCCTTGCGCTTTGCAGATTCGGGCGAAACGAAACCCCAGGTTCTGGCGTTGTGTAGTCGATCGGCGAGTTTTATGACAAGAACACGGATGTCCTTAGACATTGCAACTACCATTTTTCGCACGGTCTCGGCTTGAGCGTGGTCTCCGAATTTGACCTTGTCCAACTTGGTGACTCCGTCGACCAACATGGCGATTTCAGGACCGAAATCGCGTTCGAGCTGTTCCAACTTGTACTCGGTATCTTCCACTGTGTCGTGCAGCAGCGATGCGGCAAGTGTGGTTGGACCGATGCCGAGCTCAGCAAGGATTGTCGTCACGGCTAACGGATGGGTGATGTAGGGCTCACCACTCTTACGTTTTTGTTCCCGGTGCGCCTCCTCAGCTACCAGGAAAGCCTTCTCAATGATGGAGACGTCGGCTTTGGGGTGATTAACGCGAGCGAGCCGAAGAATCTCATTCAATTCAGTGGTGTAAACACCGTATTTTGAGAAGATTCTCGGCAGCATGCCGCGAAGTGTGCTGATACTGCCAGTTGGCGTTGGATCTGTCACTGCGGCTCCTGCTAATTCAGAAGTCCAGACTATCGGTTAGCTAGAACCTTCTTAGCGGCATTAGCAAACTTTGCCTCACCTTCGCGAAGGTGTGAGTAGAAGGGCGCCGCAATAAAGATGGTCGAGTAGGTACCCACAATAATTCCAATGAAGAGGGCAAGCGAAATGTCTCGCAAAGTGCCCGCTCCAAGTAACCAAGAGCCGATAAACAAGATGGCTGCAACCGGTAGTACCGCTACGACAGAAGTGTTGACCGAACGCACAAGGGTCTGGTTGATCGCGAGATTTACACGTTCGGCGAATGTTGCGGATTCAGAGAATTCGATATCAAATGTGTTTTCACGAATCTTGTCGAAGACCACAACCGTGTCATACAGCGAGTAGCCGAGGATGGTCAGGAATCCAATGACAGCAGCCGGAGTAACTTCGAAGCCAAGCGCTCCGTATACACCTGCGGTAATAATCAAGTCGTGCAACAGAGCAAGCATTGCCGCGGCTGACATCTTTAGTGTGCGGAAATAGAGGGCCATAAGCACTGCGGCTAGTGCGATAAATACGAGAAGACCATTTACTGCCTTACCCGTGATGTCCGCTCCCCAGTTTGCACCTACAAAAGAGCTCGCAACTTGACTCGCCTGCAATTTGTATGCTGAAGCCAAAGCCTGGCGCACAGCCTCTGATTCGGTGTCTGACAGTTTGTCAGTTTGAATGCGAAGACTGTCAGAACCTACAGCTGTGATGATTGGTGTGACAGCAGGAAGAACACTGTGCACTGCATCTACAGCGGTCTGATTGCTAGTCTGCGAAACCCCAGTGACTCGGAATTCAGATCCGCCACGGAATTCAATTCCGAAGTTGAAGCCACCTCGTGCGATTGGTAGCACTACCGCTAGTGCAATCATTACAAGAGCGACAATGTAGAAAATCCTTCGCTTACCGATGAAATCGAATGATCGTTTTCCGGTGTAGAGATCGTTACCTAGTTCGGTGAACTTTGACATTAGTTTTGACCTCCGTTGGCGGAATCATTGGCTTTTCGTTCGGCAATAGTCTGACGACGCTGGGCTTCCTTAGAAACCTTGCCTCGCTTAGCCAAACCGATACCTTCTGCGACACGGAACTGACCGCGTCCGACATAAGTATTTCCACCAAGAGCACTGGCATCGAAACCAGACAATTTGTGGCCAGAGGAGAAGAACTTGCCCTGCGCCAAAATCTGAAGCATCGGGTGAGTAAAGAGCGCCACGACGGCAAGGTCAATCAAGGTAGTCAAACCGAGAGTGAAAGCAAATCCGCGAACGCTTCCGACAGTTAGTGCCCACAGGACAACGGCGGCTAGCAAGCTAACGCCATCTGAAACCAAGATGGTGCGAATTGCACGCTTCCATCCCGCTTCAACCGCTGCCGCTAATGTGCGACCATCGCGAAGTTCATCTCGAACACGCTCAAAATAAACGATAAATGAGTCTGCCGTAATACCGATCGCCACAATCAAACCGGCAACGCCGGCAAGTGACAATCGATAGCCCTGACGCCACGAAAGAATTGAGATTGCAAGGTAAACCACTACTGCTGCGACCAATAGCGAGCCGATGGTGACAACAGCCAAACCGCGGTACTGGAAAATCGAGTAGATGATAACCAAGAGAAGGCCAATTGCACCTGCAAGCAGACCACCCTTTAGAGATTCTGTTCCCAGGGTTGCCGAAATGTTTTCTTGGCTCTGAACTTCGAATCCAATTGGAAGCGAACCGTATTTCAACTGATCAGCCAAAGACTTCGAAGATGCCTGAGTAAAACTTCCAGTGATCTGTGCCGATCCGTTTGTGATGACGGCGTTAGTTTGTGGTGCAGTGATGACGTAACCGTCGAGTGTCACAGCAAATTGGTTGCGTGGGCTAGTCAATGGGTAAAGCCGTGAGGTCACCGCGCTGAAAGCTGAGGTTCCCTTGGAGTCGAATGAAAGATTCACAGCCCAGGTGTTGGTGCTCGCGCCAGTAGAAGTACTAACGGTTCCCGCCTCAGCGTTAGAGATGTTACTTCCATCTACCTCAACTGGTCCGAGTATGAATTTTTGAGTACGACTGCTGTCACAAGTGATGAGTGGTTGAGTCGGATCGTCAACCTGCCCAGGCTTACGGAATTCGGTGGTACAGCCAAACGCATCGTATTGAGCACGTAGTGCAGGAGTGACCCAGTTCAAGTCGCTAGCATCAGTCGGTGCAGCATTCGGAGTTGCCGATGCGCTTGCAGTAGCGCTTGGCTTAGCCGAAGGGCTTGCCGATGAGCCGGTGTTGCCACCTACTGAAGCTGCCGCGCCTGAGTCAGTTACCAGGACGGCACGGAATTCGAGCTTTGCCGAACTCTTAATCAACTGCAGAGTGCTATCTGATGGTGTTCCAGGGATTTCGACAATGATGTTCTTGTCACCTGAGGTTGTAATGGTTGATTCCGAAACACCAGTGGAATCAACACGCTGACGAATAATCGAAACTGCTTGGCTCAGCTGTTCGGCACTAACGGTTTTTCCGTCGGCAACAGATGGAGCAAGAATGATTGAAGTTCCACCTTGCAAATCAAGTGCTAGCTCTGGTGCGAATGTTGCACCAGGAGTATTCGTGGCCATACCGAGGCCAATGATTCCGGCAAAGCCGATGATGATAGCCAAAAGCCACGCCAAACGCTTGCGCGCATGCTTGGTCACAGATGAAACAGCCACGAAATGTCCTTGCTGGTAATTACTTAGTTGTCTTCTTGGCCGCAGGCTTCTTAGCCACTGGCTTCGCTGCTGCCTTTGGTGCTGCCTTCGAAGTTGATTGTGCGCTTGCCTTCGGTGCGGCTGCAGGCTTTGCTGCCTCAACAGAGCGAACAGCAAGTTTATTTACGGACAATTTGGTGCCAGGAGTCGACTCAATGACGATCTTGTCGTCTGCGGCGCTAACTACTTTCCCGTAAATACCGCTGGTCAACATAACAGTTGAACCAACAGCAATTGAGCTTTGAAGCGCGTCAGCCTGCTTCTTGCGCTTCTTGTTGCTCATAACCATGAACAAGATCATTACGGCCAAAGCAGCAAGTAAAAAGAAGTTTTCCAAGGGAAAGCCAATCTGTCGAAGAGAGTCTGCATTTAACAGACAAATGACGCGAACCCGCGCCAACAGCAATTATAGGTCAAACAGGGGTGTTTGCCCTGAAATGGGCGAAGTTAGACCCAGATGCGCGTATGCCTTAGAAGTGGCTTCTCGGCCCTTTGAAGTTCGAGACACCAAGCCAGTTCTAACCAAAAATGGTTCAACGACCGACTCGATCGTGTCCTGCTCTTCTCCCACCGCGACTGCTATGGTCGCAAGCCCCACCGGACGGCTCGCGAACTGGGTGCAGAGTAGTGTCAAAACATCCCTATCCAAGCGATCCAACCCGAATTCATCCACTTCGAAAACCTTGAGTGCCTTGGAGGCCACATTCGCGTCAATTTGAGCATGTTTCTGCACTAAAGCGAAATCTCGAACCCTGCGAAGTAGTCGGTTAGCAATGCGCGGGGTTCCGCGACTCCGCGACGCGATGGCTAATGCACCGTCGTCCACCAGTTCGATTGCTAACTTGCCGGCTGCGCGTTGAATCACCCGTACGAGCTCACCATCAGAGTAAAACTCCATGTTGGCGGTGAATCCGAATCGGTCTCTAAGTGGACTGGCCAGTAATCCACTGCGGGTAGTGGCCCCGATAAGGGTAAATGGTTCTAATTCGAGTGGAACCGAGGTTGCGCCCGGTCCTTTACCAACCATGATGTCAATCCGGAAGTCTTCCATGGCAAGGTAAAGCATCTCTTCGACACTTCGACTCATTCGATGGATTTCGTCAATAAACAAGACATCTCCGGATACCAATGAAGACAGAATTGCAGCCAGGTCGCCGGCATGTTGAATTGTTGGACCGCTGGTGAGTCTGAGATTGCTTTGGGCTTCGTTGGCCACAATCATCGCGAGTGTTGTCTTACCTAAGCCGGGCGGTCCGGCGAAGAGCATGTGATCTGCAGTACGAGATTGAATTCTCGCAGCTTCGAGAATTAGCGATACCTGCTGTCTAACAGTTTCCTGTCCGACAAATTCTTCAAGCGACTGCGGTCTAAGTGATGATTCAAAAGCAAGTTCGCTCTGAATTGGATCTGGGTTGGTTACATCGCTCATGATTACTTACCAAGCACTGATAGGCACTCACGAATAAGTACCGATATGTCCTTTTGTCCGGCCGAAGCCATCACAGACTGTACAACTGGTTGTGCCACACGTTCAGTCCATCCGAGACTTTGCAAGGCAGACAGCAAATCAATCTCCAGAGGATTGCCGCTCTTTGAGTTTGGTTTCAACTTTCCGGCTAACGTGACATTTATTAGCTTTGCGGTTTTTACGCCGACGCCAGTCACTGACTCGAATGGCTTTGAATTCTCTGTAGTGACGGCTTGTGATATCTCGGCTGGAGACAAAGTTGAAATGATGGCTAGTGCAGTCTTCGGGCCAACTCCGGTGACGCTTCTAAGCAAGTCGAACAAAGCACGCTCTTCATCGTGTTCGAACCCAAATAGTTGACTGCTGTCTTCGCGTACGATTTGCGCTGTGTGCAGTAAAACTTCCTGCCCAATAGAGGCAGTCGAAGAAAGTGAAATTGGAACTTGGACCAGATAACCAACCCCGGAAACTTCGAGCACAATACTTGAGCCGGCTCGACTCTGTACTTCTCCGCGTAGCGATGCAATCACGTGAAAAGACTAACTAAGCCCGACGAGATTTCTTGGATGCGGCCTCCGCCTTACTCCAAGCCTCTTGAGCCTTTGTCAGAGGCCCGCCGGTACTGCCCGCTGCCGGTCGCCATCCCGCTGTGATTGCAATAGCCAAGGCATCTGCGGCATCGGCAGGCTTAGGTATTTCTGCAAGGCCGAGCAATTTCGCCACCATAAATCCAACCTGCTCTTTGTTTGCCCGACCTGATCCAGTGACGGCCGCCTTAACCTCTGACGGCGTATGCAATTGAATAGGTAGTCCCCGTTGATTCGCAAGCAATAATGCCACTCCAGAGATTTGAGCAACCCCCATAACTGTTTTCAAGTTGTGCTGTGCAAATACTCGCTCTAGCGCAATCAAATTTGGCTTGTACTTGTCTATTGTCAGAGCTAAGCCTTCGGCGATGCTTCCGATGCGCTCATCAAGGGCGAGATTCGCATCGGTTCGAAAAGTATCTACATACACATACTTCAGACTGCGTCGTGAATCGACTTCGATAATTCCCACACCACATCTAGTAAGACCTGGGTCAATTCCAAGAATGCGCTGTGGCATGCACTTAGTCGCGTTCTAGCTCAGCGAGAACTTCCGCAGTCATGTCGAAGTTTGTGTAGACATTCTGAACGTCGTCAGAGTCTTCCAATTCATCGATTAAATCAATTACCTTGCGAGCCGTATCAGCGTCCACCTGCATTGGTAGCGATGAGACGAACTCAGCGTCGGCAGATTCGTAGTCAATACCTGCCGATTGAAGTGCCGAACGAACCGCAACCATCAAACTTGGATCAGTAGTTATGACAAACTGCTCGCCACGATCCTCGATGTCTTCAATGCCAACTTCAAGCACAGCTTCTAGGATTGCATCTTCGGTAGCGCCGTTTGACTTGGATACTACGATGACACCTTTTCGACTGAACTGGTAAGCCACACTTCCTGGATCGGCCATTGTGCCATTGCCATTTTTGAACGCCAAGCGCACTTCCGCAGCTGCGCGGTTCTTGTTGTCGGTCAAACACTCAACCAACAACGCCACGCCATTAGGCCCGTAACCCTCGTACATGATGGTGAGGTATTCAACTGCATCTGCTCCACCACCGGAGCCACGTTTGATTGCTCGATCAATGTTGTCGTTCGGCAAGGAAGACTTGCGACCCTTTTGAATCGCATCGTATAGGGCTGGGTTCCCGTCCGGGTCTGGACCACCTAGTCGCGCTGCGACTTCAATGTTTTTAATTAACTTGGCAAATAGCTTTGCACGCTTGCCGTCAATTGCAGCCTTTTTGTGTTTAGTGGTCGCCCATTTGGAGTGGCCAGACATATTGCTCCCATTGGTGAAGATTTTCTAAGAGTTTACTTCAGACTAAATCGAGTCCACGAGCAACTTGTGAATTCTGTTGTCACCGGTCACCTCAGGATGGAAGCTAATGCCAATGCACTTACCCTGACGGACACCAACGATTCTGCCATCCCCAAGCTTGGCGATTACCTCTACCCCCGGATCAACCGACTCAACAATTGGTGCACGTATGAAGGCTGCATGAATGGGACCATCGATTCCGACGACATCAATGTCCGCTTCAAATGAGTCATTTTGATTGCCGAAGGCATTTCTTCGAATGGCTACATTCAGACCACCAAATGATTTTTGATCACTGGCTGGATCGAGTATTCGACCGAGCATTATTAGCCCTGCGCAAGTCCCGAGTACAGGTAGACCGGAAGATATAGCCTCGCGGATTGGCTCCAGCATTCCAAAAATTTCAGAAAGCTTGGATATCGTGGTCGATTCACCACCTGGGATTACCAGCGCATCCACTTTTGATAATTCATCCGGTGTTCGTACTTCGCGAACCTCTACCCCGAGTGACTCAAGTGTTTGCTTATGCTCTCGCACATCTCCTTGAAGCGCGAGAACACCAACGATCTTTATTCGGGTCAATTACCAACCGCGGTCAGCAAGACGATGAGGTGCAGGGATGTCATTCACATTGATTCCGACCATAGCCTCGCCGAGCCCTCTACTTGCATCCGCCAAAACTTGTGGGTCGTTGTAGAAGGTTACCGCTTTGACAATTGCCTTTGCGCGGGCCACCGGGTCTCCAGATTTGAAAATTCCAGAACCGACGAAAACTCCGTCAGCACCTAGCTGCATCATCATTGCTGCATCTGCTGGAGTTGCTACTCCGCCTGCGGTAAACATGACTACTGGAAGCTTTCCGGTCTGCGCAACTTCACGAACTAATTCGTAAGGTGCCTGCAGCTCTTTTGCTGCGACATAAAGTTCATCTTCGTTCTTTGCTGCCAATGCTCGGATTTCACCACTGATAGTTCTGATGTGCTTGGTTGCCTCAGAAACATCGCCGGTACCAGCTTCGCCCTTAGAACGAATCATTGCCGCACCCTCTGTGATTCTGCGCAACGCTTCACCAAGGTTTGTTGCTCCGCAAACGAAAGGCGTCGTGAAGTTCCACTTGTCAATGTGGTTCACGTAATCAGCCGGGCTTAACACCTCGGATTCATCTATGTAGTCGACACCCAAAGCCTGAATGATCTGAGCTTCAACAAAGTGTCCAATTCTGGCCTTTGCCATCACAGGAATCGAAACGGCCTTGATGATGCCATCAATCATGTCTGGATCTGACATACGTGCCACGCCACCTTGAGCGCGAATGTCTGCAGGTACGCGTTCCAGCGCCATCACGGCGACAGCGCCGGCGTCTTCGGCGATTTTGGCTTGTTCTGGAGTGACTACGTCCATAATCACGCCACCCTTGAGCATTTCGGCAAGGCCGCGCTTGACTAGGGAGCTTCCGGTGGTTGGCTTGTTATCGGTCATGCCACAATTCTAAGCGCTGTATTTATCCCAAGCTGCTTGAATTTCTTCCCTAACCTCGCCAAGCAATCTCGGCAGAGCCTTAGTTTCAGCAATAATCGGGAAGAAATTGGCATCGTTCCTCCAACGAGGAACAATGTGTTGGTGCAAATGACCGGCAATTCCCGCTCCGGCAACTTCACCTTGATTCATACCAATGTTGAAGCCGTGATTCTTACTTACTCCACTGAGCACTCGCATTGCTTGCTGCGTGAGTTCCGCGATCTCGTTAACCTCTTCGGGTGAAGCCAAATCGTATGTTGCGACGTGACGGTATGGGCAAACCAGTAGGTGGCCACTGTTGTATGGGAAAAGGTTTAGCAAAACGAAGCCGGTAGCCCCCCGGTGAACAATTAGGGCCTTATCGTCCGACATTGCTGGTGCTAGACAAAAAGGGCATTCGTGCTCAGGGGGCTGCTGACCCTCTTTGATGTACACCAATCGATGTGGAGTCCACAAATGTTGGAATGCATTTGGTACACCTGGAAGTTCTGCCGCATTTTCCATAACTAGACCTGCGATTTATTGTTGACGATCTCTAAGATTCTCGAAATGGCATCTGCAACTGGAATTCCATTTTCCTGGGTGCCATCTCTAAATCTGAATGAAACAGCTCCAGAGTCACGCTCCTGACCTCCAGCGATAAGCATGACTGGAACCCTTGCTTTGGTGTGCTTGCGTCTCTTCTTATGCATTCGATCATCACTGTGATCCACACTGATGCGAATACCGTTAGCGCGAAGCTGAGTAGCAATCTCATCTAGGTATCCGCCAAATTCCTCTGCGACAGGGACACCGACCACTTGCAATGGCGCCAACCACGGTGGGAAATGTCCGGCGTAGTGCTCTGTAAGCACTCCGAAGAATCGCTCGATGGAACCGAAAAGCGCGCGGTGAATCATGACTGGACGCTTGCGAGTGCCATCACTGGCTGTGTATTCGAGTTCGAATCGTTCTGGCAGGTTGAAGTCCAACTGAATAGTCGACATTTGCCAAGTGCGACCAATCGCGTCGCGAGCCTGCACAGAAATCTTTGGGCCGTAGAAAGCCGCTCCACCTGGGTCTGGAACGAGCTCTAGGCCGGACTGCATTGCAACCTTTTCCAAAGTAGCTGTAGCTGTCTGCCAAACCTTGTCGTCACCAACAAACTTCGGATTGCCTTCCTCTTTTGTTGAGAGTTCTAGATAGAAGTCGTCCAACCCATAGTCGCGCAGTAGCCCCAGAACAAAGTTCAGCACGTTGGTCAGTTCAACTTCCATACTCTCCGGAGTAACAAAAAGATGCGCGTCATCTTGAGTCATGCCGCGAACACGGGTTAGACCGTGCAACGTGCCAGATTTCTCATAGCGGTAAACCGAACCAAACTCGAACATGCGCAAAGGAAGATCGCGGTATGAACGTGACTGTGAGCGATAAATCAAAATGTGGAAAGGACAGTTCATCGGCTTGAGGTAATAATCCTGGCCTTGCTTACGAACGATGCCATCTTCATCGATTTCTTCATCGAGTTTCATCGGAGGAAACATTCCATCGGCATACCAACCGAGGTGTCCCGAAATCTCGAAGAGGTTTGACTTGGTGATGTGCGGAGAATAGACGAATTCGTAGCCAGACTCCTCGTGTCGTTGACGCGAGTAATCCTCCATGACGCGGCGCATGATTCCACCCTTTGGATGGAACACAGCTAAGCCTGAACCAATTTCCTCTGGAAACGAGAAGAGATCGAGCTCTTGACCAAGTCGGCGGTGATCACGCTTGGCAGCCTCTTCTAAACGTTCCTGATGCGCTCGAAGTTCATCTTTGGTCGGCCAAGCTGTTCCGTAGATTCGTTGAAGTTGTTTGTTTTTTTCGTTTCCGCGCCAATAAGCGGCGGCTACTCGAGTGAGCGCGAATGCGTTCCCAATCATTCGGGTGTTTGGCAAATGCGGTCCGCGACACAAATCTTTCCAGACGGTGTTTCCAGACGCGGGATCTACATTGTCGTAAATCGTTAGTTCACCGGCACCAACTTCTGCTGCACCATCACCAACATCGCCACCCTTGAGGCCGATCAATTCGAGCTTGTAAGGTTCATTAGCAAGCTCTACTCTTGCACCGCCATCGTTTGTCACTCGACGGATGAAGCGCTGTCCCGACTGAATGATTTTTTGCATCTGCTTTTCGAGCGCACGTAAGTCTTCTGGAGTGAAGGGCGTATCCACATCGAAGTCATAGTAGAAGCCGTCAGTTACCGGCGGACCAATTCCAAGTTTCGCTTCTGGATTGATGCTCTGTACTGCCTGGGCTAGTACGTGAGCAGCAGAGTGGCGAAGAATGTTGAGACCATCTGGGCTTGAGATTGAAACTCCCTCGGCGAAATCGCCCTCGGTCAATTTATGAGCTAAATCACGCAATTCGCCATTAACGCGCATGGCAACGATTTTTTTGTCAGTGAATAGACCGAAACCGTCAGCACCTGACGCAAGTTCGGTAGCTACACCATCAACTGTGACCTTCAAAATCGGCACCTCTCAATCTCCCCAATTCTAACGGCGTGCTTAGGCGTGCCTTGCTAGCCACGAAGTAAGAAATGGTGTTTTCTAGACCAATGACCACAAAAAAGCGCCAAAGCAAAGCTGAGCAAGAATTCAATCGAGTTGAGGATGCCATCATCGCATCTGAGGAATTTCAAAAGAATTCAATGGCAGCGAAACTTAATTGGCTTCGCGCGGGTGTTCTTGGGGCCAATGACGGAATTGTCTCTACAGCCGGCCTTGTAATGGGTGTGGCCGGTGCGAATCCAAGCAACACCGGTGCAATTTTCATCGCCGGTGTGGCTGGTCTGGTTGCTGGATCAATTTCGATGGCCGGCGGAGAATACACATCCGTGTCCGCGCAGAGAGATTCTGAAATCGCTGCACTTGAAAAGGAACGCCAGGAACTTATCGATGATCCGGCTAAAGAACTTCGGGAATTGATTTGGTTCTATGAACAAAAGGGGCTTTCATTCGACACCGCTAAGGAGGTCGCTGAGGAACTCACAGCCAAGGATGCCCTTCGTGCCCACGCAGAAGCCGAACTAGGAATTGACCCAGATCAACACGTGAGTCCTACCCACGCCGCTCTCGCCTCACTGGTGGCATTCGCCTCTGGATCATTGCTCCCCCTTTTGGCCATTACAAGCTTTGGTGAGGGCGAAAGAATATATGCGACAGTTGCAGCGGTTGTTTTATCGCTCGCACTTACCGGCTATGTGGGAGCGAAAATCGGTGGCGCGAAGAGCCTGCGCGCAATTATTCGAAACGTGACCGTCTCACTTCTAACCATGGGAATCACCTACGCGATTGGTTACCTACTGGGCACAAACGTGGCCTAGTGCCAACTAAAATTTACCTGTGAGTAAATTTCAAAGGGTCGATGTCGCCCTAATTGGTGGTGGCATTATGAGCGCAACCTTAGGCACTTTTCTTAATTTGCTCGAGCCTAGTTTCAAAATGGTGGCATTCGAAAGACTTGATGATGTCGCACTTGAGAGTTCGAACCCTTGGAATAATGCCGGCACTGGTCACGCCGCTCTCTGTGAACTCAACTACATGCCAAACCCAAATGATCCGACAAAGGCTATTGCCATCAATGAGCAATTTCAGCTGAGCCGACAGTTCTGGGCATATCTTGTGAAGCAAGGGATACTTGCCGACCCTAGCTCTTTCATCCACTCCACAGCCCATATGACTTACGTGAAGGGCGCCAAGGATGTCGAATATTTAAAGCGTCGTGCGGAGGTTCTGAAGAACGAACCACTTTTTAAGGGCTTTGCATTCACCACAGATCACAAGAAGATCGGTCAGTGGGCACCGCTATTGACTCAAGGTCGCCCGGCAAATCAAGAGATTGCAGCAACGCGAATTGACTCCGGCACTGATGTTGATTTCGGTGCAATCACTCGGCAGCTCTTCGGATACTTGCGTGAATCTGATATCCCTGTGCACACGAGCACCGAGGTTAAAAAACTTCGCCGTACTCCAGAGGGCTGGCACATCACTGCGAAAAACAAACACACTGGGGAGACCTCATACACCGAAGCAAGATTTGTCTTTGTGGGCGCGGGTGGCTGGGCTTTGAAACTGCTGCAGAAAGCCGGAATTCCCGAGGCTAAAGGTTACGGATTATTCCCGGTGAGTGGTTCTTTCTTGCAGACCACCAATCAAGCTATTGTGGCCCAGCACCAGGCTAAGGTTTACAGCCAAGCATCCGTTGGTGCTCCACCGATGTCAGTTCCGCATCTTGATACTCGAGTCGTAGATGGCAAGGCTTCGCTATTGTTTGGACCATACGCGGGAGCCATTCCAAAGTTCCTAAAGTTCGGCTCACTTCTTGACTTGCCATTGGCAGTGCGTCCGTCCAACTTGAGGCCTTACCTATCAGTTGCGATCCGAAACGTATCGCTCATCAAGTACCTGGTTGGCGA
Organism: Micrococcales bacterium; assembly: GCA_046074345.1. Classification (GTDB taxonomy): domain Bacteria; phylum Actinomycetota; class Actinomycetes; order Actinomycetales; family Microbacteriaceae; genus Rhodoluna. The sequence continues at coordinate 331 of JBJTNZ010000063.1, read as the reverse complement.
ACTTGCCAAAACAAAATCGAAACAATTCGAATCCCTGAAAGATTTCTACCCGAATGCTGATCCAAAGGACTGGACGCTCATTACTGCAGGTCAACGCGCACAGGTGATTAAGCGAATGCCTGATGGTTCTGGCACACTACAGTTCGGCACCGAGGTCGTTTCGAGTGCTGACGGCAGCATTGCTGGCTTACTGGGTGCCTCTCCTGGCGCATCAACATCGGTGCACATCATGCTTGAAGTCATGCAGAAGTCTTTCCCAGGTCACTACACAGCCTGGTCAAAGAAACTCAAACGAATAATTCCATCACTTGGTGAGGACTTGAATTCCAAT
>JBJTNZ010000062.1:0-3432 GCA_046074345.1 Micrococcales bacterium | reverse complement strand
AGAACCAGGGTGCCCGGTTCACTCGGCACCGTCAGCACCGTGGTTGTTGCTGAATAGTCGGTTGGCAAAGTTGTAATTGCAGCGGCAGCGGTAACCACCTTGAGCACCGATGCCGACGGAGTCTGCACATCGCCTCGAATATTGAGGTAGACCTCTCCGGTGTTGGCGTTCATCGCGTAACCATAGAAGTAAGCCAGGTTGGGCGAGCTTGCCGCTTGCCGAATGCTGCAGGTGCGTGGCTTATTCGGTGCCGGAGGCACGGTAGGGGTTGGGGTTGCCACCGGAGTGGGAGTTTGTGACTGGGATGGCGAAGGTGTCGGGTCCACCGCGAATGCGCCACCGGTTGGCAAGATAGCCAATGCCAGGGCGGCAACGACTAGGGCGGGTACTCGATTACGCATCTATTAAGGGTAAAGCCGAGAGCTGACTAAAGGACGATGCGCTCGCCGAGTTTCGGAGCCTTGCTGTTCAAAAGAAGTTGGCTGTGAATTCGGTCGCTGAAAGTTTCAGCGGCGCCGGCTTCACCGTGCACCACAAAAACTCGACCCGGCTTTGGATCAGCGGTCTGCAACCAGGCGATGAGTTCGTTGGTATCAGCATGAACAGAGAATGATTGCACCTGTTCGATAGAGGCCTTCACCGGCACATATTCTCCATGCATCTTCACTTCTTGTGCACCATCGGCCAAACTTCTGCCGCGAGTACCAATAGCCTGATAACCGACGAGGATGACGGTGTGCTTTGGGTTAGGCAACATGTCGCGAAGATGATGAACCACTCGCCCACCGGTGCCCATGCCGCTCGCCGAAATGATGATGCACGGAGTGGTTGGGTTATTGATGGTCTTTGATTCATCGACCGTGAGTAACTGATGAAGGTTGCCGGCGTCAAATGGATCTTTGTTTTTCCAAGTTTCGACGATGTCATCTCTAATTTCCGGAGAAGACTCGTTAATTGCATTGCGATAACAATCAAGCGCCTTTAGGGCCATCGGTGAATCAGCAAAAATCGGAAGGTTTGGAATCTTGCCCTGCTCCACCAACTCTCGTAGCCGCACCAAAATCACCTCGGTGCGGTCAACTGCGAATGCTGGAATGAGCACCGAACCGCCACGCTGGATTGTGCGATTGATTGCGTCTTCAAAATTAGTGGTGGTTGGTTCATGCTCTCTATCGCCATAGGTAGATTCGGTGATGACAGCATCAAATTTCCCTGTCGGAATTGCCGCTGGTGCACGAAGTAATGGATGCTCGATGCGACCCAGGTCACCGGTGAACAACAATCTTTTTCCAAAAAATTCAACCTCGAGGAATGAAGATCCCAATATGTGCCCACCAGGGTGGAAGGTGACAAAGGTCTCCTCGGCCACGCGAATTCGAGTGAAATACTCTTCGACCTGGAACGCCTCGACGGCCTTGCGGGCATCCGCCTCTTCATATAGGGCCTTTGGTGGATTGTGCTTGGAAAAGCCTTTCTTAGCAGCCCAGGCAGCGTCTTCGGTTTGGATCCTGGCCGAATCGAGCAGGATAACCTCGGCCAATTTTGCGGTGTATTCGGTCACGTGGACCTTGCCGGCGAAGCCATCCTTGACCAGTTTCGGTAGGTAGCCGCAGTGATCCAAATGCGCGTGAGTAAGCACGACGGCATCGATTTCGGCCGGGTCTACCCCCAGTGGATTCCAGTTCTTTAGGCGAAGCTCCTTCAAACCTTGGAACATGCCGCAATCGATGAGCACCTTGGTCGACCCCGAGGTCAACAAGAATCTACTTCCAGTGACGGTGCCAGCTGCTCCAAGAAACTCGATTGCGATTTCGCTCATATTCCGAGTCTAGGCTGGAGTTATGCAGGCGGGAATGGTCAAACGAAACTGGTTCTTACTGGTGTCAATTGCCGCGCTGATATTCGGATTCTCCGTTTCACACTATTTTTACCTCGCTGGTGCAGCGGTTGGCCTAATCCTTTCGCTGACTTGGACCTATCGTGCTCTTCGCCTAAAGGAGTTTGGCAGTGATTCACTCGCAGCACTTGCCATCATCGCCGCTGCTCTAACCAATGAATGGCTTGCGTCGGCGATTATCGCGCTCATGTTGGCAAGCGGGCGGGCGCTCGAAGACTGGGCCACTGGTAAATCAAATCGCGAGCTGAAGAGCTTGCTCGATCGGGCACCTAAAAACGCACATCGCATATTGAGCGATGATCGCGTTGAAGAAATTTCAATCGAACAAATAATACTTGGCGATCGCATTCGCGTGCTATCCGGAGAAGTAATTCCGATTGATGGAAAACTTCTCACTCTTGGGGTGCTCGATGAGTCCGCACTCACCGGTGAACCCTATCCAGTGGCACACGAAATTGGCGCAGACATTTCTTCAGGAGTAGTCAACACCGGTCACACACTTGAACTCATTGCCACCAGCACTGCGGAGCAAAGCACCTACTCAAATTTGATTCGATTGGTAAAGCAAGCATCCGCAGAATCGGCAAATAGCGTGAGGCTTGCCAATCGCTGGGCTGTCTGGTTCATTCCATTCACGCTGGTGCTTGCACTATCAGTGCTTCTGGTCGGGCACAATCAAGCAGCGGCAGTTGCCGTCTTAATTGCGGCTACCCCGTGCCCACTCATCCTGGCGATACCGGTGGCCATCATTTCTGGAATGTCTAAATCTTCGGCTCGCGGTGCCCTAATCAAAGGCGGCAAGTTCTTAGAACTTCTCGCTAAGGCTAAAACCGTAATGCTCGACAAGACCGGAACCCTGACACACGGTGGAGCTGTCGTGACCAATTTCGAGACTGCACCTGGCGTGGACGCCAGTGAATTAGCGCTCTTGGCAGCCTCACTCGAACAGCACAGTCCGCACCCCGTGGCCCGAGCCATCGTTGATTACGCAGAATTCTTGGATGTCGAACTCGCCCAGGCCCAAGGCGTAGATGAGACTCACGGTCACGAAATTACCGGCACGGTTTTGGGTAAACGAGTTACCGCTGGGCAGCCGGAGCTACCGCTACCCAACTGGAGCAAAGGCGCATCGGCGTTGCTTGTCGAAGTGAAGGTGGATGGCGTAGTGCAGGGAATTTTTGGTCTGGACGATCCACTGCGTGACGATGCAATCGAGACCATCGCAAATCTTCGCAAACTTGGAGTACAAAAAATCGTTTTGGTTTCCGGTGACCGCGAGGAAACTGCAAACCTGGTTGGACAAGAGATTGGCGCAGATGAAATTTATGCGCGCTGCACACCAGAATCAAAGCTCGAATACGTAAAACAAGAGAAGGCAGCAACTAACGGTTCAGTCTTACTAGTCGGCGACGGAATCAACGACGCCCCTGCACTTGCCGCGGCCACCGTAGGAATTGCAATGGGAGCACGCGGCGCTACCGCTGCAAGTGAGGCTGCCGATGTGGTCATCATTGAAGACTCAATCAAGCACTTGG
>JBJTNZ010000061.1:0-8512 GCA_046074345.1 Micrococcales bacterium | reverse complement strand
AACGGAATGTTGCAAGAAAGTTTGAGTGCATCTGCAATCGACACAGTGCTCTTGCCTCCGCACTTGCCTTCACCAGAGTTTTGAATGTAGGTGTTGGTGCCTGGCAATTTAAATTTGCTTGGGTTTGGCAGCCTTGATTCTGGAGTCCACTTGCCCGACTCGAATGCGGCTGAGGCCACCAAAATTTTAAACACCGATCCAGGCGCATAAAGTGTGCCGCTGATTGCCTTATTGACGAGTGGACTGGTCTTGTCATTTAGCAGTTTCGAATAAGCAGTACCCGATGCCGTGCCGTTGTGCACTGCGAGTAAGTTGGCATCGAAGCCAGGCTTAGACACCATGGCCAATACCTTGCCGGTGGCCGGTTCGATGGCGACGACAGCCCCCTTCAGGTTGCCCATGGCATCCCAGGCAACCTTTTGCACTAGAGGGTCAATAGTCAATTCGACGGCAGCTCCGGTGACCGGGTTTCCACTCAGTAGCGCATTTATTTGCTCAAAGAATTGAGTCGAATTCTTTCCGGTGAGGTAGCTATTCATTGCCGACTCAAGACCGGTAGCACCCTGATAGAAACTGAAGAATCCGGTAATAGCTGAGTACATCGGGCTCGAGTACTTGCGCAAGTAGTGGAAGTTGTCATCCGACTTATCCGAATAAGCGATCGGTTCGCCGTCAATCAAAATTGCGCCACGTTGAGTCTTGTATGAGTCGTAAACGGCGCGTACGTTTCTTGGATCTTGAGAAAGAGAATCCGCTGTCAGCACTTGAATGGTCGAAGAAGAAATCAGCAGCGCTACAAACATTGCGATGATTACGCCAAGTACTCTTTTTAGTTCGCGATTCATCGAACACCACCTGGTTTTGCGGTGTCAGAAATTCGCAACAACAGACCGATGATTATCCAGTTCGCAAGTAGCGAAGATCCACCAGCGGCAAGCAGTGGGGTAGTAAGACCGGTGAGTGGAACCACGCGAGTCACTCCGCCGATAACAATAAATGTTTGTAAGGCGATTACAAAGCTCAATCCGATTGCGAGTAACTTACTGAAATCGTCGTTGTGATTGAAAGCAATGCGAGCACCGCGCGCCACAATTAAAAGATAGATTGCGAGAATTGCAAATATTCCTGCAAGCCCAAGTTCTTCACCGAGCGAAGCAATAATAAAGTCACTCTCGGCTAGTGGAACTAATTGCGGAACTCCTCCACCAAGTCCGGTACCGATCACACTGCCGTGTGCCATTCCGAATATTCCCTGAACAAGTTGATAGCTACCACCGATTGCGTCGTAGTGACTCGAGTCGAAAGGATTCAACCAAGCATCAAAACGACCGGACACGTAATCCATCACGCGTGAGGCAACGAATGCCGAGGTGAAGAACATACCGAGGCCGACCACCACATAAATGGCACGTCCGGTTGCCACATAAATCATCACCAGAAAGAGTCCGAAGTAGAGCAGAGAGGTACCGAGGTCGCGTTCGCCGACCAACACCAGCAGGCTGACCGCCCAGATAGCGAGAATCGGGCCAAGCTCGCGAGCACGAGGCAGCTGCAGCCCGAGGAACTTCGGGCCAACCACGGCGAGGGAGTCGCGACGGGTCACCAGATATCCGGCAAAGAATACGGTCAGGGCAATCTTGGCTAGCTCTCCGGGTTGGAAGGTTAGCCCGCCAATTGCGAGCCAAAGGTGGGCTCCGTTGATGGTTTTACCGATGATTGGCAGCATTGGCGAAATCAGCAGCGCCAAACCAATCACCATAGAGATGTATACGTAGCGACGAAGGAACAGGTGGCTGGGGATAAACCAGACCACTGCTGCCGCGGCCAACATAGCCACTACCGTCCAAATCACCTGTTTGATGCCGAACATTTCGGTTCCGCCGCTAGCTTGCGAGGCAATATCCAGGCGGTAGATCTCTGCTAAACCGAGACCATTTAGCAACACGGACGCTGGCAGAATCAGGGCGTCTGCGTCGCGGGCCTTGAAACGCAATAAGAAGTGCAACACCAAACTGGCTATGGCTAGCGGTGACCAGTAGGTAAGGATATCCATCGTCAGGATCTCGATAGTCGAGAGTTGGATTTGGGCAAGTTCGAATGCGTTGATGCCCATGGCAAAGAGCAGCAACATCAGCTCGATGTTGCGATTGCGCGGAACTACTCGAACAATCTTGGAAATGTCGATTGCGGCGGTTGTCGTGCTCATGGTCTAGCCCCCCAACTTCAGGAGGGTCTTTAACTTAGTCAGAATATCCAGCAGTGAGTCTCCACTGATGGTGCGCTCGACCAGTTGTTTTTGATATGGGTTTAGTTCAGTGATCAAAGTAGAAGTGCGCTCATACAGTGTGCTGAATCGGAGTGGACCAAAAGCTTCACGAATTCCTTTGAAGATCGCAACGTATCCATCTTTTTCGCCAATGTAGTAGCGAGTCTGGGTGTAGTTGTAAAGAGAGTTCAACAAAATTACAACAAATGAAATCAGGATCAGCACAAGCGTCGCGCTACGAATTTTGCGCCAGCGAACTTTAGATCGCGTTTCGTTGAGAATTTTTTCAAGCAATTCTTCAGATTCGACGGCGAATTCTGCATCGGCAGGTTGACGAGTAAGCAAGTCTCGAATAATTCTTGGATTGAAGATCTCGACAATGCTTCTGCCCTTGTGCTCTGCAATTACGACATCGTTCTCGGCAGAGCCGACAAACTTTGCACTGGGTGCAGTTGCGGATTGCACACCAGGTGAGAGCACATCGACAATTACGACCGTCACGTTGTCAGGTGCACCGTGCTCAAGTGCTTCGTAGACCAAAAGTTCCGCGGCCTCTTCTACGTCAACAGTTTTGTTGAGCATGATTCGCGAAATTACATCTTCAGGAACAACACCAGAAAGACCATCGCTGCATAGCAGCCATCTATCGCCCGGAACGGCATCGTGAATTTCCGAGTCGATTTCTAATTCGATTTCAACGTCACCGAGCACGCGCATCAATACATTTCTGCGGGGATGGACTAAGGCTTCTTCTTCGGTGATGCGTCCGGTATCTACTAGACGCTGAACGAAAGTGTGATCTTTAGAAACCTGTTTTAGTTTTCCGTCGGTTACCCGGTAGATGCGAGAGTCGCCGATATGCGAAAGCGCAATCTTGTCGTCAACCAACATGATTCCCGAGAAAGTGGTTCCCATACCGCGGAGTTCTTGGTGGTCGGCCACTGTGCGTGTGAGCTTTTCATTCGCAGCCACTAGGGCTGCATCAACGCCCTTTATTGCTTCTAAGGGAGTGCTGTAGAGCTGGTCTGCTCCAGCAACTGCTTGGGAAACCATGGCCGAAGCAATGTCGCCACCGGCGTGACCACCCATGCCATCGGCTACGAAGAAGAAGTTATAGCCCGAGTACCCAGAGTCCTGGTTACTCTTGCGTACCTTGCCAATGTTGCTGGCTGCGAAGGCTTGCACCGACATCGATGACTACGCTCGCAATTCGAAAACTGTTTTACCGATGCGAATGGCCTGACCCACCTTGATCACGGCTGGAGTGCCAACGCGATTTTCACCGATGAACGTGCCGTTGGTTGAATTCAAATCTTGAATTAGCCAGTCGTTGTTAATCAAAACCAATTTTGCGTGCTGAGTAGATGCGTATTCGTCATCAATTACGAGGTCGCTATTTTCTGCTCGACCAATGGTCAATTCACGACCTACCAGTCGCACTTCAGCTCCCTTGCGCGGACCATCGGTGACTACAACTTTCGTCGCACTCATAGCTGAAGGCTCACTCATGAGTGCCTCAGTAAGCGAGTTCGATGGTGCAGAAGGAATAATCGGCTGCGAAACTCGCTGCGGGGTATTTGCCTCTGCCACTCGCGAGACAACTTTTTGTCCGAATAGGTCTGCGCGAATTACAGAAATAATTGTGAAGATGAAAGTCCAGAGAACTACAAGAAATGCAATTCGAACAATGAAAAGCGCTAACTCACTCATTGCTCACCTTGTTCGCTACTACTCGGAAAATAAATTCGCTGCGACCAGCAGTGATCACCGAATCATTCTGAAGCGAACTTTCTGAAATAGTTTGACCGTTTAGCTTTGTGCCATTGGTTGAACCAAGGTCACGCACACCGGCTTTAGAGCCATCCCACAATATTTCAAAATGCTTACGCGATAGACCGCTGTCATCGATCTGGATATCTGCAGAAGCATCACGACCGACCGAAGTGCGTGCTCCGGTAAGTAGGTAGCGACGCCCGTTGTGGTCGAGTGCGGGAGTCCAGGTAACTTCGATTGCCTCGGTAGTAGAGGAGACGTTTACTTGACCCAGCACCAGACTGCCATCTTCGATCAACTTGATGTCGAGCGCAGCTCCGAACTGGAAGCCCTGTTTGACAGCATGTTTCTGGGTGAGGTCGGTGAGTTCAGACACCAAGTTATTGCCCAAAGCTCGCATACGAGCGAAGTCAGCCGCCGAAAGCCGCACCACGAAAGTGTTCGGCGCCAAAATGCGGTCACGGCTGACAATGCTTGCCTTGGCATCCATCTCGGCGCGGATTGCCGAAGCGATTTCGATTGGTTGGAGTTCGCTTTTAAAGGTCTTGGAGAATGCACCCGTGACGATGCGTTCCAAGCCTTTTTCAAAGTTCTCTAAGAAACCCAACCAGCACCGCCTTTCGAATCAGTTTAACCGCCATCTCTAAGGATTACGGGAGCAGTAGCCACAATGGTTGCACGCCGAAACCTCCAAAAACCCTGACAAGACCCTCGAAGAACCCTGTTTCACAGGGTATTTCGCAGACTCGTTCTTTACTTTGAACCTGTTCCCAAAGAAAGGATCTCCTCCAATGGAAAAGAAACTAAGCACCAAGCTTGCAGTAGCAGGCGCAAGCGTCCTCGCACTAGGCGGCCTCGCGATTGCAGCCCCAGCCATGGCGGCTTCGTCGACCGACACCAACTCGGGCAGCTCAACCAGCACCACCGCACCTAGCTTCGGCGATGACCACGGCATGAAACGCGGACACGGCATGAAGGGCGGCTTTGGTCAGAACGCGACCCCACAGACCATTACCGTGAACGTGCCTACCGATGGCACTTACCAGCTGGTGGTCACCGAAGCCGCGCCGACTCTTCCAGCTGGCGCAACCCCACCTACTGACGCTAACGGCAAGGCACTTCCAGCGCCTAAGGCTCACAGCACCGCGATTGCCCTTACCGGCACTGGCACCCAGACCGTGACCCTGCCGCCACTGCACACCGGCAAGTTCACCCTGCAGCTAGTAAAGGTGTCAGGCACCGTAATTAACGGAGAAATTGGAACTGACGGGAAGTTAATTGCCCCGATCACTGTTGGCTAAATCGAACTCTTCAAATTCTCCTTTGATGACCGGAAAAGGGCCCCAGAAATGGGGTCCTTTTTTGGTTTAAGCCAGGGTTGCCAATGGGCCTAAATCCCTTATAAACACTGGGAACTACAACGTTGTAATTTGCTCAGGAATGTCCTCATTTCGGGGTAGAATTTGAGGGTTAGCAACCCCGAATATCAGTCGCTCTTGGAGCGCATTTCTGTGGGCCTAATCCAGTAAAAGGAGCACCAAATGAACGCACCTGACAACACCTACGACGCCGGGAATATCCAGGTCCTGGAGGGTCTAGAGGCCGTCCGTAAACGTCCAGGTATGTACATCGGCTCCACTGGTCCTCGTGGTCTTCACCACCTGGTTTACGAAATCGTCGATAACGCCGTAGACGAATCACTCGCCGGTTTCTGCGACAGCATCGATGTCACCATCACCAAAGACGGCTGGATCCGTTGCGCCGATAACGGTCGAGGAATCCCGGTTGCCGTTCACCCCACCGAGGGCAAGAGCACACTCGAAGTTGTGCTTACCGTGCTGCACGCCGGTGGAAAATTCGGTGGCGGTGGCTACGCAGTCTCTGGTGGACTTCACGGTGTTGGCGCTTCGGTTGTAAACGCACTTTCAACTGAACTTCGTGCGGTCGTGGCACGTGACGGTCACCTTTGGACACAACAGTTCAAGATGGGTGTACCGACAGCAGACGTCAAACAAGGTCCAGCCTCTGACACCACTGGAACCGTAATTGAATTTTTGGCTAACCCAGATATTTTCGAGACAGTCGAATACGACTACGAAACATTGCGACAGCGTTTCCAGCAGATGTGTTTCTTGAACAAGGGTCTGCAGATCAGTTTGTTCGACGAGCGCAGCGGACGCGAAGACACTTATCTTTACGAGCGCGGTCTTGCTGATTACGTTGAGTACCTCAACGCAACCAAGAAGACCGAAGTTGTTAACCCAGAAATTATTGGTTTCGAATCTGAAACCAAAGAGAAAAACCTGAGCGTAGAAATTGCAATGCAGTGGACCACCGGATACAACGAGTCGGTGCACACATACGCAAACACCATCAACACTCACGAGGGTGGTACTCACGAAGAAGGTTTCCGTGCAGCATTGACTTCACTACTAAACAAGTACGCGCGTCAAAGCAACTTGCTCAAGGAAAAAGACGAGAACCTTAGCGGTGATGACTGCCGCGAGGGTTTGACCGCAGTTATCTCTGTGAAGATTGCAGAGCCACAGTTCGAAGGTCAGACCAAAACCAAACTTGGTAACACCGAAGTTAAAGCGTTCGTGCAAAAAGTTGTCAACGAACAACTCGGTGACTGGCTGGAGCGCAACCCGAGCATCGCGAAAGACATCGTACGCAAGGCCATCCAGGCAGCGACCGCACGTCAGGCAGCACGAAAGGCCCGCGAGGCCACGCGCCGTAAGGGATTGCTGGAGTCAGGCGGCATGCCTGGCAAGCTCCGCGACTGCTCATCACGCGACCCAAAGAAGTCAGAGATCTACATCGTTGAGGGTGACTCGGCTGGTGGTTCAGCAATGCGCGGACGCGATCCAGAAACTCAAGCGATTCTTCCGCTACGAGGAAAAATTCTTAACGTCGAACGCGCACGTCTAGATCGCATGCTCGCTAACACCGAAGTGCAAGCACTCATCACCGCATTCGGTACCGGCATCGGTGAAGAATTCGATATTGAAAAGGCTCGCTATCACAAGTGTGTTTTGATGGCCGATGCCGATGTTGATGGACAGCACATCCGCACTTTGCTTTTGACATTTTTGTATCGCCACATGCGTCCATTGATTGATCACGGTTTTGTTTATCTTGCACAGCCACCGTTGTTCCGTATCAAGTGGTCAAACGCACCACACCAATATGTTTTCAGTGACGAAGAACGTGATCGCGAACTTGCTGCTGGACAAGCAGCTGGAAAGAAGATTCCAAAGGAAAATTCGATTCAGCGTTACAAGGGTCTTGGTGAAATGGACTACGACGAACTTTGGGACACCACCATGGATCCTGCAAAGCGTACTTTGTTGCAGGTGACTCTCGATGACGCAGCGCGTGCCGACGCAATCTTCAGCACACTGATGGGTGACGACGTAGAAGCACGTCGTACTTTCATTCAGCAAAACGCAAAAGACGTTCGCTTCCTCGACATCTAGGACTTAAGAAAAATGGCAGACGAAGAAGTAACCACAACTCACGACAATGTAGAGCAAGTCGACCTCCAGGTCGAAATGCAGCGCAGCTACCTCGACTACGCGATGAGCGTTATCGTCGGTCGTGCGCTACCGGATGTTCGCGATGGATTGAAGCCAGTACACCGTCGTGTGATTTACGCGATGTACGACGGCGGTTACCGCCCAGACAAGCAGTTCAGCAAGTGTTCTCGAGTGGTCGGCGACGTCATGGGACAGTTCCATCCACACGGCGACACCGCGATTTATGACACCCTAGTACGTCTGGTCCAGGACTGGAACCTTCGTTACCCGCTGGTCAACGGCCAGGGAAACTTCGGCTCACCTGGTAACGACCCAGCCGCCGCCCCTCGTTACACCGAGTGCCGCATGGCCACCTTGGCTATGGAGATGGTTCGCGACATCGACGAAGAAACCGTTGATTTCCAAGACAACTACGACGGCCGCACCCAGGAACCAACCATCCTGCCGAGCCGCTTCCCGAATTTGTTGGTCAACGGATCAATCGGAATCGCCGTGGGAATGGCCACCAACATCCCTCCGCACAACCTCCGCGAAATTGCAGCCGGAGCCCAGTGGTACCTGAAGAACCCTGAAGCAAGCAACGAGCAGCTGCTCGAAGAACTGCTCAAGGTAGTCAAGGGCCCAGACTTCCCGACCGGCGCCGAAATTCTTGGACGTTCAGGTATTGAAGCCGCTTACCGCACTGGCCGCGGTTCAATCACCATGCGAGCAATCGTCAATGTTGAAGAAATCCACAACCGCACCTGCCTGGTAGTCACCGAGCTTCCATATCAGGTGAACCCAGACAACCTCGCCGAGAAGATCGCTGGTCTGGTCAAAGAGGGTCGCCTAAGCGGCATTGCCGACATCCGTGATGAGACCTCGGGTCGCACCGGCCAGCGTTTGGTTGTAGTTCTAAAGAAGGACGCGGTTGCTCGCGTTGTTCTAAACAACC
>JBJTNZ010000060.1:0-28672 GCA_046074345.1 Micrococcales bacterium | reverse complement strand
GCTTTCGCTTTTTCACGACTTCGGTTCAAGGGCCGCAAGGTTGGAATGCAAGCACTTTTGCTTATCCAAGTTTTCCCTGCCTTCCTTGCACTTGCTGCCATCTACGTAATGATGGAAAACATCTCAACCGTGTTTCCGGCTTTCGGCCTCGGTAGTCACGGTGGTTTGATCTTGATTTATCTCGGTGGCTCGATGGGTGTTAACGCATGGCTACTTAAGGGATTCATCGACACCGTTCCAATGGAACTTGATGAGGCAGCCAAAATTGACGGCGCTACTCCTTCCCAAATCTTCTGGAAGATTTTCTTTCCGCTTACCTCGCCTGTGCTGGTAGTCACCTCGTTGCTCTCATTCATCGGAACCTTTAACGAATTCGTGCTTGCTGGCTTGTTCCTGCAAGACGTAAATACTCGAACTGTTGCAGTTGGTCTTCAAGCCTTCGTAGGCGCCCAGTTCGGCGCCAACTGGGGGCCATTTGCAGCCGGATCATTGATTGCGACTGTCCCACTCGTTGCCCTCTTCCTTTCGCTTCAGAAGTACATCATCGGAGGATTGGTAGCGGGCTCGGTCAAGGGCTAACCTCAAACTGGAATAGCGCTCGGCCTGATATCCGAGTATTCTTGTGAGGTTGCCTTTGGCAACAATGGCTAGTTACCCAAGCGGCCAAAGGGATCTGACTGTAAATCAGCCGGCTCAGCCTTCGGGGGTTCGAATCCCTCACTAGCCACACCGCATATTGAAACCCACCCTCAGGGGTGGGTTTCTGCGTTTGGGGCGAGTAATTAAGTAATCCACGAACGGTTTTGCTTCAAAGTACTCCAAACCACGCTGTGTCTGGGTAGGTCTTCTCGTTGAGTGAGAAGACAGGGTTAGGCTGATTGGACTGCAAGAACACATACCAATTGGGAGTCATCTGTGGCTAAGAAAGCTCAGGAATCTGTCACTGGCAGAATCTTGTCAATCCTTGAGGCCTTCGAATCTAGTAACAAAGCCCTCTCCATCGCGGAAATCTCATCAGCAACTGGACTGCCGGTGTCCACCACGTATCGCCTCGTTGGCGAGCTACAAAGCTGGGGGGCTATTTCGAAAACCAGCGACGGTAACTTTCAGGTTGGCATTCGAATTTGGGAGCTAGGACAGCACGCGGGCCTATCACAACGAGAGCATGTTGTTCGACCATATTTACAGGACTTATTTGATTTGACTCATGAGAATGTGCATTTGGCTGTAAGGCAAGGTGCGACTGCTTTGTACGTTGACAAGATTTATGGTTCGAAAAAGGTTCCCATGGTTTCTAGGGTTGGTTCAAAACTCCCATTGCATTCAACGGCAGTGGGCAGGGTGCTACTTGCAGCCGAACCCCAGTGGTTCGTGAAAACTTACTTAGATAAGAAATTGGTGGCACCGACGACAAAAACCAATCTTGATCGCGATTCGCTTGAGAGCCAATTGCGCCAGGCACAAAAACAGGGTTACGCCATGACGGTAGAGCAGATGCGACTCGGTGCCTCATCGATTGCAGTGCCTGTTGTCGTGGAGGGCACAACCATTGCCGCGATTGGAATTGTGGTTGAGTCGGCTAGAGAGCAGGAATTGCAGCGATTACTGCCCTTGCTAAAGGGTACGGCGGATCGAATTCAACAGGCACTTACTCCAGCTAAGAGAGCCACCAATATCAGTCTTAGATAGGTAAATCTTCAATTGTGAAGATTTGATAACACCTCCTTTGTTTTTTCTCACTGAGTGAGAATGGACTTTTCAGAGAGCCCGCTATTTAGGAACAATTCGAATAGGTCTCAATGGAGAGGAAACCAATGTCAGAAGCTGTTTGCCCTGCTGGCTATCACGGCTTTGAGCCGTTCGATATGAATAACCCATATCCCGCCTACGAGGAGCTCCGCCGCGAGCAGCCAGTTATGTATGACGACCGCATCGGTTACTACGTGGTGACCCGTTACGAAGACGTAAAAGCCACATTTGAGAATTGGGAGACCTTTTCGTCTGAAAACGCCCAGGCCCCAGTGCGCCCACTAGGAGATCCGGCTAAGAAAATTATGGCCGATGGCGGCTTCACGGCATACTCAGGCCTCTCGGCTCGCATCCCGCCCGAACACACCAGAATTCGAGCAGTCGCATCGAAAGCATTCACTCCACGACGCTACAAAGTAATGGAGCCAATGATTCGCGACAACGTGAACGCACAGATTTCAGCGATGTTGGAAAAGGGGCCAGCGGGCGGCGACATCCTTGCTGACATCGCATACGATCTTCCAACCATCACCATCCTTACCCTTCTTGGAGTTCCAGTTACAAAAATTCCGGAAGTTAAAGAGTGGGCAACAAGCCGAGCAGTTATAACTTGGTCTGAACTAACTGATGAGGAACAAATTCCTCACGCGCACAACATGGTTAAGTACTGGAACTACTGCCAGCACTTAGTAGCAAACGCAAAATCAAACCCAGGTGACAATTTGGTGACTGATCTTGTTGAGCTTCAGGCAGCTGGTGAGGAGATAACAGACCACGAAATCGCTTCAGTGCTATATAGCTTGTTGTTCGCCGGTCACGAGACCACAACAACTCTTATCAGCAATTCCATTCGAGTGCTGCTTCAGCATCGCGTCGCCTACGAGGCTCTAGTGGCAGATCCGGAAAAAATTCCTGGAGCAATCGATGAAGTGCTTCGATACAGTCCAAGCATCACAGCATGGAGACGCAAGGCCGTGAAAGATGGCGTAATCGGTGGAGTTGAAATTCCTGCCGGATCAAACTTACTTCTCGTTATGGGGTCTGCAAACCGAGACGACACTGTGTTTGATCAGCCAGATGCATTCGACATCGGCCGTGAAAACGCCAGAAGCCACCTGGCTTTTGGCTACGGAATTCACTATTGCTTGGGAAACATGCTGGCCAAACTTCAGACCCGGGTAGCCCTAGAGGAGATAACGAAAAATGTGCCTACATTGCGGCTCAAGTCTGGATCCGAAATCTCATTTGGGCAAAACCTATCCTTCCGAGTACCAACCGCAGTCCCTGTGGAATGGGACAACGAAGCCGCATAGCGCGGCATCGTTGACGAACCAACGGAAAGTCGGAGTTATGTATACCTTCCCCTTCGATTCGGATGAAACGCCCCAGCACGAAAAACTTGGCGGCAAGTGCACCAGTCTTGCGATCATGACTGCGGCTGGCGCGCCGGTCCCTCCTGGATTTGCAGTTACCACCGATGCATTCGATGCAGTGATGACTCAAACCGATTTGCTCGAGCAAATTAGCGACTTACAACAGGGCTTGAACTTTGAAGATGTTAAATCAGTTGATGCCGTGTCTGAAAAGATTCGTGGGTTAATCCTGGAGCAAGCGGTACCGCAGGATGTGCATGACGAAACTCACAGAGCTTACGAGGCTCTCATGGAATTATGCGGCGGGGAAGTCGCTGTGGCGGTTCGCTCGAGTGCAACGGCTGAAGATTTGCCTGATGCTTCATTTGCCGGACAGCAGGACACATATCTTTGGATTGTTGGTCGCAGCAATGTGATGCACAAGATTCGTGAATGCTGGGCAAGCCTTTACACCTCGCGAGCGATGACTTATCGAAATGCCAACAACATTCCTGAAGAAGGTTTATCAATGGCTGTTGCGGTGCAGAAGATGGTTAACTCTCGAACTTCAGGCGTTGCAATGACAATTGACCCTACCAACGGCGACAAGTCGAAAATTGTAGTCGATGCAAGTTGGGGACTGGGCGAGATGGTTGTCTCGGGCGAGGTAACACCAGACAACTTTGTAATAGACAAAGTGATGATGCATCCAGTGAAGAGAATTATTGGAGACAAGCATGAGGAGTTAATTCCAGACGGCAAGGGTGGAATTACTCGCAAAGAAGTCGACGAGGCCCGACGAAACTCACCAAGCTTGAGTGACGAGGAACTTATCGCGGTTGCTCGTTTGGCAAAGAGCGCAGAGAAGCATTACGGCTGCGTGCAAGATATCGAATGGGCAATCGATGCAGATCTTCCAGAGGGAAAAAACGTGCTGCTATTGCAGTCTCGTCCAGAAACCGTCTGGTCGCAAAAACCGGCAGAAGTAAAAATTACTTCGGCCGGATCTGGAATCGAAGCAATCACCAATTCGCTAATGGCGCAGATGGCTGATCGATTCGGCACCTCTGGAAAGTAACGAATAAAGAAATACAACGCACCACAATCCGCAGTACATCAATGATGAGTAACTAAGAAAGTGAGCAGACAGTGAAGAGAAAGAGTTTTGATTCACCGTATGATCTGCATGCCCCAGCTGGAGCTGAGGGTTGGCAAGAGTTGTACCCATATAACCTCGTATTCCGCGACAATTTGCGGGACAAAGAGGACAAAAAGTTTTGGTTCTGTGACAGTCAGCACTGGCCAAACGTATTCAAGCCATTTGAGACCGTTGGTGTCGAGTTTGCGGTTCGCTGTCTAGGCGCCTACAACACTCGCCACTACATCATTCCACCAGCCAACGGCATCGAATTCCGCATCCACAATGGCTACTGCTACATGAGCCCCGTTGGTGTGGCACCAGAATTGATTCCGGATCGCGTGCCACATTTCTTGCAACGTGCCGGACACTACTTCCAGAACTGGGATAGCCTCCTAGAAAACTGGAAGAAGAAGGTTCACGCGACCATCGAAGAGATGGACGCCATCGAATTCTCAGCGCTACCTGAGATGGTCGACTTCTCAGTAGTCGAATCAGGTGCCGGTATTGACCCAACTGCCAAGATGATGGCGGATTATGACCGCCTGATTCAGCTGGCATACCAGAACTGGGAGTACCACTTCGAGTTCTTGAACTTGGGATACGTTGCGTATCTCGACTTCTTCATGTTCTGTAAAGAAACCTTCCCTGGCATCCCTGACCTTGCAATTGCAAAGATGGTTATGGGCGTTGACTCGGTTTTGTTCCGTCCTGATGACGAGCTCAAAACCCTAGCAATGTTGGCAGCAAATCTTGGTCTGGCTGATGTATTTGCTAAGCACGATGGTGCAGAGGCAATTGTCGCTGCGTTGAACGGTTCAGAAAAGGGACGCGAGTGGGTGTCGGCCTGGAATAACGCACAAAACCCTTGGTTCAACTACACAAGCGGCAATGGCTTCTATGGAAGTGATGTTTACTGGCGTGACCACCTAGACCTACCAATGGGTTACGTTCAGGATTACGTAAGCAGAGCTGCCAAAGGCGAGCAACTTCATCGTCCAAAAGACGCACTGATTGTCGAGCGCGATCGAATTGTTGCCGAGTACAGCGAATTCCTAGAAGGCGAAGCCAAAGCTACGTTCGAAGGAAAGCTTGGTCTTGCTCGTACTGTTTATCCTTACGTTGAAGACCACAACTTCTACATCGAGCACTGGACTATGGGAGTCTTCTGGCGCAAAGTTCGTCAGCTAAGTCGAGTCCTGCACGGATATGGTTTCTGGAATGAACCAGACGACATGTTGTACTTGACTCGTGACGAGGTACGCCCAGTGCTATTCGACTTGGCTACCGGTTGGGGCGTTGGTGCAGATTGCATCGCTCCGAGCTACTGGCCTGAAGAAATCGAGCGTCGTCGCAAGATAGTCGCAGCCTTGAGTTCAGCCCGTCCGGAACCAGCATTCAACGAACCACCAGCCGAAATCAACGAGCCTTTCACCATCATGCTCTGGGGTATTACAACCGAGCAGGTTGCACAGTGGCTCGGTGGCGATGACGACGACCCGAACACACTAAAGGGAATGGCTGCATCACCTGGTGTCGTTGAAGGTAAGGCACGCATCATCACCGGCCCTGAGCAGTTGGACGAACTTCAGCCCGGCGAAATCCTGGTGGCTCCTGTTACTGCACCTTCATGGGGTCCGGTATTCGGCAAGATCAAGGCAACAGTGACCGACATCGGTGGAATGATGAGCCACGCGGCCATCGTTTGCCGCGAATACGGCTTGCCTGCCGTTACCGGTACCGGTTCTGCCTCTACCAAGATAAAGACCGGCATGACCATCCGCGTTGATGGCTCAAACGGAAAGGTCGAGATTGTCGGCTAGCACCGGCAATCTAGAAAGAACCAACAATGTCAGCATCCCGCGAAGTGATTAACTATCTTGGCCGTGACGTCACGGACAAGCTGCCTCAGGCCGAGAATGTTCCCGGCCTCATGGCACTCACTTCGCGGGATGCTGCCATTTGGGAATTAGCGAAAGACTTTCTGAAGACCAGAGACAATGATGCTCATTGCTTATATGCATACGGCATTGCCAATGCATTGTTATCGCAAATTCCTGAGGCACAGGAGAACATTGTTCTCCCAGCGATACTGATTCACGATATCGGTTGGTCGACAGTTGATGAGAGAGAAAACTTAGAAGCAATCTCACCTGATCGAGATGGATCAAGGCATCACCTTGTAATTCAGCACGAGAAAGAAGGCGCAAAGATTGCGCACCGAATCCTCACTGAAGTTGGGCTTCCAGAAACCGATATCGAAGAAATTTGCGCAATTATTGATGGCCACGACACTCGAGCAGAGCCAATCAGTATCAACGACGCAATAGTGAAAGATGCAGACAAAATTTGGAGAGTCACTCCACATGGTAGAAGTGTGGTGAACGACTGGTTTGGTTTGAATGACGAACAATCACTGCGGTTATGTGCTTATCGTGCATACAACGAGCTTTTTACCGATGCCGGGCGAGCAATGAGTCGGGTATTGGTGTCGATAGCATCGATTGATATGACTCCGCAAATTTCCAAGACGTACAGACCAAAGGCATAACGTGGGATTCGAACTCAAAGACAAAGTCGTAGTGATCACCGGTGCCGCTGGTGGGTTGGGAAGAGAGTTTGCCCTTGGTTTTGCGGCAGAAGGCGCAAAGATTGTCGCGGCCGACCTTGTCGAAGCTGGACTTAGTGAGACGGTAGACCTGGTTACGAAAGCTGGCGGAGACGCCATCGCTGTAAAAGTTGATGTCACTAGTAAAGAATCAACGGATAACCTCGCCGCAGAGACAGTCAGTCGGTTTGGTCCAATCGATGTACTAATCAACAATGCCGCGATTTATGCGACTTTGAAGCGGGCCAAGTTCACCGAAATCGATCCAGTTGAGTGGGATCGCGTCATGAATGTAAACGTAAAAGGAACGTGGCAATGCTCTGCCTCGCTTTATCCACACATGTCGCAACCAGGCGGCAGCATTATCAACATTGCTTCGGCCACGGTTTACAGCGGTTCGCCAATGTGGATGCATTATGTGGCAAGTAAAGCTGCGGTTATCGGAATGACCCGCGTAATGGCAAAAGAAGTGGGAGCATCTGGAGTCACAGTGAACGCCATTGCACCTGGCTTTACCCTTACTGATGCCAGCCTCTCTTTGATGGACGATGCCCAAACTTATGGAGTTGACCGAGGTTCACTGAAGCGCGCAAGCCAACCGGAGGACATCGTTGGCACAGCGATATTTCTTGCATCCCAAAAAGCCAGTTTTGTCACGGGGCAAACCATCGTTGTTGATGGCGGAAAACAATTTATTTAGCACCACGAAATAGAAAGCAGCAAAATGCCAAAGGTAACCTACATACTTCCGGATGGAACTGAAACCACTCTTGAGGCTCGAGATGGAGATTCAGTCATGGAGACTGCTGTCAAAAACGGCGTCAAAGGAATTGTTGCCGAGTGCGGAGGAGCTTGCTCCTGTGCAACTTGCCACGTATTCGTGGACGAAGCATTTGCCGATGTAGTTGGCGGACCGGGTGACTTAGAAGATGACATGCTCGATGGAGCTGCTTGTGATCGTCGTGACAGCAGCAGACTTAGCTGTCAAATAAAAATGTGTGCCGAATTTGACGGTCTTCGAGTAGAAATTGCGCCAAAGCAGGTTTAGCAATGAGTCGCGGAATATTGATCATTGGCGCAGGGCAATCTGGCATGCAGATTGCCGATAGCTTGCGTGAAGGCGGCTATGAGGGCGCCATCACCATGGTTGGTGATGAAAATATTCCGCCATATCAACGACCACCACTTTCTAAGGCTTTTCTTTATGGCGATGCGGACGAAGAAAGCCTTCAGTTTAGAAATGAAAAGTTCTATCTAGACTCCAAAATTGACTTGATTTTCGGAGATGCAATAGTCGAAGTTCAAGCCGCTGGTGATGGAGGCGTTGCAAAAACCGAATCAGGTCGTGAAATTCAATTTGAGCGTCTCGCACTAACTCCTGGCTCCACGCCGCGCAGGCTCAATATTCCAGGAAGCGATCTCGACGGCGTGCTTTACATGCGTACCATCGAGGATGCTCGAAAACTTAAGTCACGTTGGGGAAACTCAAAGAATGTCGTAGTCATCGGCGGAGGGTTTATCGGACTAGAAGTTGCGGCGGTCGCGCGGAAAGCCGGGAAAAACGTAACAATCCTCGAGGGTCTTGATCGCATGATGGCGCGAGCAGTTTGCCCGATCACCAGCGAGTACTTCAAGAATTTCCATGAACGGCACGGAGCGAAGATTGTGCTCAATGCCAAGATCAAAGGCTTCACGGGACAATCTGGAACTCTATCTGGCGTTGAACTCGAAGACGGAACTGTGATTCCTGCAGATGTTGTCATGGTTGGAATCGGAGTAGTTGCCAGAATCGAAATTGCAGAAATGCTTGGACTTGAAATAGTCAATGGATTAATTCAGGTAAATGAATTTGCCGAAACTTCGAATCCATTGGTGGTGGCTGCAGGGGATGCAACCTTGTTGCCGAATCCGACAGGTGCAGACGGAATGGTACGCCTCGAGTCGGTTCAAAATGCTGTAGATCAGGCAAAAATTGCTGCTAAAACATTGCTGGGACATCGGGATACCTACCACGCCCTACCTTGGTTCTGGAGCGACCAGGCGGAAGTCAAGCTACAAATTGCCGGACTATCAACTGGCTATGACCAAACAGTTCTGCGCGGTAATCCTGACGCTGATGCATTTTCAGTGCTGTATTACAAGGGCGGCCGCTTGCTTGCGATTGACTGCGTAAATCAGCCAGTTGATTTCATGGCTGTAAGGCGCTGCCTAACCGCAGGGCAAACCATTGATGCCTCAGCAGCTGCTGACGATTCCATTGCACTCAAGACTCTCATTACCGATTAGAAAGTTGAATTAAATGTCATACACACTTGAGACTGTCGACACAATCGGTGGCGGTAAGAGCCCAAAGGGGACCTGGGGAAGTCTTGACGCTTTGTGGCGCGCGGTTGAAGAGCCACTGCGTTCACGTGGGAATGATATTCACACCCCACTTTCTTTCACCTTTGCAGAGTTTCTCCTCGATGCCCATCCTGAAGCTGACGCACTTGTGGTGCGCACCGCAATCTTGCTGCATGACACTGGTTGGTCACGCTGCGATGAGTCAAAGATATTCACCGAAGGGTTCCAAGGGGATTGGCGCAAGAGCGATATCCGACGACTCCACGAGTTGGAGGGTTGCAACATAGCCAGAGAAGTTCTTCCTGGTCTTGGCTACGACGAAGAAACAATCTTGAAAGTAACAAAAATTATTGATGGTCATGACACTCGAATGGAGTCTTATTCAATCGAAGACTCATTAGTTCGAGACGCTGACAGATTATGGCGTTTCACACCAGCTGGAATCGCTTTGGCGAGCGGATGGTTTAGAAAGACACCAAGTCAGTATCGAGTACAACTTGAACAAGGCACCTATCCTGAATTGATAACCGAAACTGCGCGTGCACTTGCGTCAGCGGAACTTCACAGATCTATTGACCTGCTGAAGCTAGATGTCATCTAAGGTCAAGCTATGTCGCTAACAGCACTTGCAAGCGAATACCATTCCGACTTGTTCATCGGTGGCACCTGGGTTAAAGCGCAGAGTGACCAACGGCTAGAACTGGTCAATCCCTATTCAGAAAAAGTTTGGGGTGAAGTGCCAAACGCACGCGAAGCCGACGTTGACAGAGCAGTTAAGTCTGCTACTGACGCATTTGCTTCTAACCTTTGGAGCGGCATCGGCGCTGAGAAGAGGGCCGAGTTCATGCTTCGCCTGGCCGATGAATTGGCGGCCCGTGGCGACCAAATGGCAGTGGCAATTTCAAGTGAAAATGGCACGCCAATTAGCGAATCGGCAACAGCGGCCGCGCACTCGGCCGGAATTCTTCGGTATTACGCAAGCCTTCACGAATTCGTTGATCAAGATGATCGCAGACCCTTTGCTGGAACCACCAGGTTCACCCACGTTTACCGTGAGCCTAGAGGCGTTTGTCTATTGATTGCACCTTGGAATTTTCCGCTAACCCTAGTCATGGTAAAACTTGCTCCAGCACTCATTGCTGGTTGCACTGTGGTAATCAAGCCGGCAGAGGAAACATCCTTCGACCTTCGTGTTCTCATAGAAGCTGCCCAAGCTGCAGGAATTCCGGCGGGAGTAATCAATCTGGTAACTGGTGATCGTCAAACCGGTTCACTATTGGTGCAACATCCAGGTATAGCTAAAGTCGCATTTACTGGATCTACTGGAGCTGGAAAAATTATCGCAGAGCACTGCGCTCGACTTCTCCGGCCCGTCACACTCGAGTTGGGAGGTAAATCGGCAGCAATTGTTTTGCCGGATGCGGATTTAGATCTTTTCTTGAATTCCTTCAATCGCACTTGCTTACGCAACACTGGGCAAACCTGTTACAACTCGACTCGAGTCTTGGCCCCAAGGTCAAAATACGATTACATCGTCGATGGCATGGTCCAAAAAATTTCGGAATATAAAGTTGGGAATCCTTTTGACTCCGATACAGTTTTTGGCCCATCCGCTTCAAAAGCTCAGAAAGAACGAGTTACTTCTTACATTGAGATTGGAATACAGCAAGGCGCTCGCCTAGCTACAGGTGGCCTTGGTATGCCTGATGGAATAGACACCGGGTTCTTTATTAAGCCGACTATTTTTGCCGACGTTGATAATTCGATGAGAATTGCCCAGGAGGAGATTTTTGGTCCGGTGTTAGTGGTGATTCCTTACGACGATGAGGCAGACGCAATTCGAATCGCCAATGATTCTGCATACGGACTTGGGGGATCAATATTTACCTCCGATACTGATCATGGCGAAGCAGTGGCAAGAAAAATAGAAACGGGATCAATGGGTATCAATTTCTATGGCTCGAACCTCGCCGCCCCATTTGGTGGTTGGAAAGACAGTGGTTTGGGAGTCGAATATGGTCCTGAGGCAATTGGGGCTTACGTCAAACTTAAGAGCATCCACCGCGAAATTTGAGGCTCTGCCAATTCATTTTGTGCCGAATTGCTAGTTTTTTCTAGACCTTGGCTGCTCAAGTTTCGAGTAATCCTATGCACAAAATTGCCTCAGATTTCAGAGCCAGCCACTTAGATTCTTGGGCCAGAACGGATATAAGGTGGTTGACGAGACTCTACCGTTGCGGCTTTAATTCGAACTACTTTAATTGGGCGTGGATTGCGTGCAGTGTCTCCAAGGCTGTGACGGTCTCAGCTACAGGATGCAACGGGTGCTCAATTTCACCTGCGAGTATGCACTTGATGACTTCGCGGAACATTGGCACATATCCAGCTCCCTCGATGTCGAAGGAGATCTCTTCGACCACAGGCGGCTGAGGCGGCTTGCCTACTGTCAAGGTAATTGACCTAGGCGACCAAAGCGGTTGGTTGAATTCGAGACTTCCCTTGGTGCCACCCAACCAACCTTTAGGTGGAATGAAGAAATCAATTGAAGTCACTAGTTGTGCAATTCCTCCACCGACATAGTTGATGGTGTAACCCTCGTGCAGGTCGACTCCATTTTCAAGCATGAGCCCGGTTGCAGTCAGTGATTCCACTTCGCCAAAAATCATCTGAGCCAAAGTGACTGGGTAAATCGCCATGTCATATAGGGCGCCACCGCCGAGTTTGGGATCCCAGAACCTAACTGGACCATCTTTTGGCACCGCATAGCCGAGGCCGGCCTGGATGAAGCTTGGCTTACCAATTTCTCCTCGCTTGATTAACTCCATGGCTTTTTGCATGCCAGGGGTGAACTTCATCCACATGGCTTCCATGATGAACAAATTCTTTTCCTTGGCAATACGGGAAAGTTCACGGGAATCATCCGGAGACATTGTCAGGGGTTTTTCGCAGAGCACGTGTTTTCCTGCTTCTAGTGCTCGCTTGGCTAGAGAGAAATGTGTGCCGTGTGGGGTGCCGATGTACACCGCATCAATTGCGTCGCCAGCGATCATGTCTTCAAAGTCACCAAAGGCGTGAGGGATATCCCACTTCAGCGCGAATTCGTCTGCGTTGGCTTGTTGCCTGGATGAAACAGCGGCAATTTCGGCATCGGCACAAAGGCGAAGGTCACCCACGGTGCGGCTACTAATACCACCGGTGCCCACTAAACCCCAACGTACTTTTCTCATCGCCCACTCCCTTGTTTGACGCTTAACTAGACTCAGGATACTTAGCAGTAGAGTTTGGTTTTTTGATTGGTTACCCCAAAATTGAAATAGGAACAATTAGGAAATGTGCCCATTTGAGTGATCTAAATAATATTTTTGACATCGAGGAAATGAGACTCGCTGCAGAGAAACTTATGCCGGAGCATTACAAGTCTTTTGTAAACAATGTGGGCACTGACGAAACACTCCGTGGTGACATTGCCGCTTGGGCTGAATTTAGATTACGCCCGCGTGCCTTGGTTGATGTGAGCACTATCGATACATCTGTGTCGGTGCTTGGCCAAAGGATTTCACAGCCAATAATCGCTGCTCCATTTATCGGCTCGAGTTTTCTCCATGTTGATGGTGAAGTTGCCACAGCTCGTGCGACGGTAAATGCAGACACCATAATGACTTTGAGCATGAATGGTCATCGAGGCCCAGAACCAGTAGGTGAGATTGCAACCGGAAAATACTGGCAACAAATTTATTGGGTGAAGGACAGATCCATTGTCGAGGATGTTGTTGCACGTGCAGTGGCCTCTGGTGCTTCGGCACTTTGTCTGACCGTCGATCTTCCCGTTATGCCTTCGTTTCCAAGGCCAATGCGCGAAGCCTTTTTCTCGCTGTTTGAGTATTGGGACAGAGCGGAACACAAGTTTTATGTGAATAGCGACTACAGCGATCGACCTTTTGGTTCAACATTCCCTAATCCGGCAGTTACTTGGAAAGATTTGGAGTGGTTACGGGGACTTTCAAATCTGCCGCTTTTGCTGAAAGGCGTGATTCGCGAAGACGATGCAATTCGAGCTCGTGACTACGGCGCCGCGGGCATTATCGTTTCCAACCATGCTGGCCAGGGAATGCGTTATTCGCAGCCGGTAGCCTACGCATTGCCGTCAATCGTTGATGCAGTTGGCAGCGACCTCGAAGTCTTTGCCGATAGCGGAATTCGCTCGGGTTTTGATGTCATTAGAGCACTGGCTTTAGGTGCAAAGGCTGTTCTAGTCGGTAGACCCGTAATCTGGGGGCTTGCCACAGGTGGTACGGCAGGGGTCGAGCGGGCGTTTGAAATTCTTCGTTCTGAGCTAATTGAGGCTATGGCGATTACCGGCGCTCCAAGTATCGGCGCGATAGACAGCTCGATCCTGGCCTTCCCAAGGCGATAGCCTTCCCAGCCCAAAGGGTAGTCTTGGATAGTTAGCCTCTAGAACCGGAGTACCCAGCGTCGTGAACGAATCGACTATTTACTACACCTACACCGATGAAGCACCAGCATTGGCCACAGCTTCACTTTTGCCAATCGTGCAGGCATATGCCAAGGCGGCAAATGTAAACATCGAGACCCGAGACATCTCACTCGCTGGTCGAATCTTGGCGGTATTCAGCGATCGATTAAAGCCAGAGCAGCGGGTTGGCGATGCCCTTGGTGAACTCGGAAAGCTGGCGACCACTCCAGAAGCAAACATCATCAAGCTGCCGAACATCTCGGCATCTATTCCTCAGTTGAAGGCAGCGATTGCCGAACTGCAGGCACTTGGATTTGATCTACCTGATTACCCGGACGAGGCTGCGACCGACGCGGAACGCGACGCTCGTGCACGCTACGACAAGGTAAAGGGAAGCGCAGTTAACCCTGTGCTTCGCGAAGGTAACAGTGACCGCCGTGCACCTCTTTCGGTGAAGGCTTATGCGCGCAAGCACCCACACGTGAACAAGCCGTTCCCTGCTGGTTCGAAGACTCGCGTGGCAACTATGGGTCACGACGACTTCTTCTCAAACGAGAAGTCAACCCTTCTGCCAAAAGATGATGTGCTAACTATTCGTCATATTGCAGCGGATGGCACTGAGACTGCTCTAAAGACTGGCCTCAAAGTTTTGGCTAGTGAAATTGTCGACGGTACTTTCATGAGTGCTCGTGCACTCGATGCTTTCTTGGCTAATACTGTCGAGGAAGCCAAGTCAGAGAATCTGCTTTACTCACTTCACTTAAAGGCAACCATGATGAAGGTCAGCGACCCGATTCTGTTTGGTCACGCTGTAAAGGTTTTCTTTGCCGAAGCATTTGCGAAGCACGGCGCTGCACTTGAGGCGGCTGGCCTAAACGCAAACGATGGACTCGGTGCAATTCTTGATGGGCTTGCAAATGTCTCCGGCGGAGAAGCGATCATTGCCGATTTCAATCAGCAACTGTCTGCCGGTCCACGCCTTAGCTATGTCAATAGCGACAAGGGCATCACCAACCTGCACGTGCCATCTGACGTCATCGTGGATGCGTCGATGCCTGCCTTGATCCGAAACGGTGGCAAGCTCTGGGATGTAAACGGCGCCGAGGCAGACACCATTGCTGTGATTCCTGACTCTTCATATGCCGGTATTTACCAGGCCACCATCGATGATGTTGTCGCCAACGGTCCGCTAAACCCAGCCACCATCGGGTCTGTGCCGAACGTTGGTTTGATGGCTCAGGCCGCCGAGGAATACGGCAGCCATGACAAGACTTTCGAAATCAAAGCCGATGGTCGCGATGAAGTGGTAAACGCAGCTGGCGAAGTTTTGATTTCGCACGAGGTTGGCAAGGGCGACATCTGGCGTGCAACGCAGACTAAAGACGTTGCCGTTCGCGACTGGGTAAAGCTTGCTGTCAGTCGTGCACGCGCAACCAACGTGCCTGCGATTTTCTGGTTAGACAAAGCACGTTCACACGATGCCGCAATCATTGCAAAGGTAAACGAATACCTTGGCGATCACGACACCAATGGTTTAACCATCGAGATCATGGCGCCGGCCGATGCAACTAAGTACTCACTCGCACGAATTCGACAGGGACTCGACACAATTTCTGTGACCGGAAACGTTTTGCGTGACTACAACACCGACCTATTCCCAATTCTTGAGGTGGGCACCAGCGCAAAGATGCTTTCGATTGTTCCGTTGCTAAACGGTGGTGGACTTTTCGAAACCGGTGCGGGTGGTTCAGCACCAAAGCACGTGCAGCAATTCTTGGAAGAGAACTACTTGCGTTGGGATTCACTAGGTGAGTTCTTCGCACTTGCTGCATCACTCGAACACTTGGCAACTACCACTGGTAATGCTCGAGCTCAGGTACTTGCTGACACTCTCGATCGCGCAACTGGAACCTTCTTAGAAGAAGACCGTTCGCCAGGTCGCAAGATTGGCACAATCGACAATCGTGGAAGCCACTTCTACCTGGGTCTCTACTGGGCTCAGGAATTGGCGGCTCAGTCGAAGGACGCCGAACTAGCTTCAGCATTTGCTGGACTGGCTAAGACCCTGACCGATGCAGAAGCCAAGATTGTCGAAGAGCTTGTCGCAGTGCAGGGCAAGGCAGTGGAGATTGGCGGTTACTACCGTCCAGACGCCGCAAAGGTTGCGAGCGTGATGCGCCCATCAGCCACCTTGAATGCGGCACTTGATTCACTCGGAAAGTAGTTTGTAATGACCACCACACAAGCACTGATTATCAACACATCCAATGCACCGATGGTCAAAGGGACTATCGAACGCAGGGCTTTAGGCGAAAAGGACGTTCGAGTGGCCATCGCTTACTCGGGAATCTGTCACTCGGATGTGCACCAGGCTCGTTCGGAGTGGGGAAGCGACATCTTCCCGATGGTTCCAGGTCATGAAATTGTTGGCCATGTGGTTGAAGTTGGCTCTGCTGTTACTAAGTTCAAGGTCGGACAAACCGTCGGCGTTGGAGTTTTCGTCGATTCCTGCCGTGAGTGCGATGCCTGCAAAGCAAACCTCGAAAGCTATTGCGAAAAAGGGCCAGTTGGCAGCTATAACGCATATGGTTACAACGGTGAGGTTGAGTACGGTGGCTATTCGAAAGAGATCGTTACCGACGAGCACTTCGTGCTTCACATTGCTGACGGAGTAAATCTCGCGGAATGCGCTCCGTTGCTTTGTGCAGGAATTACCGTTTACTCTCCGCTTCGTCACTGGGGTGCAGGGCCTGGCAAGAAAGTAGCAATCCTTGGAATGGGTGGGCTCGGTCACCTGGCCGTAAAATTTGCTGTTGCAATGGGCGCTGAGGTAACTGTACTTGGTCACTCGCTCGGCAAGAAAGACGACGCAATTTCATTTGGAGCAGCGGACTATCGTTCGACTGCAGACAAGCAAACTTTCAAAGATCTGGCTAAGAAGTTTGACTTCATCTTGAACACTACGAGCGCAGACATTCCAATCGACGATCTACTTGGACTGATCAAATTGGACGGTTCGCTGGTATTCGTAGGGCTACCGGTAGAGAGTCAGACTTTCAATGTTTTCGGAGTAACCGCTCAACGTCGTTCCATCAGTGGATCGCAGGTAGGTGGCCAGGTCGAGGTTCAAGAGATGTTGGACTTCGCAGCCAACCACAACATCGGCGCGACTATCGAATTGCTCGATGCCACCGACCCAGCCAAAATTGATGAGGCATGGAATCGAGTGGTTAGCTCAGACATCCGCTACCGCTTTGTAATTGACGCCAGCACCATTTAAATCCCCTCTGGCTTAAAACCCAATGTTTTGTGCTTAGACTAATGAAACGATTCAATTTCATTAGAGGATGAGGGCAACGTGGCCAAGTGGATTCGAGTAGTTGAGCAATCAGTTCCAGAAGTCGGCCATCGGCCAGCGTATCTGCTGCGTAAGCAGTTCAACCTTGCGTCAGCGCCTCAGTCAGTCACTCTAGAGATCTCGGCACATGGCGTTTACACGGCATTTATCAACGGAATGCGCGTAGGAAATGATGAGCTAACTCCTGGTTACACCGAGTACCCGAGCCGCACCCAAAAGCAGATGTACAACGTCACCGAATACCTCAAAGCAGGTGAAAACGTTATCGCGATCGAGTTGGCAGACGGATGGTTTCGAGGTGCAGTCGGTATTCAGCAGGTGGGCAATCAGTACGGTGACTACGTCGAGGCTTGGGTTCGTTTGAGTGACGATGCCAACGGTCAACTAGTAATTACCTCCGACAGCAGCTGGAAAGTTGGACCAACTCATATTGTCGCCGCCGATCTTATGAAGGGGCAGCACGAAGACCTTCGACTAAAAAACCAAGATGCATATCTCGCTGGCTTCGATGACTCCAGATGGAATTCGCCAACTGAGCACAATTATGATGGGCAACTTTTCGCACAGGTAAGCGAGCCAAACCGCGTAACTGAATGTGTCAGGCCGGTAAAAATTACAAAGGCAGCCGATGGCGTTTTCGAGGTCGACTTTGGTCAAAATCTAAACGGCTGGATTCGTCTTGGCAAGCTAGGTCCCGCTGGAAATAAAGTCACAATTACTCAAGGTGAATGGTACGACCACCAAGGTCGGACAACGCTAAGTAACTTAGACATGGAAATTCCAGGATTACCGATTGTGAAGTCGTACCAAATCGACAGCGTAATTTCGGACGGCAATGACTCGTCGATATTCGAACCACGTTACACATCAAAGGGATTTCAATTTGCGCGCGTTGAAGGATATGTCGGAGAGCTAACCGCTGATGACATCGAAGCATGCTTGGTGTCTGCCGATTTGCGCCGCATCGGTCGGTTCAACAGTAGCGATGCACGTTTGAATTGGCTGCACAAAGCATCGGTTTGGAGTTTCCGGGGCAACTCACTTGATGTGCCGACCGATTGCCCAACTCGCGAACGCAGCGGATGGACTGGAGACTGGCAGCTATACGTGGATACTGCCGCTTTCCTTTATGACGTTCGCGAGTTCAACCGCAAGTTCATGGACGATGTCTACATTTCGATGGAGCCAAATGGATTGGTCCCGAACATCGCGCCGCGCGATCTTGCCATGGCTGCGATGGCCGACGGTAAAGTGCCAAATGGCTCATCTGGATGGGGAGACGTGGTGGTCCAAGCGCCGCTTGTGATGTACCAGCAGTATGGAGTGACCGACCAGCTTGAAGAGGGATTCGAAGCTGGGGCTCGCTGGGTGGACTACGCAGCCAACATGGCAGCCACGCATCGTCATGAGATTCGCTCGGGCAACCCTGCGCAACCGCACGAGAAATACCTTTGGGACTCTGGCACTCACTGGGGTGAATGGCTCGAACCAGATGTAAATCTCACAGACTTCATGAAATTCATGACCGAGGATAAGAGCATCGTCTCGACTGCGTTCTTGTATCGATCTGCAAGAGACATCAGCCGAATCGCGGCAATTCTTTGCAAGCCTGAAGCTGTCATCGAGAAGTATCAAACGATTGCCGAAGGAGCAGCAATCGCCTGGCAAACAGAGTTCCTTAACGAAGACGGTTCAATCACTGTGCCAACCCAGGCCAACTATGTGCGAGCACTTGATTTTGGATTGATCCCTGATTCTTTAGAGCAAATGTCCGCTGATATTCTTGCCAAACTTGTGCGCGAAAACGGATACAGATTGGGTACCGGATTCCTGGCGACACCAGCCCTATTGCCAGTTCTCGCCAATTATGGACACAGTGATGTGGCATTCAAAGTGTTGTTCCAGGAGCAGGAGCCAAGTTGGTTGGCGATGCGAAATCGTGGAGCCACCACTATATGGGAGCAGTGGCATGGTGTCGACGCAGATGGAGTTCCACACGATTCACTAAATCACTATTCGAAGGGTGCGGTAATTAGTTTTCTTCACCAGTACCTTGCAGGCTTAAAGCCACTATCTCCCGGCTACAAAACTTTCAGCGTAAAGCCGATGCCGGCAGAAGGCCTTGAGCATGTCGAACTTTCATTGGAAAGCCCACATGGTCTAATTGAAGTCGAATGGCGTCAACGTAATAATGTGTTCAGCTTGGAAGTGACCGTTCCGCATGGCAGTGAAGCTCACGTAACTTTGCCTAATGGCACCAAGAAAACTGTTGGCGAAGGCGAACACGTTTTTGAGAGTTAACTTATTGAGGAATATGCATGAATAAAACTGCATCAAAGAGTCTTGTTGTAATTGGTGCGATTGGTGCGATTCAATTCCTACAGCCGTTTAGCGTTGACTTTTATTTGTCATCCACGGGAGGGGTGGCGGAGAGTCTGAAAGTTGATGCCTCGGCAGTGCAGCTTGCACTTTCGGTACTCACCCTTGGCTTCGCGCTTGGTCAAATCCTGGCTGGTTCGATCAGTGATGCAATCGGCCGCCGCAAGCCATTATTTTGGGCAATCGGCCTTTACATCGTTGCCTCACTTGGAGTTGCGCTTGCAAGCAACATCTACATGTTTGCGTCGATTCGTATGGTTCAAGGACTTGCCGGCTCGGCGGTATCGGTCATTTCAATCGCCATACTTCGAGACCTGTTCTCCGGGATGTCGCTAATTAGAGCCAGCTCGAACGTTTCAATAGTCGGTGCCTTTGCCTGGATAATTGGCCCTGCATTAGGAAGCCTCATGCTTAACTTCACCGATTGGCGCGGCATAAGCCTATTCATAGCCCTCGCTGGGCTGCTCATCGGCACCTTTGCTTGGAGATCTTTACCGGAGACCCATCACGAAGACTCACGAAGTGAATACGCGCTCAAGGGCATAGGCAAGCGTTTTGTAAACGTTTTCAAGGATCGAGTCTTCTTTGGACTCGCAATCATGCAGATGGCAATTGGAACCACCATGTTCGGATACTTGGGTATCTCTCCGATGGTGTTTGAAAGTCAATTTGGCTTGGGTCAACAAGTCGGAATATTCATAGCAATTAATTCTTTTGGTGCATATGTTGGTATTCAAGTTGGCTCAAGGCTCGCAAAAATTGTGCAACCGCAATGGCTATTAGTATCTGGTTTGGCACTAGTGGCGGTCACTGGTGCGTACCTATATCTGATTGGTCCAAATAGTCCGACAGTATTTGCAATCGAGGTTGGCTTATTTGCGTGGACCTTCTTGTTTGGGGCGACCATGACTCCAATTCAAGGACTTGCACTCACCTCGCACGGCACCGAAGCAGGGACGGCAGCCGCTGTGCTTGGGGTCATGAATTTTCTAGGCCCAACATTGGCCGGGCCATACTTCACAACCTTGGAGCGTCAAACTTCATCTGGCATTGGGCAAAACATGTTTTTATTAATGCTCGTCGCTATTGCTTCAGTCATGATTTTTGTCAGGCCATGGACACTGTCAAAACTAAAGTAATTAGTTTTGGTTAGCCACTTTTCTAACTAGGTCGATGATCGGCTGAATCGCGCGATCTGCTCCACCAGGAAATGCCAGGCGAGCAACTGTGTAGCCGAGCACAATTTCACCCTGTGGGTCTGCATAGAGCAATGCACCTGCTGCACCATCGTGCCCGAATGCTTTGTATGAACCAAAAGGCAAATTCTGAGTTGGCTTCATGAAAATCGTTCCGTGAGATCGGTGGTCTTGTTCCAACAAAATGTCGTATCCGTAGACCTGCACTTGAGACATGTCATCCAACGCCGACTTGGCAACCCCAGGAGTTTGGTTGCCGAAGCCGACTGCCCACTGCATAGTCGCCACAAGACCGCGGGCCGAAGCTACGCCCATCCCGGACGACAAGCCAAAGGCACGCCCCTTGCGCCCAACCATGTCGTCCAGCGGAACTTGCCCCATACCCCAGTCGCTAACTCCACCTGGTTGCCAACCGGCTGGGCGGGCATATTTTTCCTCGTCTCCGACATTGGTAATTACTGGATTCATTGACAGTTCGGTCACACGGCTTTCTAGAGTCTCGGGTAGACCGAGGTAGGCATCAGCATCCGCTGGAGTGCGAACTTCTTTTTCGTAATACTGCTGCATGGTTAGACCAGTGATTCTGAAAACCAGCTCACTCATGAGATGGCCAATAGTTAGGCCGTGATATCCAAATGCGCTACCAGGACGCCACAATGGCTTCTGCGCAGCTAGTGCTTGTGCCGCTGCGTGGTCATCGTATATCTGATCTTCGGTCAGGCGCGGATCCGTGTCGGTAAGGCCGCACTGATGAGAAAGTACCTGACGTACCGTCAGTTCTGCTTTTCCGTTCTGCGCAAATTCTGGCCAGTAGTGTGACATGCGCTCATCAAGATTTAGCTTTCCTTCGCCAACAAGTTTGGCAATGGAGATTCCAGAGAGGGCCTTGCTCACAGAGAAAACTGTTGTGAGGCTGTCTGGGCTAACTCCGGCTGCGAGATCTATTACAGTTTTGCCCTTAACAGTCACCACAATTTGGGACCTCTTAAGGTCAGCCTTAATTTTTTTGAAAATATCTAGCGCCTCAGCATATGCTGGGTCGACAAAATTATGGGTCAGCTCCATCGCTTTACTCTCTGTTGGTGTGTTAAGAGGTTATCGCTGTTAGCCTAGGCGAAAGTTTTCTTGAAGGGGAGCCAATGAGCTTTGTTCGTAAGTTGAACAATCGCCAACAATGTGAAGTTCACCTCTACGATGTCATCACTGGCGAAGACAGGCTGGTTTTCTCCACCAAGGAACTATTGCTCGAAGCACCTAACTGGCACAAAGATGGCTACTTGCTGTTGAATGGCGACGGACTTCTGTGGAAACTAAATATCGAGAATGCCGTCGGCCTTGAGCACATTGACATTCACGGTCTGCCTGAAATTAACAATGATCACGTACTTTCTCCAGATCAGCAGAATATTTATTTGTCTACCTACGATGACTGGCAGATTTACCGGGCACCAATTGGTGGTGGGCTTGCCGTGCAAGTGACCCCAGAGGAGCCAGGTGTTATGTATTTCCTCCACGGGGTCTCACCGGATGAAAGCCAATTGGCGTATGTCCGCATCAAGCATGATGAGGAGAATGCATTCAGCGACGGCCGGATTCATTTAATCGATCTGGCTACCGGTCAAGATAGAGCGCTGGTAAATGGAAACGGGGCCGAGGATGGCAGCGAATACTCCTTTGACGGCGGATGGGTTTACTTCAACACCGAACATTTTTCTACCCGCACGGGTCACGCTCAAATTGCTCGTGTTAGGTGTGATGGCAGTAATTTTGAACAATTGACTTTTGACGAGCGCGTCAATTGGTTTCCACACCAATCTGCAGATGGCAAATACTGGGTCTATCTCAGTTTTCCATCGGGAACGGAAGGCCACCCAGCCGACCTACCGGTCGAATTGAAATTAGTTTCCAATGAGAATTGGTCAAGGGCGCAAGTAGTTAGCGCTTTCAACGGTGGTCAAGGCACAATCAATGTGAACAGCTGGAGTCCTACTTCTCCGAAGTTTGCTTTTGTGACTTATCCGAATATTGACTAAACATTTCAAGCGCATACTTGAATGCCGGCTTCATATCGAAGTCATCATCTAGTAGCCACTGATTTTGCAAACCATCCCACATGGCTATAAACAATTGTGCTTTCAACTTATCTTCTTTATTGGGCGAGGTGCGGCCATTCATTTGCGCAAGCACGTTTTCAAAATTCTTACGGGAGAGACGGTAGCGATTCTTGAAATACTCATGGGTTGGGTGCGCAGGGTCTGTGGCTTCGCCAACTAGGTTTGCCCAAAGTCTTGTCAGTGCCTCTTGCTCTTGGTTGACTTCCACCTGACGTAGGTAGCGTTCCTTCGAATCTTTTGGTGGTAGCTGCTCGAGTGGGCGACTATCGAATTGACGAGTCTCTCTCATGTCAACGATTGCCAGCAGCAGAGATTCCTTGTTTGGAAAGTGGTGTAACAAACCGGCTTGAGAAAGATTGCAGGCGGCTGCGATCTCTCGCATCGATGTAGCGTGGTAGCCCGTCTTTCCAAATGCTTCGACGGCGCGATCGAGGATCTCTTCGCGCTTGGCTGTGCCCTTGGCGTATGGCCCACGTGGCCTTCTAGTTACCATTCCGTTACCCCAAAACTTGTTAGGTGAATGGTTTTAGGATACATTAAAGTCATGACTTTGAAACCATCTGTTCAGCTTTACACCCTCCGAGACTTTATTGAGACTGACCTGCCCGGCACGATTGCCCGTGTTGCCGAAATTGGATTCACTCAGGTGGAACCATACGCCTTCGTCGACAAGGTCGATGCATTGGAGAAGGCGCTAGTGGACAACAACCTTGGCGCACCCACCGGTCACGCGCACTTTATCGGTGAAGACGCCAAACCAATTCTTGAAGCTGCAAAACGTCTCGGTATCAAGACTTTGATCGATCCATTCACCACACCTGAAGATTGGAAGAGCGTGGAGCGCATCGATTTCTTCGCTGCAGAGTTGAATCGCATTTCTGCAGAGGCGAAAGAATATGGAATTCGCATCGCTT
The DNA here is from genome assembly GCA_046074345.1 of Micrococcales bacterium. Classification (GTDB taxonomy): domain Bacteria; phylum Actinomycetota; class Actinomycetes; order Actinomycetales; family Microbacteriaceae; genus Rhodoluna. The sequence continues at coordinate 5,047 of JBJTNZ010000060.1, read as the reverse complement.
ATCACAATCACTACTGGGAGTTAGCTGAGCGCGTTGGTGATCAGATTGCATTCGACTACTTCATCGAAAAGCTGAGTGATGATGTCGTAATTGAACTAGACGCTTTCTGGTGCGAAGTTGGCGGAGTGAGTGCTCCTGAATACCTGAAGAAACATGGCGCACGTATTGTTGCGATTCACGTCAAGGACGGCACAAAGGATGGCAACCTAGACAATCAGGTACCGGCCGGCACCGGCGAAATTCCAATTCGTGAAATTCTTGCAGCCGCTCCACACGCGTTGCCTGTTGTTGAGTTTGATTTTTATAAGAGTGGTGATGTCTTCGAAGGCATTGCGCAAAGTTTGAAATTCGTGAATGAGGTACGAGCATGAGCAACAAAAAGGGTCCAGTAGGCGTCGGTTTCATTGGTGCAGGTGTAATTAGCGATCAGTACCTGATGAACCTCACAAAGTTTCCTGACGTGAAGGTTTTATTTATTGCTGACCTAGATTTAGCACGGGCGAAAAGCCAGGCAGACAAGTACAACGTTGCTGGTCACGGCACGGTAGACGAGTTACTAGCCCACCCAGATGTGGAAATTGTGGTCAACCTGACGATTCCAGCGGCTCACGCAGATGTCGACCTCAAGTGCATCGCAGCTGGCCAGCACGTCTGGAGCGAGAAGCCTTATGCAGTCACTCGCGAAGAGGCACAGGCTGTGATCGATGCTGCAAAGAAGGCCAACCTGTTGGTTTGCGTGGCCCCAGACACAATCCTTGGCGGCGGAATCCAGACCGGACTTCGTGCCATCAAGGACGGCAAAATTGGCAAGCCACTTACTGCAATCACCATGTTCCAAGCTCCGGGCCCAGAGTTATGGCACCCAAACCCAGAATTCTTATTCGCCAAAGGCGCTGGCCCGCTTATGGACATGGGCCCTTACTACCTAAGTACTCTGGTTTCAATTTTTGGTCCAGTTGCCCGCGTCACCGGCACCGGCTCGCTTGCCAAAAAGACCCGAGTTATTGCTACCGGTCCAAAGGCTGGCACTGAATTCCCATGTGAAGTTCCTACTCACGTGAGCGCACTCCTCGAATTCGAATCTGGTGCGAGCGCTCAGAGCACATTTAGTTTCGAATCTGGAATGGTTCGCATGGGTTTTGTTGAAGTAAATGGCACCGAGGGAACAATCTCCCTTCCTGACCCAAACCACTTCGACGGACAAAACAAATTACTCAGCGGCATGATCAATGTCACCGAGGTACCGCTTACCGGAAAGACATACGGCCGCGGTACTGGAGTGCTAGAGATGGCGCAGGCAATTCGCGAAAACCGCCCGGTGCGCATTCCCGGTGAAATTGCATTCCACGTACTTGATGTAATGCTCAGCATTCAGGATGCGATTGAAAGTAAGGGATGGGTCGAAGTTAAGTCATCCCTTCCAGAAATCAAACCGCTTCCTGCTGACTGGGATCCAATGGTGGCAACACTTAGCTAATGGACACAACTTTGATGCATGCCATCGGGGAGGCATTCGGTCTCGCTGGTGGCACGCTTGGCACAGTGGTTGCTGTTCCACAGGTAATTCGTATTCGCAAGATGGGGCACTCCGAGGGAGTTTCACTTCTTCCATACCTCTTGCTTTGTGTCACTTACTCCGCATGGTTCACCTATGGGCTAATGCTTGGAAGCCCTTCGCTAATCATCAGCAACGTGCTCACCTACATCACGGGAGCGCTGGTGATTGTCGCGATTCTTGGAAACAGTTTGAAGAGTTACGGAATTATGGCGGGGATCTCTGCTGCCACAATCTTGTTTGTCAATTTTTCACCAGAGGTTGTGGTGCAAGGCCTGCTAGTTGTGCTGACTTTTTCTAGGCTTCCGCAGTTGATTGTCAGTTGGAAGAACCGTAAGCGAGATACTGCAACCGCAGTGTCTCTAGGTTCCTTATTTCTAGCTCTTACCGGCGCTTCGCTATGGATGGCTTACTCGTTCTTAACCGAGCACCCATTCTTCATCATCACTACCAGCCTGGCGATAGCGCTGTCGCTGGCCACTTTCCTAGTGGAGTGGCGAATCAGCCTGAGGGCTAGGCAGCTGCCGCTCTAGCCGCAATACGCCATTCGAGGATTGCAGTGGCCAGGGTCACCGCAATCGCCACCGATGTAGTCACGATAACCAAAGGGTTTTCAGTGAACACTGCAAATCCCATCCAGAACAGCATGCTCGAAAGTGCTACAGCAAGCGAACTGACCGATACCGCGGTTGGCTTTACTCGGTCGCGATTAATCCAGGTGCGAATTAATTGCGGCACTCGTGATGCCGTGAGAACAACCATGACCACATTCACCAGTGCTTCGGGTCCGTAGGTGACGAAAGCAAAAGTCGCAGCCGCAATTACTGCGAGCTGAAGGTAAGTAGTAAATCGATTTCCTCGGATAGCGATTACCACTAAAGCGGTGGTCACGAAGGTGAGCGCATTGAAGAACCAAATCGCTACTGCATTGTGACTCAAACCGAATGCCGTCCAAGCCGCGAACGAAATGCACATCAAAATCCAAGGGCTGAGTTCGAGCCCTTCGGTGTGACCGAGTTTTCGCACGCGAAGCGACTGAGGTAAGCCAGTTGCCACACCAATCGCTCCGCCAATGAAGCCACAAATTTCACCAATGAGATGCAGGTCGATGTTCAATTAGTTACTTTCTTTAAGCCAGACTGTTTGATCAGACACGAGACTATGTCCGGAAGTCATTCCCTCAAGACTAGAGGCAATAATTTCACCAGCTGGTAGCGCAATTGGTTCGTGTCCAAAATTGTGCACTACAAGAATTTCGCCATTGCGGAATCCAAGCGAATTTTCGCTGACAAATTCTTGGGCCCAATCAAAAGTTCCTTCGCCAAGCCGAAGTTGCTTGCGAAGTTCAAGTGCGTGTTTATAAAGTTCGAGAGTTGAACCGGCCACACCATCCTGTTTGTCACGAGAGTAGTCAGCGTAGATTGCAGGCTGCGGTAACCAACTCTTTCCAGTGAGATTGAATCCGTTGGCGTCGCCCACACCAGATTCCCAAGGCAGCGGTACTCGGCATCCATCGCGCCCCACTCGCGCACCCTCGGTGCGGAAGAAAGTCGGGTCTTGGCGGTACTCCGGCGCCAAAGTGGTGTGCTCTGGCAGTCCAAGCTCTTCGCCTTGATATAGGTACATAGAGCCAGGGAGTGCGAGCGTGAACAGGGTGGCACCGCGTGCGCGGCGAAGGCCAAGTTCGCGATCCGGCTGCGGGTCATTAGGGCCAACACCATCGCTGTCGGTTGCCTTGATCTTCAGACCACCGAATCGGCTGGAGTGCCGAATCACATCGTGGTTGCTTAGTACCCAGGTGCTCGGAGCGCCAACGGTATCGAATGCGGTGAAACTTTCGTTGATTGTGCCAAGCAGAGTTTTGGCGTTCCAATCGCTGTTGAGATATCTGAAATTGAAAGTTTGGTTGAACTCATCCGGACGTACCCAAAGAGCCATGAACGAAAGTGGCAATACATATGCTTCACCGCACATTGCACGTTCACCCGGATAACTGTCCAGGATGCTGCGCCACTTGCGGAAAATTGGGTGTACTGATTCTTGGAACCACATCGGTGGTGATGGTTCGCCTTCGATAAATCCGGCACCAGCGCGTGCAATGTCAGGGTGATCTGGAAGTCCCGCAGCTTTACCCATTGCATGCGGTTGATCTACTCGGAACCCATCAACATCGCGATCTAGCCAAAATCTAAGAATGTCTTCGAACGCAGATTGAACTAGTGGATTTTCCCAATTCAAATCAGGTTGCGAAGAATCGAATAGGTGGCAGTACCACTGTCCGTCTGCGACTCTTGTCCAGGCTGGCCCACCGAAAAGTGAAAGCCAGTTATTCGGAGGCAGTTCACCATTTGCGCCCTTGCCATCCTTGAAGTGATAGTACGCACGCTCCGGCGAACCGGGTTGCGCGGCCAAAGCAGATTTGAACCAACGGTGTTCACTGCTGGTGTGGTTTGGAACTAAATCGATTAACACGCGAATACCGAGTTCGTGTGCTCGCGATACCATCGCATCAAAATCATCGAGAGTGCCAAATAGCGGATCGACGTCGCAGTAGTCGCTTACGTCGTAACCGGCATCCTTCTGTGGCGACCGCATAAAAGGTGAAAGCCAAATTGCATCAATTCCGAGGCTTGCGAGTGAGCCGAGACGAGAGGTGATGCCGGGTAGGTCTCCCATTCCGTCGCCATTTGAATCCGAAAACGACCTAGGGTAGATCTGATAAATGACGGCCGAACGCCACCATTCGCTTCCGTAGTTGGCGTCGTGGTGGATATCGGTGTTAGGCATGTATTAAACCTAGGGTCTCGGTTGCCAGCACCGCGTTCAACCTAGTAATCTAGTGAAGTTGCCTTTTTGGCCAACGCCCTGATAGCTCAGTGGTAGAGCACTTCCATGGTAAGGAAGGGGTCGCGAGTTCAATCCTCGCTCGGGGCTCTGTTTCAATATATGCCCGGCGGGGTAGCTCAGGTGGTTAGAGCACACGACTCATAATCGTGGGGTCGCGGGTTCGAGTCCCGCCCTCGCTACTACTCTTGACCGTATGGTCAATCCAGCAGTTGAAGGTAAAACATACCCAGCAACCGATCCTTATCTGGTCGGGCGCGAAAAAATCCGCGAATTCGCTCACGCGGTGAAATCCACAAACCCAAACAACTTGGACGTCTTTGCCGCGCAGGCAGCCGGCTATGACGATGTCATTGCTGCGCCAACCTTTGCCGTAGTCATTCAGGAACGCAGCCTCGCTACCGTGCTCGCCGACAAAGAGGCCGACATCGATTTCAGCAGAGTGGTGCACGGAGATCAGCGCTTCATTCACGCTCGCCCAATTGTGGCTGGCGATGAGCTCACTTCCCAGCTCACCGTTTCATCGGTCAAGACTCTCGGCGCGCACTCGATGGTCACCTTCGAGACCAAAATTTATGACATCAAAAAAGAATTAGTTTGCACTGCAATCTCAACTCTCGTGGTTCGAGGTGATGAGTAATGACTCAC
>JBJTNZ010000059.1:0-2425 GCA_046074345.1 Micrococcales bacterium | reverse complement strand
GCTGAGCAAAGTGGTCTTGCTTGGCTTCTCTTTAGGTATGGCCATGTTCGGCAGGATGTATGCGGTTTCCTTCCAGCCCTCAACTCTGGTCTCGATCAGTTTCTTCTCTTGAACCAGTTCTTCAATCTGAGGCTTGGCTTTTGGCAATATCTGACGGTAATAATCGGCTAGATCTTTAGCGGTGGCGACACCGTGAGATTTTGCTGCACGAAGCAAAAGTTGCTTGCGGGCAATTTCGTGTTCGACAGTTTTGTTGATTAATTTTTTCGGCAACACTTGTTCGGGCAGAGCATAGAGTCTGCTGAAACCTTCTCGACCACCGCTTACCAATTCTCCATACATAAACATGTACTCAAGAGCGTGTTTGACATCGCTCCAACCCCACCAGGATCCTTTGCGCTCTGCTCGTTCGTGTTCAAAATCTGAGGTTGAGAGCGGGCCGCGGATGCGGATTTCGTTTTTTATCCATTCGAGAAATTCGCGATTGTCTTTGGCCCATATTTCCCAGCGACTTCGAGAGCCGCGCTGGTTGTATTCCATGCGGAAATCAAAAAGGGGATAGTCCTCGGTGCGAATGAATGATGCTTCGTGCGCCCAGTATTCGAGGAGGGTCGGGTGCTTGCCGCCGTGAAGGTCGTCGAGTTCAGTTTTGTCATAGGCGCCGAGCCGGGAGTAGAGCGGCATGTAGTGGGCACGCTCAAATACGTTGACGCTGTCGATCTGAAGTACGCCCATGGTGTCGATGGTTTCGAGCACGGTGTTTGGCTTGGTTGCCTTGGTGAGCCCCTGGCCGGCAAGTGCCAGCATTCGCGCTTGGGAGAGCGAAAGTTGCTCGGTCATCTGGGCCCTTCTCAAACTAGACTTCTCAATTATGACTAAAACTCAAGTACCTACCCTTGCAGACTTCGAGCTCGCGCTCGCAAACGTTCGCCAGGTGGCTATTGAGACCCCAGTTTTGCACTCAAATTTCCTATCCCAGCTCGTTGGTAAGCCGGTAGAGCTCAAGTGCGAGAACCTTCAGCGCACTGGTGCATACAAGATTCGTGGCGCTTTCAACCGAATGAGCAAGCTGACTCCAGCCGAACGCAAGAAGGGTGTGGTGGCTGCCTCAGCTGGAAATCACGCTCAGGGTGTTGCCCTCGCCGCTAAGAAACTCGGCATCAAGGCAACCATTTTCATGCCTGTCGGTGCTTCGCTACCAAAGTTTCTAGCAACCCAAAACTACGGGGCAGAGGTCGTACTCTCAGGTTCTGTTTTTCAGGAGACACTAAAGGCGGCTCAGGAATATTCTGAGAAGAAAGGCGCAATCTTTATTCCGCCTTACGACCACCTAGATGTGATCACTGGTCAGGGCACGGTTGGTGTCGAAATCATGGATCAGGTGCCAGATGCGCAGACCATCATTGTGGCAATTGGTGGTGGTGGACTCGCAGCCGGTGTTGCAGTTGCTGCGAAGTTGAAGGCCGCCGAGCAGAGACGCAAGATTCAGGTGATTGGTGTTCAGGCAGAAAATGCTTCACCGTATGTTGCGTCGATGAAGCAGGGCAAAATCATTGAGCAGCACACCAAGCCGACGATTGCCGATGGAATCGCAGTGGCAAAGCCAGGCAAGATTCCGTTCGAATTGATTCACAAGTACTTGGACAAAGTGGTCACGGTTTCAGACAACGACATCGCTCGTGCGATTGTGGTTTTGCTTGAGCGTTCGAAGCAGGTTGTCGAACCTGCAGGCGCAGTTGCGGTGGCCGCGTTGATGACTGGAAAGATCAAGCCAAAGGGTAAGACAGTTGCTGTTTTGTCTGGCGGTAACATCGACCCACTGTTGATGCAAAAAGTTATCGGTCACGGGCTCGAAGCATCTGAGCGCTACACCAACATCACTGTCATGCTTTCAGACCGACCTGGTCAGTTAGTGCGGACAGCTGAGGCAATTGCGTCTGCGCAAGGAAACGTGATTGAAGTGCTCCACACTCGTCACGGCTTGGGCTTGGACATCAGCGAGGTCGAGCTTCGTCTTTCGGTGGAAACCACAGGTCACGAACATCGTGAGCGAGTGCTTCAGGCGCTCAAGGATGCCGGCCTAAAGGCCCGCATCGAGCACGAGTAGCGCGTCGCTACTCAGGTATTGGCTGGTGGCGAGCTAGTTCGTCGTCGATAGGCATTGATTCAGGGAGGTCCTCAAGGGCTGCTCGGTCGGCCTCGGTTAGGCGGAAATCCAAGGCTCCAAGGTGATCCAGAATCGATTCGAAACGGGTCACACCGGGAATCGGAACGATGTTTGGGGAAAGTGTTCTTAGCCAGGCTAGGGCCACCGAGAATACGCTCACATTGCGCTCCTGGGCGATTTTACTGAATCTGGTGTGAATCTCCGAGCCTTCGAATTGCGCAGTCACACCTTTACTTGGTGACCAAGGCAGGAATGCGA
>JBJTNZ010000058.1:0-7002 GCA_046074345.1 Micrococcales bacterium | reverse complement strand
GGTCGATGAAGACACTGCCTGCCGATCTCTCTTGGATGTGATTGGTTCTGACTCAAACTATCCGCATCAACTTGCACGCCAAGATTTGCTAAATATTCTTTCGGTTGATCGCAATGAATCAAGTTCAATTGCTAGCTCACTCAATAATGCGCGTGAGAACGCTCGTCGAGTGCGTGAAATAGTTTCGACTGAGCTCTGGGAATGTTTAAACACCACAAGGTCACGCATGCCTCGAAAAGTTTCGATTGAACGCGCTCACGATTTCTTTGGATGGGTGCGCGAACGCACCGCACTCGCCGTCGGTATCGTGGAGAGTTCAACATCGAGAGATGAATCTTGGACATTCTTCACGCTTGGTAGGGCGTTGGAGCGAGTGGACATGACGGCACGTCTACTGGCCACATCAGAACTCACCGAGGCGAGTGGGCCCTCTTGGACCACGATTTTGCGCAGTTGCGGCGCCTACGAGGCTTATCTGAGGACTTATCGAGGCGTGCCGAGTGCCACTAATGCCGCTGAATTCCTGCTACTTGACCGCATCTTCCCGAGATCCGTCACCTTCGCACTATCCCGCGCAGAGAGCTGCCTTGCCGATCTAGCGCCAACTACCGACCGAGTGGGCACGAGTGACCTTGCCCTAAAGCAACTCAAGCAACTCCGCACCAACCTCGAGTATCGCTCGGCCCCAGAAATTTTGGCCAATCTCACCCCGGAAATGAAAGCACTTCAAAACGGAATCAGTGAGATTTCAGAATCAATTCGCTCGAGATACTTCCCGGTAAATCTTCTTCCTCAATGGATCGGTGAAGTCTCTTGAGTCGCTACAGGGTAGTCCACAAAACCGGGTTCAAATACGATGGAGCAGCCGGAGCCTCATATAACGAAGTGCGCTTGCTGCCTGCTCGCGATGATAACCAACTGGTCTTTTCTTCAAAACTCGAGATTCACCCGCAGGGTTCAGTGCACGAATTTTTTGACTACTTTGGCACCCGCACCGCGATGTTTGAGGTGCTTGAACCGCACAGTGAGTTGAGCATTGTTTCTACCTCTGTGGTCGAAGTTCGCACGCATGCTCGTACCGCTCCGGACTTAAACTGGACGTCATTAATAAATTCGATTCAGGGATCGCTTGAATTGGTTGACGCTGTAACGCAAACTCGTCGAACATTACCGCCGCAAGATTTGATCAAACATTCAGCCAAACTTGCAGAATCTTTAGATCCACATGATGCAGCTATGGCGATTTGTAAGCGTGTATTTAAGTCCATGACTTATAAGCACGGCGTGACTGGTGTTCACTCGGTGGCTGCGGAAGCTTGGAAGCAAAAGGTTGGTGTCTGTCAGGACTTTGCTCACATCACACTAGGTGCTTTACGTTCAGTCGGCATTCCAGCTCGATACGTGAGCGGCTACCTGTATCCGGCTACGGATCGCAAAATTGGTGAGGCAGTAATTGGCGAATCACACGCCTGGGTGGAATGGTGGGCTGGCTCTTGGTTTGCCTTTGATCCAACCAATGACATCGAAGTGCTCGACCGACACATTGTTGTCGGCCGCGGTCGTGATTACGACGACGTACCACCACTACGCGGTGTTTACGCCGGTGGTCTCGACAGCGAACTCTTCGTTTCGGTGGAAATCACCAAAGAGAACTAGTCGATTGGCTCGATGCCGAGCCATTCATACCAACCGCGGTTGAGCACCAGCCAGGCAATTAGTCCATGTCCGGTTTGGCCGGGTAAACCGTGCTCCGAATTGTTGAGTTCTTCGTTGAAGCCAAGGTGTTCGGCTAATGGGCGATAGCAATCGACAAACGGGATGCCACGTCGAAGCGCAACATCTTCGAATCCGGTGGCCAAGTGCTCTATTTCTGGGTTGAGCTGAGGGTTGCGACTAGGAATTGGGCCAACAAGGAAACTTTCGATACCCGATTTCTTTGCTTCATCGACGATGTTGGCGATGTTAAGGCGACTACGTGAGATCGAGATTCCAGCAGCGGGGTCGGTGTTTGGAAGAGCGATGACCAGGCGGTTTTCGGTGTCGGTGCTGAAACGGCGTTGCACTTCGGTGACCCAACGTTCAGCAAGCATTGTGGTGGTTTCGCCTGGTGCCGGCAGCGCAAAGATGTCGATTCTCGGGTGCAGGGCTGGAGTCTTAGCGGTTACGCGGCCGACCCATCCCATTCCTCGTTCATCGCCAGCCGCTGACACCAAGCCATCACCAAGGATGACAATTCTGATGTCGCGACGGGCCTCTGTCATTCGTCCTTTTTACGCGAAAGCACGAGCAATTAGGTCGGCTTGTTCGGCAGCGTGAGTCTTTGAAGATCCGGTAGCCGGTGATGCCGATGCTGGTCGAGAAACTAGCTTGGCAACCTGGCCGTCCATGTAGCGAGGGAGGAATAGGCCGATGTAGGTCCAAGGTCCCTGGTTGGCTGGCTCGTCCTGAACCCAAACAAGTTCTGCATTCGGGTACTTCGCGTAAGCTGCCTTGATCTCATCAACCGGAGTTGGGTAGAGCTGCTCAACTCGAACGATTGCAGTGGTGCCGTCGTTGCGCTTCTGTGATTCTGCAAGCAGATCCCAGTAGACCTTGCCCGAGCAGAATAGAACGCGCTTTACGTTGGCTGGGTTCAGACCCTGCTCATCTTCGATCACCGGGCGGAATGTGCCATTGGTGAAATCTTCAACTGAAGATGATGCAGCCTTGAGGCGAAGCATCGACTTCGGAGCGAAGACCACGAGTGGGCGCTTGATGCTCGAGTATGCCTGACGACGTAGCAGGTGGAAGTGCGATGCCGGAGTCGATGGCTGAGCAACTGTCATGTTGTTCTGCGCACATAACTGCAGGTAACGCTCGATACGAGCTGATGAGTGGTCCGGTCCTTGTCCCTCGTAACCGTGTGGAAGAAGTAGTACTACACCTGAGTACTGACCCCACTTCTGTTCTGCAGAAGACACGTACTCGTCGATGATGCTTTGAGCTCCGTTGGCGAAGTCACCGAACTGTGCTTCCCAAAGAACGAGGGCGTCTTTGTTCTCAACTGCGTAACCGTATTCGAAGCCCATGGCGGCGTATTCGCTAAGCAGTGAGTCGTAGATGTAGAACTTGCCCTGCTCGTTGGCAAGGTTGCGAAGCGGCATCCATTCCTGACCGTTGATGCGGTCGTGGAACACTGCGTGACGCTGCACGAAGGTACCGCGGCGACTGTCCTGGCCTGCCATGCGAACGGTCTTGCCTTCCATTAGGAGTGATCCCATGGCGAGTAATTCTCCGAAGCCCCAGTCGATGCCACCTTCGCGGCTCATCTCGACGCGCTTCTGCAATAGTTGCTGCAACTTCGGGTGAACGTTGAAGGCCGGTGGAATGTTCGCGTGTGCGTTACCAATGGCTTCGACCACTGAGCGATCGATAGCGGTCGCGTGTTCGATCACGGTGGTTTCACTGGCTGTGGTACCGATGCCAACCGGACGAGGTACGAGCTCGACGGCCTTGGCGTTGGCTTCGTGCACGTCGACGAATGCCTGCTCAAGCTTGCCCTGGAAGCTGTTGTTTGCAGCATCGAACTCTTCGCGAGTGATGTCGCCGCGGCCAACAAGTGACTCTAGGTACAAAGTTCGAACTGAACGCTTCGCCTCGATGAGGTTGTACATCAGTGGCTGGGTCATTGATGGGTCATCACCCTCGTTGTGACCGCGACGGCGGTAACAGACTATGTCAATGACGACATCTTTCTTGAATTCCTTGCGGAATTCGAATGCCAACTGTGCCACGTGGAATACGGCTTCTGGGTCGTCGCCGTTTACGTGGAAAATCGGTACCTGGTAACCCTTAGCAACATCGGTTGCGTAAGTGGTCGAACGAGATTCGCTTGGAGGTGTGGTAAAACCAACCTGGTTGTTGATGATGATGTTGATGGTTCCGCCAACCTTGTATCCGCGAAGTTGCGAAAGGTTGAGCACTTCTGGCACAACACCCTGACCAGCGAATGCTGCGTCACCGTGAATCAAAACTGGAAGCACAGGGAAGACGTTGTCGTTAATGGTGTCGAGGCGATCGATCTTGGCGCGAACGATTCCTTCAAGCACTGGGTTCACTGTCTCGAGGTGTGAAGGGTTAGCGGCGAGTGATACGCGCACCTGCTTGCCCTCGAGGTTGGTGAAGGTACCCTCGGTGCCGAGGTGGTACTTCACGTCTCCAGAACCTTGAACGGTCGAGGTGTCAGTGTTGCCTTCGAATTCCTTGAACACCTGGCCATAGGTTTTACCGGCCACGTTCGTGAGTACGTTTAGACGACCACGGTGAGCCATTCCGATTGCAACTTCTTGCATTCCGTCGTTGGCTGCCATCTGCAAAATTTCGTCAAGTGCGGTGATGGTCGATTCGCCACCCTCGAGTGAGAATCGCTTCTGTCCGACGAACTTGGTCTGCAAGAAAGTCTCGAATGCTTCTGCTTCATTTAGCTTCTCGAGAATGCGAGCCTGCTCTTCACGAGTTGGCTTGGCGTAAGGCTTTTCAAGTTTTTCCTGGAACCAGCGACGTTGTTCTGGGTCGTTGATGTGCATGTACTCCACACCGATGGTGCGGCAGTAGCTGTCACGAAGAATCTTGTAGATGTCGCGGAACGGCGCTTCGGTGACTCCACCGAATCCGCCGGTCTTGAAGTTGCGGTCAAGATCCCAGAGCGACAAACCGTGGTTCAGAATGTCTAGGTCTGGGTGGCTACGCTGCTTGTACTCAAGCGGGTCGATATCTGCCATCAGGTGGCCACGCACGCGGTAAGCGTTGATGAGCTCCTGGATGCGGGTCTCTTTGTCGCGGTCGTCGCGGCTGTTGCGCTCGAAGTCGCTTACCCACTTGACCGGCTCGTAAGGAATGCGAAGGTCAGAGAAAATCTCCTCGTAGAAGCCGCGCTCGCCGATTAGTAGCTCGTGTACCTTCTTTAGGAATTCTCCTGAGCCTGCGCCCTGAATCACGCGGTGATCGTAAGTAGAGGTTAGGTTGATGACCTTGCCAACACCGTGCTTCGCGAGCGCCTGCTCGTTCATGCCTTGGAATTCTGCAGGGTACTCAAGTGCACCTGCGCCAATGATCGAACCGGCTCCCTGCATTAGGCGTGGGACTGAGTGAACTGTGCCGATACCACCGGGGTTGGTTAGCGAAATGGTTGAACCAGCAAAGTCGTCCGCGGTTAGTTTGTTGTCGCGTGCCTTCTTAACAAGCACGTCGTATGCAGACAGGAATTCAGCGAAGTTGAGCTTCTCAGCTTTCTTAATGTTTGGCACGAGAAGTGCGCGAGTGCCATCTGGCTTTGGAATGTCAATTGCTAGTCCAAAGTTCACGTGGGCTGGAGTTACAACTGCGGGCTTGCCGTCAATCTCCGCGTAGTAAACATTCTGTGAAGGGAATTCTTTCAGCGCGCGAATAATTGCAAACGCAATGATGTGGGTGAAAGAAACTTTGCCGCCACGTGTGCGCGCGAGGTTTGAGTTGATCACGATGCGGTTGTCGATCATCAACTTCGCTGGAACGGTTCGTACTGATGTGGCAGTCGGTACCTGAATCGAAGCGTCCATGTTTGCGGCTAGGGCCTTACCCATGCCCTTAAGGAAGTCGACCTTGTTCTCTTCCGGGGCTGCGTTTTCATCGATGATGTCGATTGCGGTAGTGACCGGAGCCTGAGCAGGAATTGGGGCTGCCTTGGCTTCGACTCGAGTGGTCTTGGCTACGAGTGGTGCATCCGCGGCTGGGGCTGAAGGTGAAGCTGGGGTAGTCGCGTGAGACGCGGTGGTTGGTTGGTATTTCTCGAGGATTGGCCACCAGGAACGGTCTACCGAATCCGGATTTGCCTTCCACTGTGCATACATTTCATCGACTAACCAGTCGTTTGCGCCGAATGTATTGTCGTCTGCCGAAGTTCCAGCATTGCCTGACAAAATGACCACCTTATCGTTTGTCGCTACAAATCCGCTCTCAAGCCTACCTGCTCAAAAAGGGGCGGCAGTATGCTGAAAGATAATGAGCGACTGGATCTTGCTAGGCCTCGGCGCCCTTCTCACGCTGGGTACCGGAGTGTTCGTCGCAAGCGAGTTCTCGATGGTGAATCTAGAGCGCAGCGACCTCGAAGCACGGGTCAGCAGGGGAGAAAAGGGTCTCGGATCGACAATTCGAGCCCTAAAACGCACCAGTACTCACCTTTCCGGCGCTCAACTGGGTATCACCCTGACCACCATGCTGACTGGATTTATTGCCGAGCCGGCACTTACCTCCTTATTGGGGCCAACCTTCAAGGGCTTCAGTTTCGCTATTTCCCTAATTTTGGCCACCCTATTCAGCACGCTGATTGGTGAACTGGTGCCAAAGAAGTTGGCGCTGAGCATCCCGCTTAAGGTGTCTAAATTTGTGGTCAATTTTCAGTTGGGTTTCACCTGGCTCTTCGGCTGGATGATTTTCATTCTTAACAAAGTGGGCAATGGCGTAGTTCGCGCCTTCGGCATTGAACCAAAGGAAGAGCTGTCTTCCACACGCACTGCCGAGGAGCTCACTTCTTTGATTCGACGATCGGCAACCGTCGGTGCTTTGGATGCACAGACTGCGACACTACTGACTAAGACTCTCGCACTTTCTCAGTTGACCGCGGCTGACATCATGACACCTCGTCCGCGCACAGTCATTATTTCCCAGAACGAATCTGTGGCAGATTTGGTTGAGTTATCTATCAAGACCGGCTACTCGAGATTCCCGGTAGTCGAAGGTTCCAGTGATGATGTAATTGGTGTCGCACACGTCAAGCAAGCTGCTGCGATTCCGCGTGAGAAGCGCGAGAGTGTGCCGGTAACCGCAATTATGGTCAATGCGGTGCGAGTGCCAGAAACAATGCGCCTCGAAACTTTGATGGTCGATTTGCGAGCCAAGGGTTTACAGATGGCGATTGTCGTTGATGAGTATGGTGGCACCGCAGGAGTTGCCACGCTTGAAGACTTGATTGAAGAGCTGGTCGGC
>JBJTNZ010000057.1:0-6410 GCA_046074345.1 Micrococcales bacterium | reverse complement strand
GGTTAGGCACTATTACCTCGAACGAGAAGAACACTGCAAAGTACGCAGAGCTCGAAGTTCGTTCACTAACTGGTGCTGCAATCGGCAAGGCCGTTTCTCACTAGTAGAAAAAGTAAAGAACCCCGGTCCATTGGGCCGGGGTTCTTCTTTATTAGACTCGGTTTATTGGCCGCCGTAGCTCAGTTGGTAGAGCAGCTCCCTCGTAAAGAGCAGGTCTGGGGTTCAATTCCCCACGGTGGCTCTCAGAAGGAGGGGTAATGGCTGCGAACAAGGTGCGTCTGTTCCGCCCCGCTCAGATCATTACCCTGGCTTTTACCTTGTTGATTGTCGCCGGCACGAGCCTGCTCAGCCTGCCAATTTCGCGAGCCGACGGCAAATTCGGCTTCAACATCGATACCGCGTTCACTGCAATCAGTGCCTTGTGTGTGAACGGGCTGACCGTTGAAAACACAGAAACTTTCTGGACCCCGATTGGGCACCTAGTGATTTTGATTCTGGTGAAAATCGGTGGATTTGGAATCATGGCGTTCACCGCGCTGCTTGCGCTTTTGGTGGCGCACCGAATGAGCCTCAGAGCATCGATGGTTTCATCCGAGGAACATCGAGCTCTATCCAGCGGCGACATTAAAAGCGTGTTGTTGCGAATTGCCCTAGTTGGTTTCGTGGTGGAGTCAATCGGAACAATCTTGCTCACCTTCAGATTATTATTCGAGTATCAGTACAAGTTCCAGGACGCATTTTGGAATGGAATCTTCCATTCCATTTCGGCTTTCAATAATGCAGGAATGGCTCTTTTCGGAGACAGCCTGATTCGATTCAACTCAGATCCGATGATTCTTTTGGTGATCAGCATTGAAGTTGCGCTTGGTTCGATTGGATTTCCTGTCTTACTTGAAGTTGGACGACACCTCTATAAAAACTTCAAGGATCGTCGCACTCGTCGACGCTTTGCGACCATGATGCACTGGTCGCTGACCAGTAGAATCGTAGTTATCGGAACTATTGTTTTGATAGCTTTCGGAATGCTTTACTTTGGCTTCCTTGAGTGGAACAACCCAGCCACACTGGGGGCTATGTCTCCGTGGCAAAAGGTTTTGAACATCTTCGTACTGTCGGTGATGCCACGAAGTGCCGGATTCAACGCCATCGATATTGGTCAGATGACCCACGAGAGCTGGTTGGGTATGGACATCTTGATGTTCATCGGTGGTGGCAGTGGTGGTACTGCGGGTGGTTTGAAAATCACGACCATGACGGTTTTGGTGTTTATCGTGCTCAGTGAGATTAGAAATACTCGCGCCGTGAACATTGGCAAGCGCCGCCTTCCGCGATCGGTTCACCGCCAGGCAATCACGCTGCTGTTCCTATACGCCGCGCTACTAATTGGCTCGGTGGTCGTGCTCCAGTTGCTGACCAATTTTGAGACGGACAAGCTAATCTTCGAGGCGTCGTCGGCGCTCGGCACCACAGGGCTATCGACCGGAATCACCGCCGATTTGCCGGTGGCAGCCCAGATTCTGATCATGCTTCTCATGTTTATCGGACGTGTTGGTCCAACCCTTGTCGCCAGCTCACTTGCTGTGAGAATTGGTAAGGGATTCATTCAGTACCCGAAAGAAAGGCCGACTATTGGCTAAATCAAAAGCAGCTGCTACCGAACAAATTGCAGTGATTGGGCTTGGGCGTTTTGGTTCATCGCTTTCGCTTGAACTGGTTGCCACCGGTCACGAGGTACTCGGAATCGATTATGACGAGCACTTGGTGCAGACCTTCTCCACTCAAATCACTCAGACCGTGCAGGCCGACAGCACATCGCCTGAAGCACTTGCAGAAATTGATATCAAGAATTTTGATCGAGTCGTAGTTGCTATTGGTACCAACATCGAGGCAAGTATTCTTACGGTTTCACTTCTACTCGAGATCGGCATTAAGGAAATCTGGGCAAAGGCCGATACCGATGCCCACGGTCGAATCCTGAAGCAACTCGGTGTGCACCACGTAGTCTTCCCGGAAAGCGACATGGGTCGTCGAATTGCGCACCAGGTTGGTGGAGACCAGCTCGACTACGTAGAGATCGATCAAAACTTTGTGATGGCAAAAACTGCAGCGGCAAAGAGTTTCGTAGGCAAGTCCCTTACACAGTTAGGACTTCGTGCAAAGCACGGAATCGTGGTCGTTGCAACCAGCCATGGCGACGCGACGTATTCGGCTGCTAACCCAGACACAGTTATTGAAGCGGGTGACTGGATGATTGTCGCCGGACCTAAGGGTGCGGTAGACGAGTTCTGCGAAATTCGATAGTGAAGCAATCTAAGTTCAGCTGGGCTATTCCGGTGGCGGTAGCCACGTTCCTCGCCCTGCTCGGAGCAGCGGCATTCAGATCGACTACATCGGTTCTGTTCCAACCGTTTGAGCATGAGTTCGGTTGGAATCGCGCCGACACTTCGCTGGCTATGTCGGTAAACCTCTTGTTTTACGGACTAACCGCTCCGTTTGCGGCTACTTTCATGGCCAAATATTCGGTGCGTAAGGTCGGCACTATTGCTCTTGCCTTGGTGGCGCTGGGGAGCGGTCTCACCGTATTTATGACAGAAGTCTGGCAGCTGGTAGTGCTCTGGGGTGTGGTCGTGGGTGTAGCGACCGGAGCCATGGCTCTGGTCGGCGGCGCAATGGTGGCAACCCGATGGTTTGTAAAGGGCAGGAGTCTGCTCACCGGGATTTTCTCTGCAGCGTATGCAACCGGTTCGCTGGTTTTTTTGCCTCTAATTTCTAATTTGGTAAACAGCGCGGGTTGGCGCGTTTCAGTTTTTGTTATTACTGGGTTCGCACTTCTTGTCACATTGATTTTTGGTTTGTTATTTCGCGAGCGACCAGAAGCCGTGGGTCAATTTCCTTTTGGTGCGACTGAGGCAATTCCAATCGCTGATCAAGCTCCGATTTCAATGCGGGGAAATTTTCAGGTATTAGCGAAATATTCCAAGGGATTTCCGTTTTGGGCGCTAGCAAGCACATTTTTTGTGTGTGGTTGGACGACTAACGGATTGATTGGCGCGCACTTTATTCCGGCAGCTCACGATCACGGAATGGGCTTGACCACAGCATCAACTTTGCTTGCGGTGGTTGGCATTTTTGACATCATCGGCACCATCGCTTCCGGTTGGTTAACCGATCGCTACAACCCGGTAATTCTCTTGGCTATTTATTACGGAGTGCGTGGGCTTTCGTTGTTTACAGTGCCATTTGTTTTGGCGCCAGAGGTGCATCCTCCGCTGTTGTTCTTTGTGGTGTTCTACGGCCTCGATTGGATTGCGACAGTACCACCTACGGTTGAACTCTGTCGTCGATATTTTGGCCTTGAAGTTTCTGCTGTAATTTACGGTTGGGTGTTCACTTCACATATGGTTGGTGCTGCGATTGCAGCCTCGTTTGCCGGCTGGATTCGAGTGGTGGATGGTTCATATTTCATCGCCTGGATGACTGCCGGGGTCTTGTGTCTATTGGCAACGGCGACCGTCCTGGTGCTACTGGCTAAGCGCTATCGGACGGTCAAGACCGCCTAGGCTGGAACAATGTCAAAGTTGCCAGGACGATCAACGGTTGTCTCGATGTCAGTCGGAGTCGGCTTGGCTACTGGGCTCTACGGCATTTCCTTCGGCGCGCTAGCCACTGCGGCGGGGCTAACAGTCTGGCAGGCTCAGGTACTTTCGCTGCTGATGTTTAGTGGCGGATCTCAATTTGCGGTCATCGGGGTATTAGCGGCAAGTGGCCCGATTGGTGTGGTGCCGGCAATAGTTTCGGCATGGTTGCTTGGTATTCGAAATGGGTTCTACGCACTTCGACTCAACAGCGTGCTGCACGTCAGTGGACTGATTAAGTTGCTGGCTGCTCAGTTGACCATCGATGAGTCCAATGCCGTTTCAGCAAGTCAAGACAATCCCAAGACCTCGAAACTTGGCTTTTGGTTGACTGGCGCGAGTGTATTTGTGTTTTGGAATTTATTCACTCTCGTCGGTGCACTCTTGGGTTCGGCAATGTCCGACCCGTCATTGTGGGGACTTGATGCGGCAGCGGCAGCGGCATTTTTAGGTTTGGTCTGGCCTCGACTGAAACATTTGCAGGCGAATCTAACCGCCGGATTAGCCATTATATTGACGCTCGCCCTGGTGCCGATATTGCCGAGCGGCATTCCCGTAATTGTTGGTGCGCCTGTTGCTGTGGGTTTGATTTATCTATTGCGTCGCACTCCTTTAGAAAAACATCTGCACGGTGGTCAGCATGGATAGTTTTTGGATTGCGGTCATCGTCGGCTCGCTTGCTGTCTACTCGTGAAAGCTTCTCGGCTTTGCACTGCCAAAGAGGATTGCTGAAAATAAAGGAGTTGTCGTTTTTGCAGGCAAGCTCACGGTTGCTCTGCTTGCCGCGCTAACCGCAGTGCAGACTTTTGCCAGCGGGCAGACTTTGGCTCTTGATTCGAGATTGGCAGCCGTTGCTGTTGCTGCAGTGCTTTACTGGCGAAAAGCTCCGTTCATCGTTGCCGTTGCCGTAGCTGCACTTGTAGCAGCATTGCTCAGACACTTTCTAGGATGGACTTAATGTTTCCAAGTACTCCCTTGCTGTTAGCCTTCCTGGCTACCTCATTTACCCTGGTTGCGATTCCAGGCCCATCGGTCATGTTCATCATCGGTCGCACACTCTCTCATGGGCGCAAGGCCGGATTGATTACCGTGCTATTCAACAGTCTCGGGCACAGCACCTGGATGCTAGCCGTTGCCTTTGGTCTGGGTTCATTCCTGGCGTCGATTCCAGCTGCGTTGCACATTATTCAAATTGTTGGAGCTAGCTACTTGGGTTATCTGGGTATCCAATCGATTCGCCACCGCAAAGGCGACGAACTAAAACTCGCGGAGAAGAACGCAGAGGCAGACAAAGGAATTGTCAGCAAGAGTTCAACTTGGAAGATTGCCCGAGACGCCTACCTGATCGGTTTTAGCAACCCAAAGGTGGCGGTGTTCTTTTTTGCGGTACTTCCTCAATTCGTCGAACCCGGTGCGAACTTCACGCTTCAGTTCTTAGTGCTGGGAATCATTTTCGAAATCATGGGAAACCTCGGCGATGCCGCTTACAGCCTCAGTGCGTCTGTAGCTCGAAACTGGATTTTTGCGCGCACCGGCAGGCTGGCGATGATTGTCGGTATCGGGGGGATCCTGATTACCGGGTTGGCCATTTTCCTGCTTGGCAGCACAATTTTTGAATTAGCCTTACCGCATGACTAATTTGAAATGGGCAATGGTTGGCAGCGGATTCATGGCGCAACTAATCCTCAAAGACTTCGCGCTGGCAGATAACACCGAGCTATACGCGCTGGTCTCACGAGACCCAGAGCGCGGGAAGGCTCGTCTTGACGAGCTTGGAGTCTCGGCCAAGGCTATGACTTTTGAAGAAGCCCTAGCGGATGATCAGATTGATGTCATCTACGTGGCGACTCCGCATTCGGAGCATTTCCCGATGGCAAAGGCCGCGCTTAATGCCGGCAAGCATGTATTAGTCGAGAAGGCTTTTACGTTAAACGCGGATGAAGCCCGTGAACTGGCAGCTTTGGCCAAAGAAAAGCAACGATTCCTGATGGAAGCAATGTGGACTAAATTCTTACCGGCCATGATCGCCCTCAAAGAGATCATTGCCTCGGGTGAACTTGGAAATGTTGTCGGCATTGAAGCAGACTTCGGTTTTAATGCGCCTTTCGACAACAACCACAGGTTGTTCAACTTTGAACTCGGCGGCGGTACCACGCTTGACCAAGGTGTTTATACAACGACTTTTGTTACTTGGATGGCAAACTCAAAAATCAAGAGCATGAGCGTGGTCGGAAAGCGTTTTTCAAATGGTGCCGATTCTCATGCCGACACTACTTTTGTTTTTGAAAACGGCATCATTGGTCATGGAATTTCTTCGCTTATTTCTACCTATGGTGGTACAGCTCGAGTAATCGGTTCGGAGAAATCTGTGACAGTACTTGGGTCATTTTGGAGCGCGACTGAATTAGAAATTGTTACATTCCAACGAGAGGGAGACCCACTTCGTGAGCACAGGTCTTACGAGACTAAGGGCGCTGGCTATGCTCACATGCTTGGTGCCGTTAGCACCGCTATCTTGGAGGGCAAGCTGGAAACTGATCAGCACCCGAATAGCGCTGCAATAGAGACGATGGAAATTCTCGACACTATTCGCGCCGCAATCGCTTAGTTGCTAAGTGCGGCCAAGAAGTTAGTTAGGTCGCGAAGGTTTTCTTTACCCACCTGATTAGTAGCTTCTTTGGCAGACTGCGCCACCGCTGGCATTACCTTTTCGATAAGTTTCTGGCCCTTTGCAGTCAGAGTCACCAGGATGATGCGCTTATCCTCTTTGCTCTG
>JBJTNZ010000056.1:0-3635 GCA_046074345.1 Micrococcales bacterium | reverse complement strand
GCGTCGTTTCGTGGAAGACCTGCTCGAGCGTTTGCGCGATTTGATTGTGGTTTACTCGGTCGGTTCCGATGCGCCTGCAGTGATGCGCGGTGTGCCGCAAGATCAGATAGAGAAGCTGACCACTCAAGCGATGCAGTTTGGCATGGCCGATTTGACTCACGCCGCCGAGGTGGTTTCAGAGACTCTAAATGGCATGTCAGGTGCCACTTCACCGAAACTTCAGCTCGAGTTGATGTGCGCCAAGGTGCTGGTGCCAGCCGCAGACCAGTCCGAGGTGGGCTCACTGGCCCGTATTGAGCGGCTGGAACGCCGTATTGGCATGGGTTCGGCTAGTGCCGAGGCTCCGGTCACAGCGTCTGCAGCTCAGGCAACTCAGGTGGCACCCCCGGTTGCCTCTGCCCCGACTCCTGCGGCTGCAGCTCCGGTTGCTGCTATTAGTTCAGCGCAGTTCAAGGATGCCTGGCCTGAAATTCTCGACGTAGTGAACAAAACCAATAAGGCGGCTTGGATGCTTGCCTACGGTTTGAAGGTCGTCGATTTTGAGTCGAATGATTCAGTTTTGACTTTGCAGTTCACTTCTGCGCGCGATTTGGATTCTTTCAAAACTTCTTCGAATGCACCAGATATTTTGCGCAAGTCAATCGATCAGGTGCTTGGTGTCACAGTTAAGTTCAAACCGCTAATTGCAGAGTCTGCTGATACAAAAACGGAAGCGTTGCCAGTAGTTGTGGCACCGGTCGCTGTTGAGGCAGATGAAGTAGAAGAGTTTGCCGAAGAAGAAGTTGTCACAGAGAAGCCGGTGGAAAAAAAGCCAGCAGCGAAGTCACGCAATTCGAAGATGGTCAACGAACAAGAACGCTACGGAGATTCACTCCTGCGCGAAATGTTGGGCGCCGAACCAGTCGATGAAAAGAAGAACCGCTGATGTATGAAGGTGTAGTTCAAGAGCTCATTGATGAGTTGGGTCGCTTGCCTGGTGTTGGACCAAAATCGGCACAGCGTATTGCTTTCTTCTTATTACAGACCGACGACGACCAAGCAAAGAAACTTGCTGAGGTGTTGTTAGAGGTAAAGGAGCGCGTGCGTTTCTGTGAAGTTTGCGGAAATGTCTCGGAAGAAGACAAGTGCAATATTTGTCGCGATGCCAGACGCAACCAGACTCTGATTTGCGTTGTCGAGGAAAGCAAAGACGTGCAGGCAATTGAGCGCACTCGAGAATTCCGCGGCCTGTACCACGTGCTTGGTGGAGCAATCTCGCCGATCGAGGGCATCGGTCCCGACCAGCTTCGAATCAAGGAATTGCTTGGGCGCTTGTCAGACCCAAACATCAAAGAGGTCATCATCGCAACCGACCCAAATATGGAGGGGGAGGCCACGGCGACTTACCTCTCTCGCATGCTTTCCTCGCTCGAAATCTCGGTGACCCGTCTAGCCTCTGGGCTCCCTGTCGGTGGCGACCTTGAGTATGCCGATGAGGTCACATTGGGGCGTGCCTTCGCGGGTCGCAGAGCGGTAAACTAAAGGTTCGACGTCGTCGTCAAAATCCCCGTTTCTCTCTAGTAATTGGAGTTCCCTTGGCTCTTATCGTGCAAAAGTTTGGTGGCTCGTCTGTAGGCGACGCTAGCAAGATTAAGCACGTAGCCAAGCGTGTGATTGAAACCCAGCGAGCCGGCAATCAGGTCGTAGTGGTCGTTTCTGCGATGGGTGACACCACCGACGAACTTATCGACCTAGCCCAGTCGGTCTCGCCAGATCCATACGGCGCCCCTCGCGAGATGGACATGCTACTCACCTCTGGTGAGCGCATTTCGATGGCTCTACTGGCAATCGCGATTAACGCGCAAGGCGCAAAGTCTCGTTCATTCACCGGTTCACAGGCGGGAATTGAAACTTCGGCAAAGCACGGAGATGCTCGCATTAGCAATGTGCACCCTGATCGAATTCAGGAAGCAATCGATGCCGGCGATATCGCAATTGTTGCTGGTTTCCAGGGATTTAACCGCGACTCGAAGGACATCACCACACTCGGTCGCGGTGGTTCAGACACCACTGCAGTTGCATTAGCTGCGGCTTTGAATGCAGATGTTTGTGAAATTTACTCAGACGTCGATGGTGTTTACACCGCCGACCCACGCATCATTCCTGCTGCGCACAAGTTGGACGCAATCGACATTGAGTCGATGCTCGAGCTTGCAGCTGCTGGCGCAAAGATTTTGCACATTCGTGCGGTTGAGTACGCTCGCCGCCACAACGTAGACCTTCGAGTGCGTTCAACTTTCAGCACCGATCCAGGAACCATCGTTTACTCATCGAAACCAGAGGGAAGCAACATGGAAGAGCCAATCGTTTCAGGTGTCGCCACCGACAAGGGTCAGGCAAAGATCACCGTCATCGGATTGCCAGACGAGCCGGGTAAGGCTGCCGAGGTGTTCAAGGTAGTGGCTCAGGCTGACTCAAACATCGACATGATCGTGCAGAACAATCCGACCGGTTCAGACGTGACCGACCGCATTGCCGACATCTCATTTACGCTTCCGCTAGGTGACCTAGGACGCGTGGCCGGTGCACTAGAAGGTGCAAAGGCTTCGCTCGGTTTCCGTGAGCTCGAACAAGACGCAGACATCGGCAAGCTCTCAGTGGTTGGCGCTGGAATGCGCACCCACTCAGGTGTTTCAGCGACCCTGTTCTCAGCGTTAGCTGACGCCGGTATCAACATCGAAATGATTTCGACATCAGAAATCCGTATCTCGGTGGTTACCAGTTCAAAGCAGTTGGATGACGCAGCCCGTGCGGTGCACTCGGAATTCGGCTTGGATTCAGACACCGAAGCCACCGTTTACGCCGGTACTGGTCGCTAAGAATAAAAGTAAGTTTTAGAAAAAAGAAGGAAGTAGATAATGTCTCGCAAACCAAACCTCGCGTTAGTCGGTGCAACCGGTGCCGTTGGCACAGTAATGATTGACATCATTAACAACCGCGAGAACATTTGGGGCGAGATTCGTCTGATTGCTTCACCTCGTTCAGCTGGCAAGAAGATCAAGGTTCACGGTGAAGACCTCACCGTAGTTGCACTTTCTGCTGAGGCGTTCGAGGGTATCGACATCGCAATGTTCGATGTACCAGATGAGGTCTCAGAAGTTTGGGCTCCAATCGCGGCTGAGAAGGGTGCGGTTGCCGTAGACAACTCTGCAGCGTTCCGTATGAATGACCAGGTGCCGCTAGTAGTCCCTGAGGTTAACCCTGAGCAGGCGAAGAACCGTCCGCTCGGAATCATTGCAAACCCAAACTGCACCACCTTGACCATGATGGCTGCCCTTGGTGCTCTGCACCGCAAGTGGCAGCTGACTGAGTTGGTTGTTTCTTCCTACCAGGCCGTATCAGGTGCTGGAGCACCGGGAATCGAGCGCTTGCAGCTTGAGACTCAGGCAGTTGCCAACAACCAGGATGCTGGTTTGGTTTCTGACAACGTGACCGCAACCGTCAACGCTCACGGTGCACCGATTTCCGATTCACTATGGCCAGTTCCAATTGCGCTAAACGTAATTCCAATGGCCGGATCCCTAAAGGAAGACGGTCACTCCTCGGAGGAGCTGAAGGTTCGCAATGAATCTCCCAATCTCCTTCTCCCCCCCCCC
>JBJTNZ010000055.1:0-3068 GCA_046074345.1 Micrococcales bacterium | reverse complement strand
TCGATGTTGAGGTTGTAGAACTCGTAATCTGGGTTGGCATCAATCGCCTGCTGCTGTGCGCGAAGCATCACTTCGTCTTCTCCGAAGACTCGAGTCACTCCCTCACGCAACTGCGTGGTGATCAGCTGACTCTCCAAACGATAGTTGCGTTGGAACGACCAAAAATAATGCGTGGTGCGTTCTGTCTCGGGAGTCATCGTGTTCATCACGTAACCGTTTACACCTTGACTGCGATCTCCCTCTGGTGCTCCTGTACCTGCCTTGGCAACACCAACATCAATGCAGATAGTCGAAGGTGCCTCGAAGTGAATGATTTGCCAGCGATCAACCTTGCCCACATAGTCAGGGAATCGATCTGCCAAGTTCTTTTTCCAAAATGGTGGTGGATCGATGTTTCGCATCCACCTCGTCACAGTCACGCCTTTGTCGTCGTGAGTAGTAATGAAGTCCGCTTCGCTCAACTCGGCCTGACCGATGCTAGATCCGTGCACAAATTCTTCGTGAGTCAGGTCCATGAGGTTGTCGACGATTAGCTGGTAGTTGCAATCAGCGTGGATGGTCTTGCCATCTCCAGCCCAATCTGGATGATCCATCTGATGCATGTCCGGAATTGTGTCAGGGTTTGCTAAAGCTGGATCTCCCAACCAAACCCAAATAAATCGGTAACGAGACACAGCAGGAAATGAAGGCACAGTGGCCGATGGATTGATGGTTTCTTGAGCCGGCATCGAAACACAACGCCCGGCCGAGTTGTAAACAATTCCGTGATACGGACACTGAATTCCATCTTTGCCCACTACCTTGCCAAGTGACAGTGGAGCCAGACGGTGCCAACAGGCATCAGCAAGGGCTACCGGATTGCCATCTTCGGTGCGGTACAGAACTATTGGTCGATCACACACACGACGAGCCAGAGGAGTGCGAGTTACCTCGTAATCCCAAGCCGCCACGTACCAAGCGTTGAGTGGGAAATTTGTGATCTTGGTAGTCGTAGTGCTACCCAAGTTGGTTGCTGCCATCAGGACCATCCTCGCCAAACCTCATCCTTGAGGTATTGGGCTAAATATAGCCAGAATGCAAAAACCCCCGAATAATCGGGGGTAAATAGCAGCTATTTGCTGGGATACCAGGACTCGAACCTAGAACAAAGGAACCAGAAACCTTCGTGTTGCCAATTACACCATATCCCAATGGTTGTGCCCCTAGGAGGGCAACTTCACTATCTTACTAGCCGAAATGCCCTAGGCAAAAGCCCTCAAGCGAGCCACAGTCTCAGCTTTGCCGAGGATCTCCATTGACTCAAACAGCGGTGGCGAAATACGACGACCAGAGATTGCAGTGCGCAGCGGACCAAAAGCCAAGCGCGGCTTTAGCTCCATCTGCTCAATCAGCAGAGCATTCAGCACACCCTGAATCTTTTCGGTCGTGAAGTCATCTAGGCCCTCGAGTGCATCAGCAGAGACTTTGCAGATCTCAGCAGCGTTGTCCGGCAGACCATTGCGAGCGTCATCCTGAATCGCGATCGCCGAAGCCGGCACAAACAAGAATGAAAGCAACTCCGGTGCCTCACCCAAAACTGTGATGCGCTCTTGAATCAGTGGAGCAGCAGCGGTCAAGATTGCATCTTCTGCCGAAGTCACCTCTGCACCCAAAACACCAGCACTCTGAAGGTAAGGGACGATGCGTGCTTTGAAGTCATCGGCAGCAAGCAAACGAATCTGCGATGCGTTAATCGCATCGGCCTTCTTCTGATCGAAACGCGCAGGGTTTGGATTTACGTTGGCGACATCAAACGCTGCCACGAATTCATCTAGTGAGAAAACATCGCGGTCAGCTGAAAGACCCCAACCCAAAAGTGCAAGGTAGTTGAGCAAACCTTCCGGGATGAAACCACGGTCGCGGTGGTGGAAGAGGTTACTCTCCGGGTCGCGCTTAGAAAGTTTCTTGTTACCATCACCCATTACGAACGGCAGGTGACCAAACTGCGGAATGAACTTGGTAATTCCAGCTTCAAACATCGCGTTGTACAAAGCAATCTGTCGCGGAGTCGAAGACAACAGGTCTTCACCACGAAGCACGTGAGTGATGCCCATCAATGCATCGTCAACCGGGTTCACCAATGTGTAAAGCGGCTGACCGTTCGGACGAACCACTACAAAGTCAGGGAATGATCCGGCCGGAAAAGTAATCTCGCCGCGAACCAAGTCGGTAAAAGTGATGTCCTGGTCTGGCACCCGCAAACGCAGTGCCGGCGAACGACCCTCTGCCAAATACTTAGCTCGGTCCTCAGCAGACAAGTCACGCTCCGAGTTGTCGTACCCAAGCTGCACGGCACGGCCAGCGGCCTTGTTGCGGGCGTCGATTTCCTCGGCGTTTAGAAAGCTCTCATAGATGTGGCCAGATGCCTTGAGCTTCTCGATTACATCCAGGTAGATGTGCTTGCGCTCACTCTGGCGGTATGGCTCGTTCGGGCCACCCACACCAACGCCTTCGTCCCAGTTCAGGCCCAACCAACGCAAGCCATCGAGGATCATCTCGAAAGACTCTTCGCTGTCGCGCTCGGCATCGGTGTCTTCAATTCGGAAGACGAACTTGCCGCCGGTATGACGAGCGTATGCCCAGTTGAACAGCGCTGTACGAATCAACCCAACGTGCGGAGTACCGGTCGGCGAAGGACAAAAACGAACAACGACATCCGCGCCAGACGCGGTCGTAAAAGGGGCAGTTATCTGTGACATTGAGACCAGTTTACTTAGAGCACGTGCGAAATGAGAGTGCCGATTCCCTCGACCTCACACTCCACGATGTCGCCATGACGTATCTGAGCGACCCCGGCCGGAGTGCCAGTAAGTACGATGTCGCCTGGCAGTAGGGTCATGTTTTTCGATACATGCGAGATGATTTCGGCAACCCCGAAAATCATGGCATTCAAAGACGAAGACTGCACATTCTCGCCGTTTATGCGCGACTCAATTAGCTGACCGTCTTGCTCGAATTCGGTTTCGATCCAAGGACCAAGCGGGCAGAAGGTGTCGAAAGCTTTCGAGCGAGCCCACTGCGCATCGGTG
>JBJTNZ010000054.1:0-7433 GCA_046074345.1 Micrococcales bacterium | reverse complement strand
TAAACCCATTTGATGGAAACGGTGTGGCTGTCGGTGAGCACCCATTTGGCCAAGACACCATCGGTCATGATTACTTCGCACTGGTTGTGCGAGGTGCTCAACAGTCGATCATGGTGATGCTCATCGTTGGCTTCATCGGAGGATTGATCGGTACCGTAATTGGCGCAATCTCAGGGTATTTCCGAGGTTTCACAGACGCTGTCCTAATGCGCTTCACAGACCTAATCATCACCATCCCGACCGTGATTATTGGTGCGGTGATTGGTGCCCGTCTAGGCAATCTAGGGGTTGTCCCATTGGCGATTTTCTTGGGTTTCTTTGCCTGGACAGGTCTATCTCGTCTGGTTCGAGGCGAGTTCCTAACTCTGCGTGAACGAGAGTTTGTCGATGCAGCCCGAGTAGCTGGCGCATCTCAAAGCCGAATTATTTTTAAGCACATCCTGCCAAATGCCATGGGTGTGATCATCGTGGCTGTGACGCTGTTGTTATCGGGAGCCATTCTGCTTGAGACAGCATTGAGTTATGTGGGCTTTGGAGTGCAAGCGCCTGACGTTTCGCTTGGAACACTAATTAGCCAATATCAGGACTCGTTCCAAGCAAGTCCTTGGCTGTTCTGGTGGCCTGGGTTCTTCATTATTTCCATCGCACTGAGTGTTAATTTCATTGGTGACGGATTGCGCGATGCTTTCGACCCTCGACAGAAGCGTCGAATCACCTTGAAGGATCGTATGAAGGCTCGCGAGACTAAGGTCGCGAACTAATGCAAATTATCAATTCGCGTTTGGATGAGTCGTGCGGCGACCTCACCGTCGCTGAGGCTTTGACGTTCAATACCGGCATTCACTCCCTTGAGCTTGATGGCCGACTTGGACAAACCTTGCCTGCGAGTATTGGTAGGGGCAACCCAGACTTTTACTTGGCTGGTTTCAGTTTCAATGGTCAAGACCCAGTGAATATTCATGCTGATGATGTCTTGGTAGTTGATGGAAATTTTCCTGAACGGATTGTAGACAACCAATTCGGAATCACCCAAAACGATTTTGGGTCTTACCCAAACCAGGTAAACCAAGCTGCTCAGAATGACAATCAGAGCAAGGTTCAGAAAAAGGTTGTCAATACTGGCTGGGTAGAAAACGCTTTGCACCAAATAGATGGCCAAAAGAAAATAAGCCAGACAAGCCCAAGCGATATTGGCTTTAGGGCGAAAAGTCTCATGCATTCACCAATTATCACAGGTGATTTTGATTCACAGAGGGAAGCATCAAATGACTGATCCAGTATTGAAAGTTTCAAACTACAACGTCGATTTTTGGGTCGATGGTGTTTGGTACCCAGCAGCTGTCGACATGAACTATGAAGTCATGCCAGGCAAGACGCTAGCAATCGTGGGAGAGTCCGGCTCAGGAAAGAGTTCCAGCTCGATGGGTCTTATGGGACTTCTTGCTAGCAACGCTCGTACAAGTGGAGAAGTTCTGGTTAAGGGCGTTGACATGCTATCGGCACCTGCGGCTCAGGTACGCAAATTTAGGGGCAAGGAAGTCTCCTATATTTTCCAGGAACCAATGACCGCTCTTAATCCGGTTTACACAATTGGCTTCCAGATCATTGAGACTCTTCGAACTCACTTTGACATGTCATCTGAAGCCGCAAAGGCTCGCGCTGTTGAGTTGCTTACCCTGGTTGAGATTCCGGACCCAGAGAAATCAGTGGACAAGTACCCGCATCAGCTTTCTGGCGGTCAACGTCAGCGCGCCATGATTGCCCAGGCCCTTGCTTGCGATCCAGCTCTATTGATTGCGGATGAACCAACCACTGCACTTGACGTAACAGTGCAGGCTGAAATTCTGGATTTGATGCGTGATCTTCGCCACAAACTGAACTCGGGAATTCTCTTGATCACACACGACATGGGTGTGGTTGCAGATATGGCCGATGACATCTTGGTAATGAAAGACGGCCTGACTGTCGAATACGACACCGCAGACAACATTTTCAATCGCCCAAAGCATCCTTACACTCAGCAGCTTCTAGCGGCTGTGCCAAAACTTGGCTCAGTGGCAGTTCGTGAGCTTAAGCGTGAGGGCGGGGCAAATCCTGAGCCAGTACTGAGAATTAAAGACGTCACAATTGAATACCCGAAGCGCGGACGAATCCCAGCATTCAAGGCTGTGCAGGATTTTAGTCTGGATATTTATCCTGGTGAAATCGTTGGGCTAGTAGGAGAGTCAGGTTCTGGAAAGACCACCATTGGTCGAGCATCAATTGGATTGATTCCAATCAAATCGGGATCGATTACAGTTTCGGGTCACGAAATTTTGCACGGTAACAACAAGGCGCTTTCACAGATTAGACAGAAGACTGGAATTGTTTTCCAAGACCCAGCTTCTTCGCTAAATCCTCGACTACCAATTGGCGAATCCATTGGCGAGCCAATTTATTTGGCCGGGCTTGCGAAGGGTGATGAATTGAATCGAAAGGTCGAAGACTTACTCGATTCTGTTGAGCTAACTCGCGGCTATCGCAACCGTTATCCTCACGAGCTTTCTGGTGGACAACGCCAACGTGTTGGTATCGCTCGGGCGTTGGCGCTTACTCCTGATCTCTTGATTGCGGATGAGCCTACTTCTGCTCTAGACGTATCTGTGCAGGCACGATTCTTGGATCTGCTCCAGGGCTTGCAGGAGGAGCTGAAGTTTGCGTGTCTATTCATCACTCACGATCTAGCTGTGGTCGACATCCTCTCGCACCGCATCGCGGTAATGCAGAACGGGCGTTTGGTTGAACAGGGTGCACGCGATCAGATTTTGAAGAACCCTCAGGATGCCTACACGCAGCGTTTGATTTCGGCTGTGCCGATTCCTGATCCTGCATTGCAGAAGCAACGACGTGAGGCTCGACTAGCCGGCAAGTAAACTTCACTTTGTGAAGAAATTCCTTGCTGCACTAGTTCTTGCTTTACTGGCCGTGACTGGCCTCACTGCCTGCACATCAAATGGAATTCAGGGCGGGTCGATTATTCGCATAGCTCTATTGAATGACTTCAACTCAATCAACGCAGATAATGTGACTGCCGATGGTTCCTTGGCTACAAATCAGCAAGTTGCTGCACTGCTCGATCCAGCTTTTTACTACGTGGATAGTGACGAAACGCTTGTGCCAAATGAGTCTTTCGGTACTGTCACCGTGATTAGCAAGCAGCCCTATCAGGTGCGTTACGAACTAACCGGAAAGGCAAAGTGGTCAGACGGTCAGGCAGTGACCGCGAACGACCTGCTGCTTTCCTGGCTCGCGGCTCGTAACCCTCTTGACTCCGGATTCAACTCGAGTCGCACTGGGTCTGGATTGAAGTGGGCGAATTCTGTTCCCCAAGTTTCCAGTGATTTGAAGTCATTAACCGTTACCTTTGATCACCCAGTAGCCGACTACCGAACCGCGCTAACAGTCAATGCTGCAGCCCATCTGGTGGCTGGGCGGGCCTTTAATCTGAGTGACAACGCGGCTGCGCTAACTAGATTTTCAGCATCGGTTTCCACTGCGAATTTGGACGATCAGAAACTACTTGCCGAGCAATACGCCCAGATTTATCTCGCGAGAAATTTAGAAACTTTAGCGCCAAAGGTCGGAGCAGGCCCATACCTGCTCACCGCTTTTAATTTGGGGCAGAGCTTGACGTTGAAGGCTAACCCGGAATTCACTTGGGGTCCGTTACCAAAGATTGAAACCGTGGAAATCAAATTCCTTAGTGATGCCACAGCGATGATGGCTGCTATGCAAGCCGATTTAGTCGATGTCGCGGCGCCTCAGGAGTCGGGCATCGCTACTGTTGCAGATTTGCTGGGGCTTGCCAAATCGACTGGAGCTACTCTCGAGGTTGGCGGGAGTCACGACATTGAGGCCATTCTCCTCAACTACGGAGAAGGGAGCGTTTTTGCTACTTCGACCTCAGACTCCGCGAAAGCTATTGCACTACGGACCGCATTTTTGAAAATGGTACCGTTGGGCAAAATCTTGAAAGCATTATCGACGGATAGTCCGGTTATTGGAGCTAAATCTTGGATTTACTCGAGTACTTCGAGTTACTACGCTCCATTTGTTGAGTCCAATGGTTCAGCCGACTACGAGTTGCAAAATGCCGAGTTAGCTCAAGAACTCTTGTCTAGAAGCAACGTGAGTAAGCCGATAGATGTTCGCGTGCTCTATGACTCAAATAACCCTCGCTCAAAGACCGAATTCAGTCTGCTGACTCAATATGCGGGCACGGTCGGATTCAACCTGATTGATGTCTCTTCAAGAACTCCACGCGAGGTTTACACCACCGGAGAATTTGACGTGTTTATCACCACAGAGGCATTAGCGGGTGAAGTAGGTGGCGACCCTTATTGGTTTACTGGAAGTTCTGTGACGAAGTTCACAGACCCGAATCTCGACTCGCTACTAGCCGACCTCTCGGGCAAGGCAGAGACTTTAGACCAGGTGGCGACTCTCAAGAAGATCGACGCCGAGCTCTACAAGGCGCAATTTGGCCTGCCGCTATACCAAGTGCCATCAATGTTGGCTTACGGCAAGCATGTGAAGAAAATTATTGCCTCGCCACTCGGTTCTGCGGCGACCTATGGCTACTGGAATTGGTCTATTTCTAGGTAGACTTGAGAAATCGAGGGCGATACGCCCAAACCTTCTTTCTTTAGGCACCTTTATTGTTGTGCCCTTGAATGATTCAAACCAAAGGACCAAATTATGGCTCTGGCCACTAGAGATGACCTGCGCAACGTAGCAATTGTTGCCCACGTAGACCACGGAAAGACCACCCTGGTCGATGCAATGCTTCGCCAGACTGGCTCGTTTAGCGACCACGGTAGCGTGGGCGAGCGCGTTATGGACTCTGGTGACCTAGAGCGCGAAAAGGGAATCACCATCCTGGCCAAGAACACTGCGATTGCCTATAAGGGCAAGCACTCGGGTGGCAAGGAAATCACCATCAACGTGATCGACACCCCTGGTCACGCCGACTTCGGTGGCGAGGTTGAACGTGGTCTATCCATGGTTGACGGCGTTTGTCTCTTGGTCGACGCATCTGAAGGTCCTTTGCCTCAGACTCGCTTCGTATTGCGTAAGGCGCTTGAGGCGAAACTTCCGGTTGTACTTTTGGTCAACAAGACTGACCGACCTGACGCTCGAATCGATGAAGTTGTTGAAGAAACTCACGACCTACTTCTCGGCCTAGCTTCAGATATTCACGAAGACGTTCCTGACTTGGATGTTGACTCGATTCTCGACCTTCCGGTGATCTACGCATCAGGTCGTGCCGGTGCTGCTTCGCTGACTAAGCCTGCCGATGGCACTTTGCCTGACAACGATGACCTTGAGCCATTGTTCGAGGCAATCATGAAGTACATCCCTGCGCCAAAGTACGACGACGAACACCCGCTTCAGGCGCACGTCACCAACTTGGACGCATCACCTTTCCTTGGTCGTCTTGCACTTCTCCGTGTTTACAACGGAACTCTTAAGAAGGGTCAGCAAGTTGCTTGGGTTCGTCACGACGGAACTACACAGAACGTAAAGATCACTGAGTTGCTAAAGACCAAGGCACTTGAGCGCTTCCCGACCGAAGAAGCACGCCCTGGTGACATCGTTGCAGTGGCTGGAATCGAAGACATCACCATTGGAGAAACCCTTGCCGACCCAAATGATGTTCGTGCGCTTCCACTAATTCACGTTGACGACCCGGCCATCTCGATGACCATCGGTATCAACACTTCTCCTATGGCTGGCCGCGTAAAAGGCGCCAAGGTTACCGCTCGTTTGGTTAAGGATCGTCTAGACCGAGAACTTATCGGTAACGTCTCAATCAAGGTGCTACCTACAGAGCGACCAGATGCTTGGGAAGTACAAGGACGTGGAGAGCTTGCTCTTGCAATCTTGGTTGAGCAGATGCGTCGCGAGGGTTACGAGCTAACCGTTGGTAAACCACAGGTGGTTACCAAGAAGGTTGACGGCAAGCTGCACGAGCCAGTCGAAGACTTGACCATCGATGTGCCAGAAGAATTCCTTGGCGCAATCACTCAGCTAATGGCAGCCCGCAAGGGTCGCATGAAGAACATGATCAACCACTCGACCGGTTGGGTGCGTATGGAGTTCCTAGTTCCTAGCCGTGGTCTCATCGGATTCCGTACCGAGTTCTTGACCACCACCAAGGGCACCGGTATTGCCAACGCAATCTCGGCTGGTTACGAGCCATGGGCTGGCGAGATTGTTACCCGTCAGAACGGTTCGATGGTTGCCGACCGCGCTGGAGTCGCTACTCCATTCGCGATGATTGCACTTCAGGAGCGCGGATCATTCTTCGTTCAGCCGACCGAAGAGGTATACGGCGGAATGGTTGTCGGTGAAAACTCTCGCGCGGACGACATGGAAGTTAACATCACCAAGGAAAAGAAGCTCACCAACATGCGTGCTGCTTCTTCTGACGAGTTCCAGTCACTGACTCCACCGAAGAAGCTTTCACTCGAAGAGTGTCTCGAATTTGCTCGTGAAGACGAGTGTGTAGAGGTAACTCCAGAGGCTACGCGCATTCGTAAGGTTGAGCTTGACCCTAACGTACGAGCACGACTAGCTTCGCAGCGAAAGCGTGCAGGCGAGTAATTACTTTGCCTTGTTGCCGCGGTAGAAAAGCACCGCGGTCGGAATCAGGTAAGCAAACCAAAACAACGATTCAAGTTGCGATGGTGCCGAGCGGAAACTAATTGTGCCGCGAAGGAATGTGTCGAGCACACTACCCTCTGGAATTGCACCTGAAATGTCGTAAGTCTGCGCGGTCAAGAACGGCAGGAGTCCAATTTCCTGGAGTTCGTGAATGCCGTAAGACAAGATTCCGGCAGCGACAATAATCAAGAATGCTCCGGTGTAACCGAAGAACTTCGAAAGATTAAGTTTCACTGCACCTCGGTAGATTGCGTATCCAAGAACGGCTGCCGCTGCAAAACCGATAACTGCGCCGACAAGTGGGAGAGTGTCTGCACCTGCGGCTCGAGAAGAGCTCCAGAGGAAAACAGATGTTTCGATTCCCTCGCGAATGACGGCCAAGAATGCAATTCCGGCCATGGCCCAGGCAGATTTTTCAGCGTGGTCGACTTGATCGCGAAGTTCCTTCGATAGTGCGCGTGACTGCTTGGCCATCCAGAAAATCATCCAGGTCACAAAAATCACGGCGATGATGCTGGTGAGTCCGGCGATTAATTCATTGGTGCCCTCTGGCACGTTCTCGACCAATACGCCAAGAATTACTCCCAGTAGAACAGAAACTGCAACTGCTGAGGAAACGCCAACCCAGAGCTTTGGGAATTCATTTCGACGGCCCAACTTGACCAGATATGCGGCAAGGATTCCAACGATGAGCGCGGCTTCTAGGCCCTCACGGAACCCGATGATTA
>JBJTNZ010000053.1:0-5006 GCA_046074345.1 Micrococcales bacterium | reverse complement strand
CTGGCAAGCGAGGCATGTCTGATGCCGTGCTTCAGGTCCTTGTAATTTTCTTCGCAGCTTCGGTCTTCGTGCTGCTGATCTCAGTGGTTTGGTCTGTAATTCAAAGCGGATTGAACACCCTGAGTTGGCAGTTCTTCACTCAGAACAATGTCTACATCTCGCAAACCACATCGCTCGAATACGGCGGTGTAGGTCACGCAATTATCGGAACAGTTCTACTCGTTTCACTTTCGACTGTTGTTACTGTGCCGCTTGGCATCGCGACGGCGGTTTACCTCACCGAGACTCGTGGACGCACTCGCAATTTGGTGCGCACTTTGATTCAAGCACTCAGTGGTTTGCCTTCTGTGGTCGCCGGTTTGTTTATCTACGCGATGTTCATTGCTACTGGAATCACTCAGTACGTCGGATGGGCTGGATCTCTCGCACTTATTCCACTTATGCTTCCTACAGTTGCTCGAGTTGCCGAGGAAAGTTTGATTTTGGTTCCGCAGGAGTTGCGCAACGGTGCACTAGCTCTTGGTGCTCCGGCTTGGCGCGCATTCTGGTTGGTAACCATGCCGGCAGCAAAGTCAGGTCTAATCACTGCGGTGCTGCTTGGTATCGCTCGCATCATCGGTGAAACCGCTCCGTTGATTGTCACTACCTTCGCTGCCAACGGCACGAACTTCAATCCATTCAACGGTGCAATCGCAACATTGCCGACTTACCTTTACGGATTCATCAACAGCAACTTCGACACCGCAGTTCAGCGCGCCTGGGGTGCAGCGCTCGTGATTCTGATCTTGGTTGCAATTCTGTTTATCGCTGCTCGTGTAATGACTCGCAGCAAGAAGGCCAAAAAGAAAGCTGGAAAGTAAATGCCATCGCTAATTGCCGAAGAGGTAAACGTCTGGTTTGGTCAGCGTCACGTACTCAAAGACGTCAACCTAGTTTTCCCAGAAAAAGAAGTCACCGCGTTGATTGGGCCATCCGGTTGCGGTAAGTCAACCTTCATTCGTACCTTGAACCGCATGCACGAGCTGATTCCTTCAGCCGGACTTGGCGGCAAGGTAATCCTCGATGGTCAGGACATCTACGAGCCTGGGGTTGATCCGGTTGCAGTTCGTCTAAAGGTGGGCATGGTTTTCCAGAAGCCAAACCCGTTCCCGACCATGTCAATCAAGGAAGACGTACTTGCTGGGCTAAAGCTTTCCAACCGCAAGACTGCGGATGCCAATGGTTTGGTCGAGACCTCACTTCGCCGCGCATCAATCTGGAACGAAGTCAAAGACCGACTCAATGACCCAGCTCTTTCGCTATCCGGAGGACAGCAGCAGCGTCTCTGCATTGCACGCTCGCTAGCTATGGACCCTGAAATCCTATTGATGGACGAGCCGTGTTCAGCGCTAGACCCAGGATCTACTCGTCGCATCGAAGAGACCATTCTTGAGTTGAGCGATGACATGACTATCGTGATCGTGACACACAACATGCAGCAGGCTCAGCGAGTTTCAACTCGCACAGCTTTCTTCCTTGCCGAAGATGGTAACCCTGGGCAGGTAGTTGAATTTGGTGAGACCGAGCAGGTATTCAACCAACCTATTGACTTGCGCACCAACGACTACGTCAACGGTCACTTCGGCTAGGCCGTAACCAAATGTTCACTTTTGGTTTATTCACTCGAAACGATTCGAAATCTAAACGTTAACCTGCCTGTCATTTACTGAACACGTCAAACGACAAAACCTAAATCAAGGAGAAACATAAATGCGTAAATACGCAATCGCGGCAGCTACTGCTCTAGTAGCAACCGTTGCACTTGCTGCACCTGCAGCACAGGCTGGTCAGAGCATCACCGCTGGTGGAGCTTCTACCCAGAAGATCATCCAGGATGCATGTGCTGCCTCATACAGCACCGACAGCGTTGCTTACGCGTCTACCGGTTCTGGTACCGGCCGTAACAACTTCCTTGCTGGTTCATATGACTTCGGTGGTTCAGACACCGCTTACGCAGCGACTGACAAGACCCCAGAAAACTTCACCTACGTACCAGTAATCGGTGTTCCAGTAGCAATTGCCTTCAACATTCCTGGCGTGAAGTCACTTGAACTAAGTCCAAAAGTTCTTGCAGCGATTCTGAATGGCACTTACACCACTTGGGATAACCCAAGCATCAAGGCTCTTAATTCGAAGGTCAATCTCCCTTCATCTGCAATCACAGTGGTTTACCGCTCTGGTTCATCTGGTACCACCCAGAACCTTGCTCGCTTCCTCGCCGCTAACGGTGGCACCGGCTGGAAGGACAACGGCACCTGGGCTACTGCTTCTTCGAAGTCAAACCCGGTGGGCATCTCTGCAGCTAACGCTGGAGCTGTAGTTTCAACCGTGGCAAGCACCTCTGGTTCGATCGGTTACGCCGACCTCTCAGACGTCGCTGGCAAGGGCTTGAACTTTGCTGCAATCCGCAATGGGGCTGGCGTTCCGGTGAAGCCTACCGTTGCTGCCTCAGCGAAGTTCCTTGCGACTCAGCGTGTGAGTGCGAACGGAATCTTGGACATTGATTACAAGGCCTCGGTCGCAGGTGGCTACAACCTGTCGCTAGTTAGCTACGCGCTAGCACCAACCGCTTCGACTAACGCAGCGAAGGGCACCGCAATCCGTAACTACCTAAACTACGTAATCACCAAGTGTGGTCCTGCAAAGGCGACCAGCTTGAACTACGTACCACTATCAGGTCCGCTGCTAGTAAAGGCTAAGGCACTAGTAGCCAAGGTTAAGTAATACAAATAGTTTCAAAAACTCTCTGGGGTGCAAGTGATTGTGCCCCAGAGAGTCTTTCCATAAGGACGGTAAATATGTCGGCTCGATTGCTCAAAGTAGTCACACTTGCGATTGGTGCAAGTTGCTTATTGACCGCGTGCGATCCGCCAATGCCGCCAGAAGTAAAAGCCGCACTCGCCGAGCAAACTTACACCTGCGAGCCAGGTGATACGCAATTGTTTGCCACCGAATCAATCGCGGCAGTCGCCGGTGATTGGCAAGCAGCCGTCGAGTCAAACTGCGCTGGCATGACCATTACTCCGGTCGCCGATCTCACTGACAAAGTCGAATTGCAAATCGGTGGAGCGCCAGCGAACGTGTATAGCTCCGTGCCATTCGCAGTTGACGCGGTGGTAATCGCAGTCAATCTTCCTGATATCACGAACGTGAGTCTCTCGGCAGATGTTCTAGAAAAAATCTGGGCTGGACAAATCTCCGCGTGGGACGATCCTGCAATCGCAAAACTAAATGCCGGTTTCACACTTCCGGCAACTCCAATTACTTTTGGAAATGAACTCGATGCTGTCGCGGCTAAGCCTCTGACCGATTGGCTCACCAGACTAGCCGGTCACCAAGTTGCACTAACCGGAGGTAATGCGAAACTTTCGACTCCTACCGAGGGTTCACTTGTCGTCACCGCGTACTCATCTGCCATGGCCCTTGGAGTTCAGCTCGTTGGGATTGATGGAGTAATTCCTGAGGTTGGTTCGATCAACTCTGGTGCCAGCATGTACCAAGCAAAAACAAGCAGCGGGAATGTGACGCTATCTTTCAACCCAAAGGCTAAGCCAATTGCACCTGAGGGAGTAGCGGTCGCCCCGGCTCCGTACCAAGCTCTTTGGGTAATCAACCTGAACCTCTGCGGTACCGATTCATTGAAGACTCGAGCCGCGGCGCGCTACCTATTGCGCCAGGATAGCCAGGGCTCACTCGGACTTTCCACCGTTGTTGCCTTGCCGGAGAACCTTCGAATCGTTGCTCTCGCCGAAGTTTCCAAGGGGCTTCCGGAGCCGGTTATCACAGCAGTGCCCAACCAGTAACTTAGGCTGGTTTGGTGAGCAAACCGAAATCCAAACGTGGAATCAGCACGCTGATTGTTGCCCTCTACGGAGTGTTGGCGTTCGCCGCCACAGGCCGTGCTAGTTACGAATTGATTGCCAAGTTCGACAAAGCACCGCTGGCATATTCACTTTCTGCGCTCAGCGCAGTGATCTACATTGTTGCCACAGTGGCACTTGCTCGTCACACAAGAATCAGCCAGCGAGTCGCACTAATCACCATCGCATTCGAATTGATTGGCGTGCTTGTGGTCGGCACAATCAGCATCTTTGACGTCTCGGTTTTTCCGCATTCGACGGTTTGGTCTTGGTATGGCGTTAGCTACGGCTGGTTCCCGTTGATCATGCCGATTGTTGGGCTCATTTGGCTGCGCAAGCAGAAGCAGCAAGCCTAGAATTACGGATTATGCAGCAGTGGAATTCGTCGTCGAGTGTGGTTCTGAGCCCAAATGGCTCTGCCGTCACGATTGGTAAATATGACGCCATCCACATCGGGCATCAAGAAATTTTTCACCAACTGGTCGAGGTAGCCAAGGCGAAGTCGCTCACATCAGTGGTGCTGACATTTAATGGTCATCCAAACGCAATCCTCGAACCGATGCGTGTGCCACTTCCAATCCTCGGACCAAAACTCCGTGCCGAATATATTGCGCATACCGGCATCGATGCGACCTACACGCTTGATTTTGATAAAGCACTTGCCGAACTACCGGCCGAAGAATTTGTCGAAAAATATTTAGTAGCCGCGCTAAATGCAAAATTCGTGATAGTTGGCGAAGGCTTCAAATTCGGAGCACACGGATCTGGTGACTGCGAAACACTGCGCGCACTAGCTAAAGAGCATGGCTTTGAGGTCATTGAAGTTCCTTGCAAAAAGCTAAATGGAAAAGTTGTTTCTACGACATCTGTTCGCGAGGCATTAGAGCGCGGCGATGTAGTTGCGGCAAGTGAATTGCTCGGACGAAAGCATCTGACCAGGGGAGTTATCGAGCACGGGCTCAAGATTGGTCGCACCATCGGTTTTCCCACCGCGAATATGGAACGTAGTGCCGAAGGATATCTTCCGCTAGATGGGGTTTATGCCGGTTGGCTGGTAGATGGCGATGAGCGCTACCCGGCGGCGATTTCAATTGGAATCAACGAAAC
>JBJTNZ010000052.1:0-15035 GCA_046074345.1 Micrococcales bacterium | reverse complement strand
CAAACGCCTCTTTCAAGGCTCAATAAGGATAAGGCTTACCAGCGACATTCGCCATAGCCCCGACCTGTGAAAAGGTTTAGAGTTCGCGGCGGACTAGCCAGCCCAATTCCTCGCCCATGTCACGGTACTTGGTGAAACCGTGCTTTTCGTAAAGCGACCAAGGGCCGCGGTAATTCTGCTTACTGGTGTCTTCCGGCGATGCTGGCCGGGCTTCGACTTCGGTGAAACCTTTTGCGGTGAGGTCTTGCATCGCAAAAGTAAGTAGTTCGTTCGCCACTCCTTGCCCGCGGAAATCCTCATCAACGACAAAACAAACAACACGTGCGAGTTTTTCCTCCGCGTCTGGAAGGTTGAAAAGTTTTGACTCTCCAGCGGCACACCAACCGACAACTTTGTCACCCTTGTAAGCCAGGTAGCCCTGCATTTTGCCTTCGCTGATGTTGTCACATGATGACTGACGCAAGAGTGGCTTTGGATCCGACTCGCCATCCCACTTCGGCTGGCTATTCAAATATGTCTGGCAATAACAGCCGTCCCAGTCGGAATCATTTGCAAAAGCACGGTGGTCGAAGAAATCTAAGAATTCGTGCAGGTCGTCTGCTTCGAGAGCTTTTATTTCTACCAATCTTTGCCCTTCGTAGACATCGCGCGATCTGATTCGCGCTTGTCTTGCTGTTCCTTCAAAGTTTGGCGCTTGTCATATTCCTTCTTGCCTCGGGCAAGTGCGATTTCTACTTTTGCGTATCCATCTTTGAAGTAGAGACTGAGCGGAACGAGCGTGTAACCGCTCTCTTTGATTTTTCCCGCGAGCTTATTTATCTCGATGCGGTTAAGTAAAAGCTTGCGCTTGCGACGGGTGCCGACGTTGTTCCAGGTGCCTTGGGTGTACTCCGGGATGTGGACATTCTCGAGCCAAATCTCACCACGTTCGATTGAGGCGAATCCATCGATAAGTGATGCGCGACCGGCACGCAACGACTTCACTTCAGTGCCAGTCAAAACCAAGCCGGCTTCGTAGACATCCTCGATGTGGTAGTCGTGCCGTGCTTTGCGGTTGCTGGCAACCACTTTTTGTCCACGTTCTCTAGGCATAAGAAACCTATATTCGCAGATAGCGGCGAATAGCTAAACCACTGGCAATCGCCGCGAGCACGATTCCCACGCCAATCAGGATGGGCACGACGATTAATGCATCGGTCAAACCTACGAAATTCGTGAAAGGTAGTTTGCTGGCAAGGTAACCCTGCACAAAGAATTGGACGACACCAATCACGGCAGCGCTGGCAAGTACCGACCCAATAACGGCAGCAAATACGCCCTCCAGGATGAATGGAGTCTGGATGTAGCTATTGCTCGCACCCACGAGCCTCATGATTCCGAGTTCGCGACGGCGAGCGAAGGCTGAAAGACGAATGGTTGTAGAAATAAGCAACGCTGCGGAGACCAGCATCAGGCTGGCAATGGCAATTGCCGCGAGGCTGGCGGCGTTCAATATTCCGAAGATCTGGTCTAGGTATGTGCGCTGGTCTCGTACTTCTTCCACCCCAGCGAAGCCGGTGAAGCTCTCGGTGATAATCGCGCTCTGGTTAGGGTCTTTGAGCTTGACCCAATAGGTTTCGTTCAGCTGACTTGCCTTCACGTACTTGGCTACAGCATTGCCCGTGAACTGTTGCTGAAACTTTTCATAAGCCTGATCATGATTTTCAAAATAGAACTTAGCCACGTAGGGCGATAACGTTGGCGAATTCAGCTGCGCTTCAACGGCCGCTTTTAGGTCAGCTGTCGACTCACCTTGCGGACACGAATCTGACGGAGACACATCGCTACACATGTAAATTGCGACCTGTGCTTTGTCATACCAATAGGTCTTCATCTGGCCGATTTGCATCTGAAGCAATGATGCGGTTCCGACAAACGTTAGTGAAATAAAGGTCACCAAAATCACCGATATCAGCATCGATATGTTGCGACGAAGTCCTTGACGGACCTCGTTCATAATGTTGCGCATTAGTTGTAACCCGCCGATCGCTGGTCACGAACAATTTTTCCCTGACTCATTTCGACAACACGCTTTTGGAACCTATTTACGATTCCTTGGTCGTGGGTTGCCATTACGACAGTGGTGCCGCTTTGATTTATGCGATCAATCAAAGCCATAATTTCTTCGCTTGTAGCTGGGTCGAGATTTCCGGTTGGCTCATCCGCGAGAAGTAGGGCTGGCTTATTTACGATTGCTCGCGCAAGAGCTACACGCTGTTGTTCTCCACCTGAGAGTTCGCTAGGTAGTCGGTCTGCCTTCTCATGTAAACCAACCATGCGAAGCACATCAGGTACGGCCTCTTGCACGAAGCCTGGAGACTTGCCGATCACTTCAAGACTGAAGGCAACATTTTGAGCAACTGTCTTGTTTGGTAGAAGTCTAAAATCTTGAAAAACCACACCGAGCTTGCGGCGAAAGAACGGAATGCGACGACTTGGAATGCCAACCAAATTTTCGCCAAGCACATAGACGGCACCAGCGGATGGGACATCTTCGCGAAGCATGAGCCTCAGAAGTGACGACTTACCAGAACCGGATTGCCCGACCAGAAAGACGAAGTCGCCCTTCTCAATTTCGAGCGAGACGTCACTTAGTGCCGGGTGGCTAGAACCTCGGTAGTTTTTAGTGACGTTTTCGATGCGGATCATTTGGAACCAGCCTAAATTGGCTAGGCCAATGGTGTCGGGAGGTTAGGCCTGTGTCTGCTTGCGCCAGCGAATGCCCGCAGCGATAAAACCATCCAAATCGCCATCAAATACGGCAGAAGGATTGTTTACTTCATACTCGGTTCTCAGGTCTTTGACCATTTGGTAGGGAGCCAGCACGTACGAGCGCATTTGCTCACCCCAGCTGGCCTTTACGTCCCCGGCAATCTGCTTCTTCTTGGCTTCTTCTTCTCTGCGTCGAATTTCATGCAAACGTGACTGAAGCACACGGAGTGCCGCAGCTTTGTTTTGAAGTTGACTCTTTTCGTTCTGGCAGCTCACAACAATTCCGGTTGGCAAGTGGGTCAAGCGAACAGCCGAGTCCGTGGTGTTCACCGACTGACCACCGGGTCCAGATGAGCGAAATACGTCAACGCGAAGGTCGTTTTCTGGGATGTCAACTACGTCCGACTGTTCGATCAGCGGTACAACTTCCACTGCAGCAAAAGATGTCTGACGCTTTCCGGCGGCATTGAATGGGCTCATGCGAACCAGTCTGTGTGTTCCACCCTCGACGCTCAACGTACCAAAAGCGAATGGTGAATCAACCTCGAAGGTGGCGGACTTTATGCCAGCACCTTCGGCATAAGAAGTGTCTAATACTTGTACCGCCAGCTTGTGTTTCTCGGCATAACGCAAATACATGCGCATTAGCATTTCAGCAAAGTCTGTGGCGTCATCTCCGCCGACACCGGAGCGAATTGTGACTACTGCCCCACGCTCATCGAACTCACCGTTAAGCAAAGTTTGAACTTCAAGATCGCCGATTGCCTTTTGAATATCCGCTAACTCGCCCTTAGCCTCGCTTTGCGAAGCCGAGTCTGATTCGGCATTTGCCATTTCCACGAGTACTTCTAAATCGTCAATGCGATTGCCAGCGTCTTCGACTCGCTTCACAAGTGCTTGTTTATGTGAAAGCGCGCTGGTTATTTTTTGCGCTATTTCCGGGCTATCCCATAGGCCCGGTTCGGCCGCCTGCTCTTCAAGCACCCGAATATCAGCAATCAATTTAGGGATATCGACAACTTGTTTGATATCGCTAAGCGTGCTTCGCAAATCACGAAGTTCAGAAGAGATATCTAATTCAGCCATCCCGTCCAGTTTAAGCGAGTGATAATGGACGAGTGCCCGAAAATCAGCCCTTCAAGCTTCGAAGCCTGATTCTTTCCGTCTACGTACCGACGGCACTCTTCTCAATCGGCGAAGGCGCAATAGTTCCTATTCTCCCCGCCGCTGCTGAGCGTCTTGGGGCAAGCCTTCCGGTCGCAGGTCTAATCGCTGGACTCCTAATGGCAGGCGTATTACTCGGTGACCTTCCAGCCGGCATCATTGTTGCGCGGATTGGCGAAAGAAAAGCCATGATCTACGCGGCAACATTCTCAGCGCTGGGAATTAGCACGAGCGT
Source organism: Micrococcales bacterium (assembly GCA_046074345.1). Taxonomy (GTDB): domain Bacteria; phylum Actinomycetota; class Actinomycetes; order Actinomycetales; family Microbacteriaceae; genus Rhodoluna. The sequence continues at coordinate 10,885 of JBJTNZ010000052.1, read as the reverse complement.
GGTCGCCCCAAACCTTAGTTTCTTAGGGGTGGGTGTGCTGCTAGTTGGATTAGGCCACGCTGTCTTCGGGCTCGCCAGACAGGTCTACATTGCGGAACACATTCCCTATTCACATCGCGCTCGAGCGCTTTCGATTATTGGTGGGACATTCCGTATCGGAAGTTTCTTTGGCCCACTCTTAGCAGCACTGTTGATTTCTATTTTTGGAATTCCATCAGTTTTTGTTTCATCAATGGCACTTTGGGGCCTAGCGGCCATAGTGCTGTTATTCACAAAAGAAGAACAAAAACTTCACACTGTGACTTCGTTCAAGAGGACCGCTCAAATTGCAGTGCGTGAGAAAAATAAATTACTAACTGTTGGCGTAGTAGCGATGATTGTCGCTGTGATGCGCAATTCCAGGACCATTGGATTGCCGCTTTTAGCTATTGCAATTCATTTGGCACCAGAAAAAATGGCCCTTTATATCGGCATCGCCGGAGCTGTGGAGCTCTCCCTCTTTTTCCTATCTGGCCAAGTCATGGACAAATACGGCCGACGCTGGGCTGCAATTCCTACGCTCGTGGGAATGGCTCTGACGAACCTACTGTTTTTCATCGTCACTGATGCGCCTATGTTCCTAACGGTTGCCATCATCCTCTCTATCGCCAACGCTCTTAGCGCTGGATTAGTTTTGGTGCTTGGTGCAGACTCGGCACCGGCCGATGCGCGAAGCGAATACCTTTCAAGCTTCCGACTGCTTGTGGATACCGGCTCAACCGTGACCTCACCGCTGCTCTCGTTGCTAATAGTGCTAACCGGAGCGCTTGCACCAGCGATGTCGGCTATCAGTGCGATTGGTCTTTTTGGGGCCTGGTTGGCTGTGCGTCACCTTCCCGCTCACAGCAAACCGGCTGAATAATTAGCGCGCAGCCGCGTTAACGCATACAGATTGGCTTAGATTCAGCCCCGGCAGACTAAACCACCCATCCCATTGGCCACAGATCTTTACTTCCGCGGTTTGTCCGTCGAGCACCTGAAAGTTAGCCAAACTAAATTTCCCGGCGATTGCGGATATTTTTGAAGCCAAATCGGCGCCTGTTTGCAGCTTTTGCTGAGCTGCAAACAAAGCTATTTGATCAGCCGACTCCTGCATGGATTCCCGATAAAGGTACATTGAGCAGATCTCCGTAGCTCCAAGCGCAAGCACAAGAGCCACGGCTACCAACCCAATGAAAAGCGGAAGCATCGAGCCTCGTTCACAGAGTGCAAATCCCCTTGGCAACATGTGCCTTTCCTCTCACTACTGCTGAGACCAAGATGACTCGTTGCTGGGCACAAAGATTTTGAATGCTTACTTTTGCGTCATCAGGCTGCAATTCGAATACTTGAATGACTTGATCAGCGATCTTCAAGGCCTCAATTTCTTCTCCGGTCATTTGGAAAGCCCGAAGTGTTTGTCTGGATATGGAGCTGGCTGCCAAGTTGCTTCGAAAATCAACGCCTAATCGAATTAGGAAACTAAAAATAATCAACTGGGCAACAAGGCCGATTGCAATGAATTCGACTAGCGCATTCCCGGAATCATTTCTCAATTGGTGTCGCCGCTTCAATCTTCACCACCCGCGATGTCAAATTGAACAAGGTTGTCAAAGACATGTATTCAATCGTCGTTCTTGAAACATTTCCGCGTTCAACCCTTGCGCCTACTTTTACATTGGGTAACTGCTGCCGTAACTTGGCCTCAAGATAGGCCTGCCCAGATTCGATGGATTGATCTGCCAATGCTGTGAATCTGGATGAATCAATAACTACCGCGCGCAGAACTGTATCCACATAACTGTTTACAAACATGGAAACGCCAGTACCGAATAAGAGCAAGGCTGGTGTGCCGAGCATCACAAACTCGACTACGGCAGCCCCTCGCTCAGACCTAGAACGTGGCAACTTTGGTGAGGGCTTGCTCAAACACCGTCTTTAGAGCTGGCCCTGCAATTGACCACATCAGCACCACTAATCCAGCAGTCATCAGTGTGATGAGCACCCATCCAGGGACATCTCCCTGTTCGTCGTTGAATCTATTTTCCATTTCTCTCCTTAGATAAATCCGGCTGCCAAATATTGACTGCTCGGATAGAGCGCAAAAATTACTGTCACAGGACAAATCAGAAGTACCACCGGAATAAGCATCTTGGTCTCATTTACCCCGGCAATACGAAGGAGTTTGCTTGCTCTAGCTGCTCGGATTGACATCGCAAGTGCACTAAGCGAGCTGGCAAGGGGTGTCCCCCGCCCCATCGCCAAGGAGAGTTTGTTCGAGAACTCACGCATCGACTCGGTTGGTAGGCGTTCACAGAGCGCTGAAAGTTCTACTGTCAGCTCTCCGCCAAGCTCAACCCGCTTGAGCATTATCTCGATTTCACTAGAAACCAAGGATGATGAAATTTCCGCAACTCTTTTGAGCGCAAGAAATAGTGACTCCCCGGATAACAAAATTGCAACCAACATCTCGACTAGCGCCGCAAGTTGAAAATCAATCTGCATTGCTTCGGATTTTGTTAAACGATTGAGCCTCCTGGAATTCTTAGTACGTTCCACAATCGAAACACCAGGTGCGATTGCGGAAATCCTCGCTAAAAGGATATTGCGACTCGAGAAGACATCTTTCAAAAGAAAAATAGAAAGTAATAAGCAGGCAAGGACCAGAAACGTCGATACGGAAATCATGGAAAAACTCGTCTTGATTCAATTACATTGCCAATGCGATAAACCATTCGAAGTGCCAGTGTCGAAGCGATCAGACCAAAAAGAAGAATTGTGGTGCCAGCAAGACTGGAATACATATCAGCATTCTCAGGTCGAAAGCACAAAATCAGGACGATGAACCAAGGCGCAGTCACAGCAAGCTTTGCCGTGCCAACCACCCATCCCTGTTTTGCAGCAAGTTCAGCCTCTAATGCCGTTTCGCTTCGAAGGGCTAAGGTCTGATTTCTCAAAGCAGAGACATACCCAGAGCTTCCGAGGGAATTCGTGGCTCGCAGAAGTTCGACTGTAAAGTCCGCAGCGGCATTGCCGAGCTTTTGCTTGAACCGCAGTAAAGCCGAGTCGAATGTGGCACCAGAATCCAAATCTCGGCAACACTCGGAGAATTCTTTTGCGACGTAAAGTTGCTGAGACTCGGCTAAGTCACGAAGTGACTCAACTAAAGACATGCCAGCAACCGCCGCCGACTCCAGGGATTCGATCACTACGGGCCAGCATTCAAGAATGTGGCGCTGTCGTCGTGCTGCCCGAATAGTAAGCAGTTCGTATTCAAACGCTAAAACGCCAAAGAATACCGCCAAACTCAAACCAGGCACAGATAGCCATTCTTGAAGCAAACCGGCAAGAACTGCGGGTAAAGCCAAGCCAACTAGAGCCGTGCGCCTGACGTTGCGAAAGCCAGCTGCTGTCAATAGAGCTGCCATGTTTGACCTCATGGGATTGAAATCAATTCGAGTGATGGTCGAGAATCAACAGATTTGACTTGCCCAATTTCAGCCACTCTACGACTTCCATCTGTGTTCATAGAGCAGTGAACCACTATGTCTACACAACTGGCTACGGTTCGCTCGACAAAGGCTGGCGCAATATTTGCCCCTGCCAGCAGTGGTAGCGTGCACAATTTATTGATTGCCTCCGCCGCCGAGTTGGCGTGTATCGTGCAAAGTCCCGGAATTCCTGAGTTCATTGCAATTAGCAGATCGAGGCTTTCGGCCTCGCGGACTTCTCCAACCACCAATAGCTCTGGCCGCATACGCAGTGACTCTTTCACTAGCCGGCGTAAGTTAACTTCTCCGCCACCTTCGAGATTGGATTGTCGAGTCTGAAGTGCAACCCAATCCGGGTTTTCCGCGCGAATCTCGAAGGTTTCTTCCACTGTTACTAGCCTTGCGCTGTTAGGTGCTTCGGCGAGGAGCGCGCATAACAATGTGGTCTTGCCTGATTGAGTCGCCCCAGAGACGAGAATATTTTTACCGGCTCTAATTTGTCCGGCAAGAAATCTCGCGCGAGCATCACTGATCACATTTTTCTCAATCAGGTCAGATAGTCGCCATATTCGCTTCGGAAACTTTCGAATGTTTATGGACCAGTGTTTGCGAACAATGTCAGGTATCACCACATGCAGGCGCGAACCATCATCTAGCGCGGCATCAACGAATGGATTTGCGCGGTCTAGTCGTCTTCCCGAATGGCGCAGCATTCTTTCGACGAGTGCTTTAATTTCCTGTTCAGTCAGTCGCAGAAAAATTCGTTCGGTGACCCCTGACTTGGAGATGAATAACTCATTTGGTTGATTGATCCAAATCTCTTCGATTGCCTCGTTGTCAAGGTATGGCTGCAAGATACCTAGCCCAGAAAGCAGGTTGGCTGCTTGCTCGCGGAGAGTCGACTCTGACTCAAAGCTGAGCGCTGATTCCAAAGCAATCTGGGAAACTGCCGTGTCAAAGGGCTCGCCCTCACCAGCTAGAGCAAGCTCCCTGGCTCGACTGGCCACCTGTTCCGCCGTCTTCATAATTCCCTCCGCCAGCAAAATACGATATCCACCGACAATGGCACTCGACTTTTCCACAGGCGAAATATGGCTTAGGATAGACAGGTTGCGGGCGTGGCGAAATTGGCAGACGCACTGGATTTAGGTTCCAGCGCCGCAAGGCATGGGGGTTCAAGTCCCTTCGCCCGCACGAATGGAAGAAGCCGACTGAGAAATCAGTCGGCTTCTTTTTCGTTTAAGCGTTTCCGGGCTTAGCCGTGGGTAACCAGGTACTCCAAGGCGTTTCCGGCGTTGACGATACCCACCCCACAGCGGGTGATGGTGGCGCTTGCGCAGTCACCGCCTGGCTTGAATTTGGTAACTGAATTCTTCAGTACCTCGTAGACCTGATCGAATGTGATGTTTGGCTTGACTGAGTAAAGCAATGCCACCACTCCAGCCACAACCGGCGCCGCCATGCTCGTACCTTCCTCAAGCCCGAAGGTTGGGTTGCCTGGCTCTCGTTGTCCATCATTGAGATCGGAAAGTATCTTTCCCTTGGTGCCTGCCGGTGCGGTTGCCGAGTCGCGGTCGTCACCACCTGGTGCAGAAATATCAACGCCTACTCCGGCTCCCTCAGAGTTGGTTATGACTGTGTAGTTGGAGTACCACGATCGATCCTGGCTGATTCCGGTCGCACCAACATTAATTGTCGGGAAACAATTACCCGGGTAGCTGTCATTCGCATCAGTGTTTGAATTTCCGGCAGCGGTAATTGTGGTGACTCCGGCTGCTTTCAAAGCTGCCAGCGCGCCACCGGTTGATGCAAGCGAGCCAGCATTGGCAGAGTAGTCACAACTGGATGCGTTGGAAGTACCCATCGATAGGTTGATGACTTTCGCAGGCGTCTTGTTGATCGGCGCATTTGGCACCGAAAGTCCGGCGGCCCAGTTCAATGCCGCAATCAAATCCGCTGAACATCCGCCGTCTGGGCCAAGTGCGCGAATCGGCTGAATCTTGGCGTTAGGTGCAATTCCGCTAATACCGTAATCGTTTTGTGCTGCGGCAATAATTCCTGCAACGTGAGTGCCGTGCCATGAACTTGCGTGAAAGCCGGTGTTATCGGTGTAGTAGTCACCAGGATCGCTTGGATCGGAATCCCAACCATCGCCGTCGCCCGACTTTGAGAAGCTGCACGAGCGAGTGCCATTACTGACAAAGTCGTAGCCGGCAACCAATTGCGAATCTAGATCCGGGTGCTTGGTAATTCCACTATCGATCACGGCAACTACAACACTCGGTGACCCCTTTGTGTAGCCCCAGGCCTTTTGCACGTTGACACCTGTGGTCGCGCTCAGATACCACTGGCTTCCAAACATTGGTTCGAGCTGAGCCGAAGTGACACTGTTTACACCGGTGGCTTCGCCTCGCGAGTTCTTGGCTACCAGAGTCACCTTGTAATTTGCGGAGGCCACCAAGCCAACCAGTGTGCAGGTGGTACTCGTCGACTGACAAACTACGTCACTCTGTCCGTCGGCTCTTGCAGTTGCGGTGTAGATCACCGGCAATCCGCCGCGCTGTGAAAGTGTCTGAGCCAACCAGGTAACAACTGGTGAAGTTGATGCGATTACCGAAGTGCTGGTCAGTGTAGGCGACTGAGGAGCCGCGGTAGCGAGGAATGTTGCACTCGCAGATGCGGCACCTAATTTTGCAGCACTTCCTACTTTGGTCACAGCACGAACGCGGTAGCTGTATTTCGTTCCAGCAGAAATTTTTGTAGAGAGAATATATTTCGTCGCGGTAGTGCCATTCACACGCAACCATGACTTACCTGCGTCGCTTGAATATTCGATTGCGTAGTAGGCAAGCTTTGCACCAAACAAACTCTTTGGCGCTTTCCAAGTTAGCTGCACGCGAGGCACACCGGGCAAACCTGCTGACCAAGCGTCTGAAACCTTAAGCGCCTGCACAGCGGTAGCTGGAGTAATTGCATTTCGGATTGTAATTATTTTGGTGTCTAGTGATGTGCGACCAATTATGCGGTTGATGTTTACAAAAGCGACGCGCGGATCTTGACGCAGTTGAGCTGCATAAGTCAGTGCATCCGAGTAACTGACATCATTCGCGAAATCTACGGTGTACAAATCTTGACCCAAGCCATAGCCGGCACTGAGTTCGGTGCGAACTGCATTTGCACCAGTTGGGAGTCCATCAAGAGCAATTGGAGAGACTCCTGCTTGGTAGCGAACGATTAGCCCGTGCGCCAATTCAATTTTGCTGACGTAGGAATTTGCATTGTCTGCGGCTTGCACGGGAGTAACCACCGTGAATACGGCAACCAAAGCGGCAACCAGCCCCAATAAAGAACGCAAACGAGTCATGTGTTCAAGCCTAGGTCGAGACCCTGTGAATTACCGCAGAAGCGCTAAAGGCTCTTCTGCATTAGAACTGTGCCAAGCCAGCGACCAAACTTGAAGCCGACCTTGCCCAGGTGTCCTTGGTGCTTAAACCCAAACGTTTCGTGAAGTTTGATTGATGATTCAGCACCCTTGTCGCTAATTACTGCGACGATTTCCTTGACCCCAGACTCCTTACTCTTTTCAATCAGAGTCTCAAGTAGTCGAGTGCCGATCTTCTTGCCGATTGCAGCCGGACGAAGATAAATGCTGTCTTCTACTGTGCGACGATATGCCGCCTTTTGTCTCCATGGTGCAACATAAGCAAAACCAAGAATTTGTCCGCTTTCGCTTGCCGCGACAACAAACGGTAGTGCTAGCCCCTGTATCCAATGGAACTTCTTTTCCCATTCCTGGATGGTCATAGTTTCCAAGTCAAAAGTGACCACACTATTGGTGATGTAGTAGTTGTAAATTTCGGTGACGGCAACGAGATCGGCAGTCGTTGCATCTCTAATAATGGTTTCGAATTCGCGCTTAGGTTCTTCGCCTTTCGCGCGCATCATACGAATCAAACGCCAACGTGACTCAGAATCTAGTGCCATTTATTTCCTCACCTAACAAGACCAATCTATCTCTGCTTCTCCAACGAAACTAAGAGCCTCATTTGCGCGGCTGAATGGTTTTGATCCGAAGAAACCCTTGCGTGCAGAAAGTGGGCTCGGATGTGGCGATGTAATTACCTGAGCGTCTGGCAGTAGCCCCCGCAAAGAGATGGCTTCGTTGCCCCAAAGAATTGCCACGAGTTTGTTACCGCGAGCGCGGTTTAAGGCGCTGATAGCCGCGTCAGTGAACGCCGCCCAGCCGGCATCGAAGTGAGCCGCAGTTTCGCCACTAGAAGTAGTCAGATGACGATTCAGCAACAGCACGCCCTGGCGTGACCATCGCTGCAAATCTCCCTGATTGGTGACATGCTTGCCAAGATCGTCGCGGAGTTCCCGCATTATGTTTTGCAGGCTCCTGGGTAGCGGGCTTACTTCCGGTGCGACCGCGAAAGACAGACCGATCGCGTGCCCAGGGGTTGGGTATGGGTCTTGCCCCACGATTAGTACTCTTACTTCTTCTATGGGCAACTCGAATGCCCGCATCACGAGTGCTAGTGGCGGTGCTACCTGAGAATCAGCGTTGACTTTTGCCTCAATCTCGGCAAGTCGAGGATGCTGGCCGGCAAGAACAGCCTGCCAGCTTGGATGCATTTGCTCGAAGAACACTCCTCAAGCCTAAGCGTGTGAGAATTGGCGCATGGACTATCGCGCACTGGCCATCGAAGCCGCTCAATACAAAGATGTACTCTCCGAGATTCGTCGTGATCTGCATCAGATTCCTGAGTTCGGACTAGACCTACCAATGACTCAGGAACGCATCCTGAAGTCGATTGAAGGGCTGGGCACCATCGTCCTAGGTAAAAAGCTCAATTCGATTGCATTGTTGATTGAAGGCGAGCACCCGGGGCCTACAGTTCTATTGCGTGCCGACATGGACGCGCTCGCGGTAGTTGAAGACACCAGTGAACCATTCAAGTCAATCAACGGCTACATGCACGCCTGCGGTCACGATTTGCACATGGCTATCGGCATCGGCGCGGCTCACTTGCTTCGCACCCACAAGGACAAGCTGCACGGCAATGTGGTGATTTTCTTCCAGCCAGGCGAAGAAGGCCACGGTGGTGCAGATGTGATGCTCGAAGAAGGCGCACACCTGATTAGCGGTGAGAAGCCAATTGGCGCATATGGCATTCACGTCTTTAGCGGAATGATGCCGCGCGGAAGCTTTGCTTCAAAGCCAGGAGCCATGATGGCATCCGCTGGAGATCTTTTAGTCACGGTTAAAGGTCGCGGTGGACACGGCTCATCCCCTTGGATGGCGAAAGATCCAATCACTCCACTCGTCGAGATGATTTCTGCGTTACCAAACTTCATCACAAAGAACTTCAACGTGTTTGATGCCGTTGTAGTGAATGTCGGTTGGCTAGAAGCTGGCGACACTCACACCACTAACGTGGTTCCAGAAACGGCTTCATTCGGTGCAACCGTGCGAACATTCTCGAAGGAGCATTACGACAAACTTCGCGCGCTTACACCTGGCTTCTTGCAGGGAATCGCGGCCGCTCACGGTGTCGAAGTTGAAGTTGAATTCAACAACGCCACCAAGGTACTGATAAATGACAAAGAAGCTGTAGAGCGAGTGGAACGAGTGGTCAATGCCACGGTTGGAGAAGGTCGTTACTTCACTATGGATGCGCCGATGGCCGGCGGTGAAGATATGGCATCAATCATTGATGAACTAGGTGGTGCCTTCGTGTTTATGGGCGCCTGCAAAACAGATGACTACTTGTCTGCTGCAATCAATCACTCAAACAAGGCGGAATTTGACGATTCGGTTTTGCCTGATGGCGCTGCAGTATTGGCCGCCCTCGCATTTAGCTCCCTGTCTGAAGCAGTTGGTCAGCCATAATTGACTAATGGAATTCCAGACGTCCGAGGACTCAGCGCCTTCGGCATTCATCACTGAAGAGCTAAGTCGACAGCTTGTCGGCCGACCTCCCGCCAGTGGTGCCTGGCGTGACGGAGACCCTGCCGGAGAGCGCGAATTTGCGCCGATCCCAACCCTGCGTCTAGAAAACGGCAAAGAACTCACCGGCGCAAAAATCGCCTATGAGACCTGGGGTGAACTCAACGATGACAAGAGCAATGCAGTCCTAGTGCTACATGCCCTTACCGGTGATTCGCATGTTATAGGAAAAGCATCGAAACATCACCCAACCGAGGGCTGGTGGAACGGCATTATCGGCCCTGGCCTGGCTATCGACACCGACAAGTGGTACGTGGTTGCTCCAAACATGCTTGGCGGTTGCCAGGGATCGACCGGCCCCTCTTCGCTTAATAGCAAGGGCATCGAATACGGTCCTGATTTTCCTTACCTCACCATTCGCGATCAGGTAAATTCGCAAAAGCTTTTCTCTGAAGTAATCGGAATCGATGTTTGGCATGCGGTAATTGGCGGCTCAATGGGTGGCATGCAATCACTCGAATGGGCAATTAAATATCCGAGTGCCGTTAAGCGTCTTGCTGTGATTGCAGCTCCGCCGATTTCCACTGCGGATCAAATTGCTCTTAACTCTGTGCAGGTCGAAGCAATCATGACCGACCCAGCGTTCAAAGACGGAAACTACTACGACGCAAAAGCGGGCTTCGGTCCGCATCGCGGTCTAGCGCTTGCGCGTCGCATGGCGCTATTGAATTACCGCTCGCCAAATGAACTGAATGAACGATTCGAACGCACTTGGCAATCGGGCGTAAGTCCGCTTGGCAAAGGTGGACGATTTGCAGTGGAGAGCTATTTAGATTTCCATGGCAACAAGTTCACACGCCGGTTTGATGCGAACAGCTACATCACGCTGGTTGAGGCAATGAATTCACACGACATTTCGCGCAATCGCGAGAGCCTCAACTACGCGTTAGGAAAAATAACGGCTACAACTTTGGTAGCTGGAATAACTACCGACCGACTATTCCCAATCGAAGGTCAAGAGAAAATTGCAGCTGGAATAAAGGCGCCACTAATTGGTGGAGGGCTCCAGGTAATTGAATCTGCTTACGGACATGACGGATTCTTGATTGAACGAGAGATTGTCGGCCCACTTCTCACACAGTTACTAGAGAGTTAGCCCTCAACCGCACGAGTTCGCGGTTTGCCCAAATTAGTAGTGCGATGTAGCCAAAGTTGCGAATGAGCAGAACAATCAGTGCCCAAGATTCAGCGTTCAAAATGTGGTCGTAAATCACCGGATAAATCAGGTAAGTCACCACGCCTAGACCGATGACAGACAACATCGGCAATCGCCAATTATCTACCCCGTAAAGAATCCCGAGCACAATCGGCACAGCAAGCCAGGTGGCGAACTGAGGTGAACCGACCTTGTTAAACACGATCAGAT
>JBJTNZ010000051.1:0-7439 GCA_046074345.1 Micrococcales bacterium | reverse complement strand
GGTGACTGGAATCTGGTACTGCTCAACCCAAGGTTGCTCAAGTGTTGAAATACCCGACTCTCCGGCTAGCAATGCCTGCCAGGTTGAGCGAACGTCGCCGCCGAGCGGGGTGGTAGCCCCAAGCCCGGTGACAACAATCTTCTGAGACAAAGTGGTTTCGCCTTACTGAGCGTTAGTGATGAAGCTAACTGCGTCGCCCACGGTCTTTAGGTTTGCAACTTCATCTTCAGGGATGGTTACGCCGAACTTTCCTTCAGCGTTCATGACGATGGTCAACATTGAAATTGAGTCGATGTCGAGGTCGTCAACAAATGACTTGTCAAGCTGAACTGAGCTGGTGTCGATACCGGTCTCTTCGTTAACGATTTCTGCTAGACCAGCTAGTACTTCTGCCTGTGATAGTGCCATTACGGTTTCTCCTTGATTGGGGTTTCTATGGATAATTTTACGGCAGAACGACCACTTGAGCTGCGAAGGCAAGCCCAGCGCCGAAGCCGATTTCAAGTGCCAATCCACCAGATTTGACCTCGCCAGAGGTCAGTAGGGCGTCCATGGCGAGAGGAATGCTAGCCGCCGAGGTGTTGCCGGTGTAGACAATGTCGCGGGCCACAACGACTGATTCTGGAAGCTCCAGCTGCTTCACCAGTTCGTCGATAATTCGAATGTTTGCTTGGTGCGTGACTAGGGCAGTCAGCTCTTCTGGCTTTACTCCTGATACCTCAAGAGCCTTACGGGCCACCTTTACCATTTCCCAAACTGCCCATTTGAACACTGTTGCGCCATCCTGGACCAATGTTGGCCAGCCAGCTTCGCCGTCGCGAAGTTCGATAAGTGATGCGGTCATTCCGACGGCATCCCAATGCGAACCATCGCTGCCCCAAACAGTTGGACTGATTCCGGCGAATTCGCTAGGGCCAACGATTGCAGCACCAGCTCCATCTCCGAGAAGGAATGAAATTGTGCGATCAGTTGGATCGATGAAGTCCGAAAGTTTTTCACCACCAACGACCAAGACATACTTTGCCATTCCTGATCGAATCAGTGCATCGGCTTGTGCAATTCCATAGCAGTAACCCGCACAAGCGGCTGAAACATCGTATGCGGGTGCAGGGTTTGCACCAATCTTGTCAGCGAGCAGCGCTGCAGCAGATGGAGTTTGGTGTGGGTGAGTGATGGTGCTGAAGATAACTGCGCCGATTTCCTTTGGATCGATACCGGCACGTTGAATCGCTTGAGTCGAAGCCTCGACAGCCATGTCCATCAGAGAAACATCTTTACTCGCTCGTCGTCGCGTGATAATTCCTGTGCGACGTTGAATCCACTCGTCACTAGAATCAATCGGCCCCGCGATGTCGTCGTTTGTTACTGCAAGATCGCCGCGAGCGGCACCTAGTGCATAAATGCGCGAATACTTAACCGGTGAATACTGGTTGAGTGTTGGCTGGTTCATTTGGCTCCGATTCGTCGAACTCTACAAAGATACTCCGCAAACCTCAGCGATGATTGTTGATTAGCGCCAAAGCTGCGTCGATATTTTCTGGCGTTTTCACTGCGACTGCTTCCACGCCAGGCATTGCTCGCTTCGCAAGACCAGCCAAAGTGCCGGCAGGGGTAACTTCGATAATCGCCGTTACTCCCGCTTCGAGCATCGACGCCATGCATAGGTCCCAGCGAACCGGGCTAGATACCTGCCTGACCAATAGGTCCTTGAAATCCGTTCCAGATGAGACTTCATGACCGCCGGCGTTAGTCCAAATTTTTGTGGTTGGGTCATTTACTGACACCTGTGCTGCATAGTCAGCTAGCACGTCTACGGCCGGTGACATAAATCGAGTGTGAAAGGCACCTGCTACCTGAAGTGGAATAACACGGGCACCGGCCGGACCTTCAGCCTGGAGTGCGGCAATTGCATCGGCAGCACCGGCTGCCACAATCTGACCACTTCCGTTGTAGTTTGCTGGTTCCAGACCGAGTTCGGCAAGACGGGCTTCAATAACTGCCTGTTCGCCGCCAACTATCGCCGCCATTGATGTTTTTTCGATTGCAGCCGCATCCGCCATCGCATCGGCTCGTACTTTTACAAATTTGATTGCCTGCTCTTCATCAAAGATGCCGGCAATTGCTGCCGCAGTGATTTCACCTACCGAGTGACCACTGACTCCTGCAATTCCGGCTTCCGCTGCAGACTTTCCTCCGAATAAGGTGGCAACAGTCGCGATACCGGCTGCAACAATTAATGGCTGTGCTACAGCGGTGTCTCGAATGGTGTCTGCGTCACTCAAAGTACCGTGCATGATGAGATCAAAATTTGATGCCGCCTGCATCTTCTCGATTGAGTTTTTGAATTCCGGAAGTTCCAGCCAAGGAGTAAAGAATCCCGGGGTTTGAGCACCCTGACCTGGACAAACAATTGCAATCACTTTTTCCTCTTTCCTAACTTCTGTTTTCGCCAAGCGAACCTAACACCATTGCGACCTGAAGCACGAAGGCTTCATGTGCTCCGGTGGCATCCCAGCCGATGACATCGCTAATTCGCTTTAGTCGATAACGAACTGTATTTGGATGAACGAACAATATCTTTGCGGTTGCTTCTAATGATCTGCCCGAATCCAAGTAGGCACTTAGAGTCTCGAGTAGCTCTGCTGAAGCACCGGCGAGTGGCGAATAAACCTTTTCAATCAATGTCTGCTTCGCGAGTAAGTCGCCGGCTAGTGCACGCTCGGCCAGTACATCGTCAGCATGAATTAAGCGTTGTGGCTTATTAGAGTTCCTAATCACCGAGAATGCCGAGAGTGCGGCCTTTGCCGATATCGTGGCGCTGGCCACATCACGAATAGTTGGACCGATCACAATTGACCCACTGCCGAAATTTGGCTCCAATTCGTTGATTATGGTGCTGAAGCTCTTATTTTCTCCCCGCTGCTCTGCAACGTGACCAAGCACAACAATTAGCCTGTCGCCGTGAATACCAATCAACACATCTGAGTGGGCCTTGCGTGCTGCTCGACGGAACTGATCTGCGTCGAATGACTGAGGGACAGTGCCGATGAGAACAATTACCGAACCAGTAGCCCGCCAACCTAGTGCCGCCACTCGTGAAGATATTTCGTCGGTGTGCTCTCCGCTGAGGATCGAATCGACTACAAGCGCCTCGAGTCTTGCATCCCAGAGTCCTCGTGCCTCGGCAGCTCGAGCGTAGACATCGGCTGCACTAAAGGCAATCTCGCGAGAGTAAAGCAGTACCGAATCCCGTAGTTCGGGATTGTCTCTAAGGATTCGCTCTTCAACCACCTGAACGACCACACGGATGAGTTGCAGAGTTTGCTGGAGTGAAATGGATCTGAGCAGCTCGCGCGGAGCGACTTCAAACACATCCGCGGCAACCCATGGTTGAGATTTTGGGTCGTCATACCAAGCGAGGAATGAGCTGATTCCCGATTGTGCGACAAGACCGACTGACGCCCGTCTGCCCGCCGGCATATCCCGATACCAGGGAAGGGTGGCCTCAAGCTTTTTGAGCGTCTCGCTGTTTAGCTCACCCGATATGGATTTGAGCCAAGCGAGAGTTTCCTTTTTAGGCCTCGCCACCGGCTGATCCAGATGTTCCAGCGTTTACATCGTGCAGACGGTACTTGTCAATTGCTTGCTGAGGAATTGAGGCGTCAATTTCTCCACGCTCCACCAACTGCTCTAGCACTCGCACGGCAATAGATGGGCCATCAATCTTGAAAGCACGACGAGCAGCTGCTCGAGTATCTGAGAATCCGAATCCGTCGGCACCAAGAGTCGCATAGTCACCAGGAACCCAGTTACGGATTTGATCTGGCACCTGGTGCATGTAGTCAGAAACTCCTAGGAATGGTCCGCGTGCATCCTGAAGTTTGTGAGTCAGGTAAGCAACCGGAATTTCGGCATTCGGGTTTAGGAAACGGAATTCATCACGCTTCAATCCATTACGGCGAAGTTCGGTCCATGAAGTAACCGACCAAATGTCTGCCGATACACCCCAGTCATCCTGCAACAGCTGCTGCGCTTCGTATGCCCAAGGCACGGCAACACCTGAAGCGAGAATTTGAGCCTTCAAGCCATCGTGGTGATTCACGCTGATGCGGTGAATGCCTCGAATGATGCCATCGACATCAACATCTTCTGGTTCAGCAGGCTGAACGATTGGCTCGTTATAAACGGTGAGGTAGTACAGAACGTTTGGATCCTTGTGTGTACCGCCATACATACGCTCGATACCGCTTCGAATAATGTGTCCAATTTCATAACCGTATGCCGGGTCGTAGCTGATCACTCCAGTGTTTGTGGCAGCAATCACAGGAGAGTGTCCGTCAGCGTGCTGCAAACCTTCACCGGTCAATGTGGTGCGTCCAGCAGTTGCACCAATCATGAATCCACGTGAAAGTTGGTCAGTCGCAGCCCAGATTGCGTCTGCTGTGCGTTGGAAACCAAACATCGAGTAGAAAACGTAGAAAGGAATTAGTGGCTGGCCTTGAGTTGCGTAACTCGTGCCCGCAGCTGTCAAAGCAGCAATAGAGCCCGCTTCGTTGATTCCGGTGTGAACGATTTGACCGGCGTCTGATTCTTTGTAGTTGAGAAGCAGTTCACGGTCAACAGAGATGTAGTGCTGTCCGTTTGGGTTGTAAATTTTCGCGGTAGGGAAGAACGCATCCATTCCGAATGTGCGAGCTTCGTCCGGAATGATTGGAACAATTCGCTCGCCGAACTCTGGCACACGTAGCAAGTCCTTCATCAAACGAACGAACGCCATAGTAGTGGCTACTTCTTGAGTACCTGATCCACCCTTGGCAACTTTGAATGCATCTTCGGTTGGAAGTTTGAAGTCCACGTACTTACTGCGACGCTCAGGAAGATATCCTCCGAGTTCGCGACGACGCTCATGCATATACTGAATTTCTGGAGCGTCTTGACCAGGGTGGAAGTACGGTGGCTGGTAAGGATTCTCTTCCAGTTGCGAATCAGAGATTGGGATGTGCAATTCATCGCGGAAGCTCTTGAGGTTATCTAGAGTCAACTTCTTCATCTGGTGAGTAGCATTACGGCCCTCAAATGACTTTCCAAGAGTGAAGCCCTTGATGGTCTTTGCCAAGATGACGGTTGGCTGGCCCTTGTGCTCAACCGCGGCCTTGTATGCGGCGTAAACCTTGCGGTAGTCGTGACCACCGCGCTTAAGGCCCCAGATCTGGTCATCAGTTAGGTTCTCAACCAACTTCAAAGTGCGAGGGTCGCGACCGAAGAAGTTTTCGCGAACGAATGCGCCATCCTCGGTCTTATAGGTCTGGTAGTCACCGTCCGGAGTCTTGTTCATAAGGTCAACAAGAGCACCATCGTGGTCCTGTTCGAGTAGCGAATCCCATTCACGACCCCAGACAACTTTGATTACATTCCAACCAGCACCGCGGAAGAAGCTTTCAAGTTCCTGAATAATTTTTCCGTTACCACGTACCGGACCATCAAGACGCTGAAGGTTGCAGTTCACCACAAATGTGAGGTTGTCGAGCTTGTCGTTTGCTGCAAGTTGCAAAGCACCACGTGATTCAACTTCATCAAGTTCACCATCTCCTAGGAACGCCCAAACGTGCTGTTCGCTGGTGTCCTTGAAGCCGCGACCTGCAAGATAGCGGTTCGCTTGCGCTTGATAAATTGCGTTGATCGGACCGATACCCATCGAAACGGTAGGGAACTGCCAGAAGTCAGGCATCAAGCGTGGGTGTGGGTAAGAAGAAAGTCCACCACCCGCGTGAGATTTCTCTTGACGGAATCCATCGAGCTGGTTTTCGGTGAGGCGACCCTCTAGAAAAGCGCGCGCGTATGGCCCAGGGGATGCGTGACCCTGGATGAAAATTTGATCGCCACCCGATGCGTGATCTTGTCCCTTGAAGAAGTGATTGAAACCGACTTCATAGAGTGACGCAGATGACGCGAAGGTTGAAATGTGTCCGCCGACACCAATACCAGGTCGCTGTGCTCGGTGCACGAGCATTGCTGCATTCCAGCGCATCCACGAACGATAGGTACGCTCAATTTTTTCGTCGCCAGGAAACTCTGGCTCGTTCTCAGTTGGAATCGTGTTGATGTAGTCAGTCGTTGGAACGATCGGAACGTTCAGCTGCAACTCGTGTGAGCGTCGCAGTAGGTTCAACATAATTTCGCGAGCGCGACCGCGTCCGTGTACTCGGCTGACTGCATCAAGTGATTCGAGCCATTCGCGAGTTTCTTCAGGGTCTTGGTCTGGGGTGTTGACCGCGTATGCGTCCTGGTTGTTAACTGACAAGAACATCCTCTTTCGTGGGGGATGGAATAACCTGGCTCGGGTTTTGAGCCAAAAATAAGTTTATTCTTAGATTTCGGGAAGATTTCCCTAGTTAGCAAGACCGATAGGAAGTATCGCAATGACCCTTATTATTGGCGACGAAGCTCCAGATTTCTCTCTGGTCAATCAGTACGGCGAGACCGTCACCCTCAGCGATTTTCGAGGCAAAAAGCCAGTGGTTATCGTCTTTTACCCGCTCTCGTTTTCGGGCATTTGCACGGGAGAGCTCTGCGAGCTGCGAGATAACTTCAGTCGCTTTGAACGAGACAACGTTGAATTGCTTGCCATTTCGGTAGACAGCAAGTTTGTACAGAAGCAGTTTGCCGAACACGAGAACTATAAGTTCTCTGTATTGGCCGATTTCTGGCCACACGGCGGGGTAGCTAAGGCCTATGACGTTTTCCTTGAAGAAGCTGGAATTTCTAATCGCGCCACCTTCGTCGTGGATAAAGAGGGTAAGTTGGCCGCGAAGTTCATCACGGCTCCTGGTCAGGCACGTTCACTCGACGAATACGATCGAGCACTAGCCTCGCTTTAAACTGGCAACCGCCGGTCTTTTGTATTAGGCTGGCTTGTTGTTGGGCCTTTAGCTCAGTTGGTAGAGCGCCACGCTTACACCGTGGATGTCATCGGTTCGAGCCCGGTAGGGCCCACTATTCCTCTAGAGGAACATTGATGCCGCGTCAGAAATGGCGCGGCATTAGTATTTTCGGTATGACTAACCCATTCGAGCCACCGGCAAAGCGCGCATTTGACGACGCCGAACTGGCGTTAGCTATCGAGCAAGCCAAAGACGCCCTGGCGGCTATGGATATTCTTGAGACTCAGGCAAAGCTAAGAGCCGAGGATGCGCAGGCATACGTGGCGTGGGTGCGCAAAATGGAGAGCGATGGATCAGCCGAAGCAAAGGCTGCACTAAATTCCGCTCGTCGCCAGCAAGCAGGACTTCCCGCTCAAGAGGAAGTCACTGTTGAAGATGTTCGCGATGAGAATAGCTGGCAGAAATTAGTGCCAGATTGGCAGGAGCGACAAGAAGCGCAGGCACGTGCAACCGAAGATGCCGTGCGTGCAGCAAAAGCAGAGGCAGAGGCTCGACTTG
>JBJTNZ010000050.1:0-5442 GCA_046074345.1 Micrococcales bacterium | reverse complement strand
CGCCAAGCCCCTTTACGATCTCTCGAATCGAACGAACATAGGCGGCAGCGAGTTCCGGGGCTTCAGCCCCCGCTCCGAATACCGGCTTGGTGACAATCTCAACTAGAGGAACTCCGGCGCGGTTGTAGTCAACAAGTGAGTACTCCGCACCTTGGATACGGCCGGTAGCCCCACCGATGTGGGTTAGCTTGCCTGCGTCTTCTTCCATGTGAGCACGCTCGATCAGCACGGTGTGAACCTGACCAGAGGGAGTTTCCACATCGAGCGAACCGTTGAATGCAATCGGCTCGTCGTACTGCGAGGTCTGGAAGTTCTTGGCTAAGTCTGGGTAGAAGTAGTTCTTGCGAGCGAAACGACCGGTCGGCTGAATGTCACACCCGAGGGCGAGGCCGATCTTGATGCTCGACTCCACTGCAGTCTTGTTTACCGCAGGAAGCGATCCAGGAAGTGCGATACAAATCGGACATACATTCGTGTTTGGCTCGTTACCAAACTCGTTCTTGCAACCGCAAAACATCTTGGTCTTGGTGTTTAGCTCTACGTGAACTTCTAGTCCGATAACAACCTCGAATTGCTCGAGTGCCTTCTCGTAGTTCATTAGTTCCGCTTTAGCCATGATTAGCGCACCTCCAACTCAGGAGCAAAATCAATCATTCGCTTACCCCATACCTGCTCGTGAGCCTTCTCAAGGAAGCCACCAACTTGGTAGAGGCGAGCATCTTCACGTGCTGGTGCGAGTAGCTGAATGCCGACAGGAAGTCCGTCTTCTTCAGCAAGTCCGTTTGGCAATGACATGCCAGGGATGCCGGCCAAGTTCGCCGGAATGGTAGCGATGTCATTTAGGTACATTGCCAGTGGATCATCCACCTTTTCGCCAAACTTAAATGCAGTAGTTGGAGCGGTCGGTGAAACCAAAACATCAGCTTTGCTAAATGCTTCTGCAAAGTCGCGCTGAATTAGCGTGCGAACCTTGAGCGCTGCTCCGTAGTACTTGTCGTAAGAGCCCGATGACAATGCGTAAGTTCCGAGGATGATTCGACGCTTAACTTCAGGGCCGAATCCTGCCTCACGAGTAGCTGCCATTACGCGTTCGATGGTCGCATTCTCGCCTGGTTCAACTCGCATGCCAAAGCGCACGCTGTCGTACTTCGCCAAGTTCGATGAAGCCTAGGCAGGAAGAATCAAGTAATACGCAGCAATCGCGTACTCAAAACTTGGGCAAGAAACTTCAACGATTTCCGCACCCGCAGCCTGCAATAGGTTCAGGCTCTCCTGGAAGCGAGCGCTAACGCTCTTCTGGAAACCCTCACCGGATAGCTGCTTGATAACACCGATGCGCATGCCCTTTACATCAAGCTTCTTGGCGGCATCCGCCATGGAGCCTAATGATTCAGGTAGCGAGGTGCTGTCGTGCTTGTCGTGCCCGGCTATTACGTCCTGCAAAAGTGCAGTGTCGAGCACACTACGAGCAACCGGACCGACCTGATCCAACGACGAGGCTAGAGCAATAACTCCATAGCGAGAAACAGCTCCGTAGGTTGGCTTGGTGCCAACAGTTCCCGTTACCGCTGCTGGAAAACGAATTGAACCACCGGTGTCTGAACCGATAGCAAGTGGTGCCTGGAATGATGCAACCACCGAAGAAGATCCACCACCTGAACCGCCAGGGATGCGTTCTAGGTCCCAAGGATTCTTTGATGGTCCGTATGCAGAAAACTCTGTCGATGAACCCATAGCAAATTCGTCGAGGTTGGTCTTGCCAAGAATCGGCATTCCAGCTGCGCGAAGTTTCTTAACCACGGTTGCGTCGTATGGAGGCACCCAACCCTGCAAGATCTTCGAACCTGCTGTGGTTGGTGCGTCGGTGGTAGCCAGGTTGTCTTTAACTGCAATTGGCAATCCAGCAAGCGCGTGAAGCTGCTCACCAGCAGCACGCTGACGGTCAATTTCAGCAGCAGCGATTAGAGCTGCCTCAGGTGACTGATAAAGATATGAATGCACTGCCCCATCGACAGCGTCACTGCGCTCAAGATGCGCCTTGGTTACTTCTACCGAAGAAACTTCTTTAGCGCGAAGAAGCTCTGCGAGTTCGGCTGCGCTCTTGCGAATCAATTCAGACATGGCTTACTCCTCGTCCAAAATCGCGTTGACCTTGAAGCGCCCGTCGTAGTTATCAGGCGCTCCCGAAAGTGCCTCCGCCTGAGTCAATGAAGGCTCGACCACATCTTCACGGAAGACGTTTGCCATTGGAATGGGGTGGCTGGTAGCTGGTGTATCGGCATCGATCGCCTTGCTCACGGTCGCCACTGAATCGGCAATTAGCCCGAGCTGTTTGGTGAACTGCTCGACTTCTTCATCGGACACCAGAATGCGGGCCAAACCGGCCAAATGTCGCACTAGGTCAGGGGTAATTTCAGACATTGAACTCTCTCAGAGATGAGGGGTTGATACCCCCTAAGTTTAGCCGACAGCCTGTTTCGGGGGTGTTTCAAGCATTGAGACGGCGTTGGAACTCATCCTCATCGATGACCTCAATGCCTAATTCTTCGGCCTTAGCCAATTTGGACCCGGCATTTTCGCCGGCAACCACAAAGCTGGTTTTTTTGGAGACAGAACCGGCCGCTTTGCCACCGTTTGAAATGATGGCCTCTTCGATACCCTCGCGAGTGAAGTTCTTTAGAGACCCCGTGGCGACGATAGTCATACCACTGAACTTTCCATCTGTCTTTGAGGCAGCGCCCGGCCCGGCATGTCCTGGGATGAATAACTGAACGCCATCATTCTTCCAGGCATCGATTATTTCGCGGTGCCAATCAACTTTGATCCACTCAGTGATTGAAGCAGCCAAGGTTGCACCGACTCCATCTACCTGACTGAGTTCATCTTCGGTAGCACCAAAAATCGCGTCGAAGGATCCAAAATGATCACAAAGCGAACGTGCCGCCACTGGTCCTACGTGTCTAATTGAGAGAGCTACCAATAATCGCCAAAGCGGTTTAGTTTTGGCTTCTTCAAGATTTCGCAAAAGTTTTAGCGCAACTTCAGCAGCACTTCCATCCTTTTTCTTAAAGAAATCCACAACTTTTGGTTCACCATTGTCTTCGAGTTTCGGCAAACCAGTGTCTGAATCCAAAACCAGTGAACGAATCGGCAGAAGCTGCTCAAGAGTTAAGTGGAAGAGGTCCGCTTCGCTTTGCACCGGAGCCACTTTCGGCTCGAGTGGTTGCGTTAGCGCAACAGCCGCCACATAACCCAAAGCCTCAACATCAAGCACACCTCGAGAACCAAGATAAGCAATTCGCTCTCGCAATTGTGCAGGGCAGTTTTTATTGTTTGTGCATCGAAGATCCACATCACCTTCACTTGCCGGGGCCAAGGGCGACTGGCAATCCGGGCAAGTTTTTGGCATAACAAATGGTTTTTCATTGCCGGTGCGAAGCTCAATCACCGGTCCGAGAATTTCTGGAATTACATCGCCGGCCTTGCGAAGCACGATGGTATCTCCAATTAGCACGCCTTTTGCCTTGACCACATCCTGATTGTGAAGCGTGGCGAACTCGACTACTGATCCGGCTACCTTCACCGGCTCAACAACCGCGTATGGAGTGGCCCGACCAGTGCGACCAACCGACACTCGTATGTCGACCAGCCTGGTGTGCACCTGTTCTGGTGCGTATTTGTAGGCAATAGCCCAGCGTGGTGCGCGGCTGGTGAAGCCAAGGTCGACTTGAGCAGCAAGAGCATCGACTTTGATTACGACACCGTCAATTTCATGCTCGAGATCATGGCGGTGCTTTTCAAAATTGTCGATGTATTTAGCAATCTCCGAATAGCTTTCTACCACTTGATAGCGGGATGAAGTCGGTAATCCCCACGATTTCAGCAGCCCATAAAGTTCACTTTGATACTTGAGCGGCGCATCTGCCCAGGCACCAATGCCGTGCACCAGCATCTGAAGTGGACGACTAGCAGTGACCTTTGCATCTTTTTGTCGCAGAGAACCGGAGGCTGAATTTCTTGGATTCGCAAACGGTGCTTTACCTTCAGCAATCAAACCCGCATTGAGCGCATCAAAATCTGAAACCGCGAAAAATATTTCGCCGCGAATTTCAACAACGTCTGGATGGTTTTTTCCTTCAAGCTGATGTGGGATGCCCTTGATGGTTTTGACATTTGCGGTGACATCTTCGCCCACTACTCCATCGCCGCGGGTGGCCGCCGAAACAAGCTTTCCCTTTTCGTAGCGAAGATTGATTGCCAAGCCATCGATTTTGAGTTCGCAAAGGAATGGACCGTGGCCGGTTTTGTCTACCCAGGCCTGGAGTTCTTCTTTGCTAAAAACATTGTCTAGGGACCACATGCGGTCTAGATGTTGCACCGGGGAGAAAGTAGTGGTTGCGCTTCCGCCGACGGATTGTGTCGGTGAATCTCCATTGATCAGTTCAGGATGTTCAGCTTCTAGGGCTTCAAGCTCACGCATGAGTGCGTCGTACTCGGCATCCGAAACCAGCACGCTATCTTGCTCGTAGTAGGCGCGTCGATGCTTGTTGATTTCATCGACGAGTTCGGCAATTCGGCTTGCCGCTTGATCACGCTTCAATTGGCACCGCACTAACGGTTCGGTCGATTGTGGTCTGACCAAGCACGCGAGTGCCGACATACAGAACTGCTGTCTGCCCTGGCGCGACGCCCATCAATGGATCATTAAGCTTCATCACTAATTCACCATCAAGCACAGCAGCCTGACAAGGAACCGGATCGGCATGGGCGCGCACCTGGACTTCTGCCGCAAACCATTCACTTGGATTCTTCGGGGCTGAGCCACACCAAGACAATCTGCTTCCTGCCAATTCAACTACCGCAAGCGCATCGTGTGAGCCGACAACTACTTGGTTTGTCACTGGGCGTATTTCCAAAACAAAACGCGGCTTGCCATCAGCAGCCGGCCTGCCAAGGTTCAGCCCTTTGCGCTGTCCGACGGTATAGCCATGCGAACCTGGGTGTTCACCGAGTACGTTTCCGTTGCGATCGATAATTTCACCAGGCGTGGATCCGAGCTTGTCGTTGAGCCAATCTTGAGTGTCGCCTTCTGGGATGAAACAGATGTCGTAGCTGTCAGGCTTGTTGGCAACGCTGAGCCCACGCTCTGCCGCTTCCCTGCGAATGTCATCCTTCGATGCGCTAGCCCCAATTGGGAAATATGCGTGTTTGAGTTCTTCAGCGGTGAGTACTCCGAGCACGTAACTCTGATCTTTCGCATATGCATTCGAGCGATGGAGTTCTAGTTCGCCATCCTCGCCAGTCAGGATTGTCGCGTAGTGACCGGTGCACACTGCATCAAAGCCAAGCGAAAGTGCCTTCTCGAGTAACGCAGCAAATTTGATTCGCTCGTTGCAACGCATGCAAGGGTTTGGGGTTCTGCCTGCTTGGTACTCGGCAATG
>JBJTNZ010000049.1:0-2779 GCA_046074345.1 Micrococcales bacterium | reverse complement strand
TTTTGGGTGTTCTCAACATCGCGATCATTGAGCCCACCATCTCTTGGAGTTTTAGAGAATCAGGCGCATCGAATCTTTCGAATGCCAACTGGGTGGCAGTTTCCGTGTCCCTAGCAATCTGGATAATAATGGCGATAGTTGTTCGCACTTCAGTCCTGATTGCTCAGGAGTTCGTAGCACGCAGGGTTGGACCGGGTACTGACAGGCAAGCGCTTCTCTGGGCCTTGCGCCTAGCGGGGCTGGCCCTGATACTGTCCGGTTATCTATTACCAATTTGGGCTGTTGATTTTGCCACCTACAGAGTCGACCAAGGTCAAGGAACCAACTTGATATCGATTGGTTTGGTAATTGCTTCTCCCATCTGCCTGGCAGCTGCACTGATTATTTTTGTAGTCTGCATTCTCAGGCGAAAGTTGACATTTGGGAATCGTCGCTGAGAAACATTTGAAAAAGCCCGAGCCTGACGCCTATCTATTCCTGAAGCGCCGGAACCTATGCCATCAGTAAACTTGAGGCATGACTAACTCATTCGCAGGTAAGCACGCATTTGTATCTGGTTCATCTCGAGGCATTGGTGCACAAGTTGCCCAGATGCTGGCTGCGCAGGGCGCAACCGTTGCCATCAATTACCGCGACAAAGTGGTTCGCGCAGAAAAGATCGCCAACCAAATCATCGAAGCTGGCGGCAAGGCCATCGTGGTTGGGGCAGACCTAACCGACTACACCAGCATTGATGCACTGGCGGCAACCCTGAAGTCTGAATTCGGCGGCCTAGACCTACTGGTTCTCAACGCTTCGGGCGGCATGGAAACCGGTAAGGGTGAGGACTATGCGATGAAGCTAAACCGCGATGCTCAGGTCAACCTAGTTAAGACCGCACTGCCATTGATGAACGCTGGCTCACGCATCGTGTTTGTCACCAGCCACCAGGCGCATTTCATTCGTGAAACCCCAACCATGCCTGAGTATGTTCCGGTAGCGCTGAGCAAGCGTGCCGGAGAAGACGCGCTTCGCGACATGATCCCCGAACTGACCGCAAAGGGCATCGAGTTTGTTGTGGTCTCTGGCGACATGATCGAGGGCACAGTCACCGCGACCTTGCTAGACCGCCTTAACCCAGGCGCCATCGATGCTCGTAAAGAAGCCGTCGGCAAGCTTTACAACGTCGAAGAATTTGCCGAGGAAATCGTCAAGGCTGCTTCAGCGCCGGTACCAGCCGACAACACCGTTCTGGTTGGCGACACCGGTTACTTCACCAACAACTAGAGCAGAGAACTACAAAAAGGCCCTCGGACTACTGAGGGTCTTTTTTGTTGCCGGCGCCGGTTGCAAAGATGAAGGTCACAATCAGGGCGGCAACAATCACGAAGAACATGTTGGTGACTCCCCAGGCCTGACCTAGGAACCCGAGCAGTGGCGGGCCAACCAAGAAGGCTAGGTAACCAGCGCTGGCCACGAAGGCCACTTTACGTGCGGGATTCTCACCCTCACCAGCCGCTGAAAGGTAAAGCGGGAACCCAAGTGCCACACCACAGCCCCAAAGCAACGCACCCAACCAAGCTAGGTAGAGGTTTCCGCCGAAAATAATCAAAAGCAAACCGATGATTCCTCCGAAGGCAAGCACCTGAAGGGTACGCGCTTTACCGAATCGGTCAGCTAGGTTTCCGCCGAAGAATCTGGTCAATGTCATCGCGCCCAGCAGGACAGCGTAGGCGATACCGGCGTTGGCATCGGTTTCTTGATAGTCATCTACCAATGCGATGGTTAGCCAGTCATTAGAGGCGCCCTCAGCGAGGGTGATTCCAAGGATGCCGATTGCCAAGAAGA
This sequence comes from Micrococcales bacterium, assembly GCA_046074345.1. GTDB lineage: Bacteria > Actinomycetota > Actinomycetes > Actinomycetales > Microbacteriaceae > Rhodoluna. The sequence continues at coordinate 952 of JBJTNZ010000049.1, read as the reverse complement.
TAATTCGTCGATCTTTCCAAATAGCTGATCGTGGCTCAAGCGACTTCTCGCCCTTGGCAAGCTTTTCTTTTCGCTCTTCGATGCCGTTTCCGGTCGGCAAGAAACGAGTGGTGAAGACCGGAACCAAAATTGTGATTGCGCTCAGAATGATGATTTGCCAAAAGACATCGAAGTTAGCCTGAGTAGCCAAGATGCCAATACCCGCGCCCGACAGTGAGCCAATTGAGAAGGCTGCGTGCATCTTTGGCAGCACAGTCTTACCGGTCACATTCTCAATTGCTGCACCGTCTACGTTGATGCCGACATCTGCAACACCGGTGCCAAGACCGGTAACCAAGGCAAAAATGGCATAACCAACGGCGCTGCCAGCCGCGATGAACGAAACCTGACCCACAAAACCAGAGGTCACGATGATTACACCGGTGATGATGGCGACTTTGGTGCCGAATCGCGCGATGAATCGACCCGCGAGAGTTACCGAGGTAATGGAACCGATTGACCCAAAGAAAAGGATGAGCCCGAGCTGGGATGTGGTGACATCGACTAACTCGCGAACCAACGGCAGGCGAACCATCAGAGAAGAAAAGGTCAGACCGAAGATTGTGAAGTAAATCAGGATCGTGATGTGCCAAGCCTTGGTGGCTCGTTGCGACAGGTCAGCGGCAAAAGTCATGGCTAAAGCCTATACCTTTCAATTGATTGGTTTTATGCCTAACTAAAGTCAGCGAAGGCGAGAGATATTGCAATTAAGGTCATCACGACACCGATGAAAACATCGAGGATGCGCCAGAAAACTGGCTTAGACATAACCTTTGAAGCAGCGCGCGCACCGAAGCCGATAGTGGCGAACCACACCACGCTTGCAGTGGCCGCACCGGCACCGAATAACCAGCGCTGGTCACCGAACTGCGCACCGATGGTACCGAGGAACAGCACTGTGTCGAGGTAGACG
>JBJTNZ010000048.1:0-3834 GCA_046074345.1 Micrococcales bacterium | reverse complement strand
CCGTCCTGCATTCAAGTCAGCAGTTTCGCACGGAATCATCCTCGGTAACGACGGACAGAAGATGTCTAAGTCGCTCCGTAACTATCCAGACGTCAACGAAGTGTTTGATCGCGACGGATCTGACGCAATGCGCTGGTTCCTGTTGTCTTCACCGATTCTTCGTGGCGGAAACCTTGCGGTTACCGAACAGGGTATTCGCGAAGGCATGCGACAGTTCGTGCTTCCGCTTTGGAACACCTATTACTTCTTCACCCTTTACGCGAATGCAAGCAACTACGAGGCGAAGATTTCATTCGGCAGCACCGATGTGCTTGATCGCTACCTATTGTCGAAGACGCGAATCTTGATTGAAGAAGTTGAAGCGGACATGAATAAGTTCGATTCATATTCGGCAACCAACCGACTACGCGATTTCGCTGACGTGTTGACCAACTGGTATGTGCGTCGCAGTCGCGACCGTTTCTGGGTTGGCGATGAGCAGGCTTTCGACACGCTTTACACAGTTCTTGAAATCCTGAGCCGTGTTGCTGCGCCATTGGCGCCAATGGTGACCGAGCAGGTTTGGCGTGGGCTAACCGGTGGACGAAGTGTGCATCTAGAGAATTACCCGGCAGCCTCCGACGTACCGGCAGATCACCAACTAGTTGCGGCTATGGATGAAGTTCGCTCAATCAGTTCGGTATCGCTCAGCCTTCGCAAGCTGAATGGGCTACGAGTTCGTTTGCCACTAAACACTTTGACTGTGGTCACTGAAAACGTTGCGGCTCTAAATGATTTCGCTGACTTGATTGCCGATGAGCTAAACGTGAAGCAGATTAAGTTGGTTGAGCTTTCAATGGAATCGACCGCCGAATTTGGCGTGGTCAAGCGACTAAGTGTTAATGCACGCGCAGCTGGTCCGCGCATTGGAAAAACAGTGCAAGCAGTAATTCAAGCGGCTAAAGCCGGAGACTGGTCGCTGGTTGACGGCGTGGTCACCGCCGGTGGGGTTGAACTGGTTGAGGGCGAATACGAACTCGATTTGGTTGCAAATCTTGCTGAGGGTATCGACGAGGCTGCAGAAAAAATTGAGTACATCGGAATTTTGCCTAGTGGTGGTTTCGTAATTCTCGATGGCAAAGTTACTCCAGCTCTGGCGGCCGAAGGTTTGGCTCGCGATGTGATTCGTGCGGTGCAGCAGGCTCGTAAGGATGCTGACCTAGATGTCAGCGATCGCATCAAGTTGAGTGTGACGGCTTCCGCTGATGTGATCGAGGCTGTAAACAATCACTCAGAACTCATCAAGGGTGAAACTTTGTCATTGGAGCTAAACACTTCAATTGGCGATGCAGCCGGCGGTGTCGAGGTTGGCGAAGGTCAGTTTGTTTCGGTAATGGTGGCCAAACTTTGAGCGAAGCGACCTACTGGGCTACTAAGGCCGATGAGGTCATGGAAGCGTTACTAACTCGCATTCCAGAAAATAAACTTCGCCCGCGTCTCGAACCAACCGCACGTGCCGTCGAATTACTCGGGGATCCGCAAAAGTCATATCGAGTGATTCACGTGACTGGCACTAACGGAAAGACCAGCACAACCAGATTCATCGAACGCATTCTTCGCGAGTTTGGTCTACGCACCGGACGGTTCACCAGTCCGCATTTGGTTCGACTGAATGAACGCATGTCGATTGAGGGGGAGCCGGTATCAGATCAGGCCCTTGCCGAGGTTTGGGCGGACACTGAGCCGCTGCTCGCCATAGTAGACGCCGAGCTCGAGGCTGCCGGCGACACCAGACTCACCTTCTTTGAAGCCCTCGCCGCGCTTGGTTTTGCCGTCTTTGCGGATGCACCAGTGGATGTGCTCGTGCTTGAGGTTGGCATGGGTGGGCAATGGGATTCCACTAACGTTGCCGACGGTGACGTAGCCGTGTTTACTCCAATTTCTATCGATCACGCAGAACGCCTAGGTTCTACCATCAGAGAAATTGCTGAAACCAAAGCTGGAATCATCAAGCCGGCTGCAATTGTTCTAAGCAGTCAGCAAACCCCGGATGCGCTTGCGGTTTTGAAGGCGCGCGCAGAAGAAATCGGGGAGAGCTTTGCAAGTTTCGGTACTGACTTTGAAGTTTTCGACATTACGCGTGAAAAAGCCGGACAACGTTTTTCGGTTCGCACACTTGCCGGTGAGTACCATGATCTGTTCATTCCACTGCACGGTGAGTATCAGGTAGAAAATGCAGCTTTAGCAATTTGTGCAGCAGAAGCATTCGTCGGCGGCGGTAAGCAAAGAATATCTGAAGACGTAATTCGAGTGGCTCTCGCTGATTTCAGTTCACCTGGACGCCTGCAGGTAGTCTCGCGTGATCCACTTACTATTCTCGACGCAGCTCATAACCCTGACGGTGCTCGGTCGCTTGCCAGAGCATTGCGAGACAGCTTCGATTCACCGCGAATAATTGCTGTGCTTTCTATCCTCGAAGAAAAGGATGCACGAGGATTCTTTGAGGAATTGCGATTATCGCCAATCGACCACGTTATCGTGACTAAGTCGACATCGCCTCGCGCAATGGACATTGCAAATCTCACAAATCTCGCTCGCGAATACTTCACGAACGTCACTAATGCGCCATCGGTTTTCTCGGCTCTAGAGGCAGCGAAAAAAATCGTTTCGAAAGACGGCGCAATAGTTATAGCCGGTTCAATCACGCTTGTTGGCGATGCCTTGCGGCACATACAGGAAGAAGATGCAGAAGATGAAGAGTAAATCAGTCAAACGAATGTTGGGGTCGATCCTGCTGGCATTTGAGGCTTTCATCGCTTTTTTTGCCACCCTGGTCGCATTTGGGCTAAAGGCAGCAGATGGTCCTACTGTCTGGACTGTCGGGCTGGTGCTCTCCTTCTTGCTGATAGTGACTCCGGGTGTGCTTGGCAGAAAGTACAGCTATTACTGGGGTTGGCTATTGCAAGCAGCCTTAATTGCGCTTGGCTTCTGGGTTGTAGCGATGTTTTACATCGGCGTGCTCTGTGCCTGCCTGTGGGCTTGGGCGATGATTGCCGGTGGCACAATCGACCGTGCGAAAGCGGCTTACGAAGCTAGCGGCATGGGGCAGACTGGAATCGACGAGAACTAAGGAAAGCAAATGACTGAACAGACTCTTGTATTACTTAAGCCGGATGCGGTTAAGCGCAATCTAATTGGCGAAATTATTTCTCGTATTGAGGCTAAGGGCTACGTTGTAGTCGATCTAAAGAAGTTCACTCCAGAAGCGAATTTACTTGCGGCTCACTATGCGGAGCACGAAGGCAAGCCGTTTTACCAGCCGCTCGTCGAGTTCATGATGAGTGGAGATGTGGTTGCGCTTAAGGTCGAGGGAAACCGCGTTATTGAAGGATTCCGTTCACTTGCCGGAGCGACAGACCCAACAGTTGCCGCACCGGGTACCATCCGCGGTGATTTGGGGCGCGACTGGGGGCTAAAGGTTCAACAGAATTTAGTGCACGGATCGGATTCAGCAGAGTCGGCCGCTCGCGAACTAAGCCTCTGGTTTTAGGCTGCGGTCAATCCAAAGAATTGCAACCATAGATTCCAGAAGTGAATCAAGATGGTTGTTGCGATTGCCAGCACATTGACTAGCGAAATCATCCACGCATAGTCGTAAGCTCGCACAAAAAAACCAACAGTCTTGATTGGTACCGGCAGGTAACCCTCTCGAGCGCCGTGAGCTAATAGTTGCCAAAAGAGCGGAATCATTGCAGCCCAGGCAACCATGCAGTAGGGGCAAAGAGCTCCGATGTCAAAAACTGCTTCGGTGAATAACCAGGTTACGAATACAAAACCTAGAAAGTTTCCCACTAA
>JBJTNZ010000047.1:0-6791 GCA_046074345.1 Micrococcales bacterium | reverse complement strand
CGGTTTGGACATGAACCTAGACTAACAACGTGACCAACGCAGCAAAACCCTCGCTCAGCGACCTGCTGAGCACTGCACGCGTGGTTTCAATCCCGCTGAAACACAAATTCCGTGGGCTAATGCATCGCGAGGCCATGCTGTTCGAAGGGCCAATGGGCTGGACCGAGTGGTCACCATTTCTGGAGTACCAAGATGAAGAAGCCGCGGTCTGGCTTCATGCAGCAATCGAGTTTGGTTGGTCACCGCTTCCGCAGCTCAATCGAACTGAAATTCCGGTAAACGCAACTCTTGGCCCGATTAAGTCGAAGTTTTTTCAAGAGGCCCTCGAGCCTTTCGGGCCTTTCAAAACTGTGAAACTCAAAGTAGCAGAACCAGACCAGACCATCGTCGACGATTTATACCGAGTGCTGAAACTTCGAGAGTTCTATCCCGATGCCAAGATTCGCATTGATGCCAACGGCGGCTACTCGGTGCAAAATGCAATTGAGCTGGCGAAAGAAATCGCAATTGCCGGAATCGATCTTGAATATTTTGAACAACCGGTAAAAACTATCGGCGAGCTTGCCGAAGTGAAACTGAAACTCTCTCGCATCGGCACAAAAGTGGCCGCCGACGAATCTGTGCGAAAAATATCAGATCCACTTGCAGTTGCTCAGGCAAATGCTGCCGATGTACTAGTGCTCAAGGCACAGCCTCTCGGTGGTATCTCAAACGCACTGGGAATTGCTAAAGAAGCTGGACTTCCGGTGACGATTTCTAGCGCACTCGAAACATCAATTGGAATTTCCATGGGACTTCATCTAGCCGGGGCACTCGAAGTAAACACCTTCGATGCCGGACTTGGCACCGTCGCGATGTTTGAAGACGATGTGTGCGATGAACCACTGATTGCAAACAACGGTTCACTCGAGGTGAAGCGCGTAGTGCCGAGCGAAATGAAGCTTGAAAAACTCAAAGCTGATGACGCACGCACCGAATGGTGGATCGCACGCCTCAAGCGCTGTTTTATTTAAGTCCGCTGTAAACGTGAAGACCCTTGAAAAATAGGTTCACGATGGTGAAGTTGAACAGGATTGCTGCGAAACCAACCAGTGCGAGCCAGGCCGAGCGACGTCCGCTCCAGCCGCGGGTGGCATTGGCATGGAGGTAACCGGCGTAAATCGTCCAGATGATGAAGGTCCAAACTTCCTTGGTATCCCAACCCCAGTAGCGGTGCCAGGCACGTTCTGCCCAAATAGCCCCGGCAATCAGGGTGAATGTCCAAAGGATGAAGCCAACGATATTGAAGCGATAAGCCATTTTCTCTAGCTTGATCTCTTCGGCAAAGAGCGCCAGTACTCGTTTAGTGGTCTTAGCGAGTTTGCCTTTGCTCTTCTTTAGCCAGCTCGATGACTTCAACAGATATGCAATCGATAACGCAGCAGCAATATTGAAAAACGCGGTGGCCAAGATTGCCACTGTCACGTGAATTACCAACCAGTAGCTCTGCAGTGCCGGCATTAGTGACTTCACATCAACCCAGAACCATGTGGTAGCCGCACCGAGCACGAGTAGGGCAAAGCCGCTGACCATGACTGCGATGATTCGAATGTCTAAAACGAAAAATAGTGCCGCTAAGAAAATCGCGACAATTACAAAACTGCCGGTGATTGAGAACTCATACATGTTTGCCCAAGGAACACGAGACGCTGCAATGCCTCGAAGCACGACGCCGACGCCGTGAGAAACTGCGGCGATGATCATCATGGTCATCGCGAACTTTTCTAGCGGACCAGCTGCATCTCGCACAGTTTTTTTGTCACTGATACGGCGTGAAAGGTGCGTGGCAAATGAAAGAAACGCAATTGTGTAAAGCGCCATCGCCGCGTAGATAAAAATCACAGAGATATTTGCCAATGCGGGATTCAGAGCAATCGATTTCATTTCGCCTTCTTAATTTCTTCTGCCAAATCGTCAATGATGCCGTCCAGACTTGGATCGTCACCACGTGCGAGAGCAGCCAATTCAAAACCTTCTCCGGTTTGACGCACCCAGACTCGACGTCTCGGTACTAATAATGAAAACACGAGTCCACCAAGTGCTAACAACGCAAAGAACAAAACCCATCCCGCGCCAGGGTTGTAACTGACATCTAGCGAGACATAACGCTTGAGCGAATCAAAGGAAACTGTGCCCATGCCGTTTGGCAAATTGGCAGCTTGATGAAGATCCAACTGGATGCCCTTGACGCCGCTCTTTCCGCCGGCTACCTGCTTCATCTTTGAGATGTCTAGCGAATAGACGTTCTTCGGCACTCCACCATCCAAGCCGAGGTCGCCTACATAGACGTTCATGGTCAATTTCGGATTGATTGGATCTGGATAGATAGAGGTAAGCGCGCCATTGGCTAGCTTTTCGGCAGTCGGATAGAAGAACGAGATTATGCCGAACTGGGCAGGCTGGGCATCCGGCACCTTAATCACGCCAAGAGAGGTGTAATTCTTGTCCTGCGGCAAATAGGCAGTTGGGCCTGAGAATGCCACATTACCCTTGGCATCGCGGATAGTGATTACCGGCGCGTAGCCATTACCGGTCAAGTAAAGATTGGCATTTGGCAACTCGAGTGGCTCATTCACCCGAATGGTCGAATTCTTCGGTTTTCCGTCAACACCCACCTTGCTGGTGACCTCGGCGCGGAAGTCGAGCGGGGTGCCCAGATTGGTCTGGTTCTGAAGATCGAAATTTACCGTGAACTTCTTTAGCGTCACACTGAATGGAGTGAGACGGCCCTCATTGAAGAAGGTCCCCGGCGAGATTGAGTCATAGCCGGTGAGGTTGTTCACAAATGTGTCGCCTTCGATTAGAACGCGCTGTCCGCTGTAACTCAGACCGCCACCGATACCTACTGCCAGCAAAACTCCGATTAGTGCGTAATGAAAAACCAGGTTGCCAGTCTCGCGAAGATAACCACGTTCGGCCGCAACTGAATTACCAGTGACAACTACCCGGTAACCCTGTGACTTCAAAATATCTGCCGATAGTGTCACAACATTCTTTTTGCGCGCCTTGATGGTTTTGTGTGCAGGCATACGCGAGAAAAGTTTTGGCGCCACAGGTGGTGCCGAGCGTAAAGCCTTGTAGTGCACTTGGGCTCGCGGAATTACACAACCGATAAGGGAAACAAAAAGCAAAATGTAAATCGAGCTGAACCACACTGATGAATAAACATCAAAGAGTTGGAACGCATCAAGAATTTTTGCAACGTCGGGTTGATTGTCGAAAAATTGAGTGACTCCATTTGGATCTGCACTTCGTTGCGGGTACACAGAGCCAGGCACCGCAGCTGCAGCGAGCGCAAGTAAGAGAATCAAAGCGGTGCGCATTGAAGTTAACTGACGCCAGAACCAACGAGCCCAACCACGAAGTCCGATTTCTGGCGACTCAATTTCAGATTGACGGGATGAAGCCACTGTTCACCACCTGAATGTATTCAATGAAATTCGTCCACAACCCAGAGACCATCATCAAACCAACAACCATGAGTAACACTCCGCCAGCGATGTTGAAGCTTCGAATGTTTTTTCTCACGAATGCCACCGACTTAGTGGCCCAGGCAAATCCGGCTGCAAGCAAAACGAAAGGTAGTCCAAGGCCGATTGAATAGGCGATCGTCAGCAGCACCCCACGGCCAGCCTGACCGGCGTCGAGGCTAAGCGCCAATACCGAACCTAGGGTCGGCCCGATGCAAGGTGTCCAGCCCAGGCCGAAGGCGATGCCTAACAGTGGCGCACCAACCAGCCCCATCTTCGGGCGCCAGTTTGGTTTCCAGGTGCGCTGCAGGAAACTGAATTGCCCGATCATGACCAATCCAAAGATCACCACGAGCACACCGAGAATTTGCTGCAACATGAATGCCCCACCCAATTTGGTGACCGCGGCAAAGCCACCAAATGCGGCGCCGAGACCGACGAACACAATTGTGAAACCCAGCACAAACAAAATCACACCAAGCACCACACGAGACTTAGGCGCTGCCTGCCCAGAAACATATCCAAGGTATCCAGGAACTAATGGAAGTACGCACGGACTCAAAAACGAAACCAAACCGGCAAGCAATGCAATTGGCAGCGCGGCTAAAAGTGAACCGTCAAGAATTACCGAGTTCACTGGTTTTCACTTACCGCGGTTTTGATTAGTGCTTTTAATGTTCCTTTTTCAATACGCCCAAGCACTCGCGCAGAAACGCGACCGGTGGCATCAATCACCAAAGTGGTTGGTACTGCTTGTGGAGTGACGACTCCGGTGAACGCCATCAAGACAGATCCTTCGGTTGCATCCATGATTGATGGCCAAACGATATTGAACTTTCTTTCGAACGCCGCTGCAGTTGCAGCGCTGTCGCGTACGTTGACTCCAATGAACTGAACTTTTTGTCCGGTGAATTCCTTATTCAGTTCAACTAGTTCCGGAGCCTCTGCACGGCAAGGTGCACAACCCGCATACCAAAAATTCATTACTACAACCACGCCAGATAATTGTGAGCTCTTAAGTACTCCGCCTGTCTCGGTCGTGCCGGCCCACGCAATTGGAGCTCCGCGATTTTCTTTGGCGAATTCGCGCACTGTGCCATCGCCCGCGATGTAGTTTTTGTTGTCACCGGCTTTGTACTGCTGGGCCAGTGGATCATTTGCCGAGCAACCGGAAAGCGCGAAAGCACTGCTCACCGCGAGCGCGATAGCGACAAGCTTCTTCACGCCGAACATCAAACTGCACCCTTATCTATCGCAAGCAACGCGGCTCCCGGATCGCGGTAGTCCACTTCTACCCAACGTCCATCCTGTTTCTCAAAGCTGGTAATTGATGACAAAGCACAACGGCGCTTGCGCGGATTGTGCGGAAACTTCTGGCCGGCTACCGCCAGATGGACCATCCAGATCGGCAACTGATGGCTGACCAATACGGCATCACCGGCCGGCGCCTCCTGCGCGATGGCATCCATGGCATCAAGCATTCGGTCGGCAATGGCCTGATACGGCTCCCCCCAGGTCGGTTGCTGCGGATTACGCAGGTGGTAATAGAGGTGCGGACGAATAGCCAAGTGGCCTGCCCCGAGCTTGCGACCCTCGAATACGTTGTAAGGCTCAATTAGCCGCTCATCGGTGAGCGCATCCAACCCGAAGCTCTCAGCGACTGGCGCAGCGGACTGTTGGGTTCGCAATAGGGGCGAGGTGACCAGGTGTTTGATTGGTCGGCCCAACGAGGCAAGCTCGTCCGAGGCTAATTTAGCCATCTCGGTGCCACGGTCGCTCAGGTGAAAGTGCGGAAGACGCCCGTAAAGCACGCCACCTGGGTTGTGAACCTCACCGTGGCGGACCAAGTGCAGACGGTCGGCGGGCATGGGTCAAGTCTACCCTCGGCTAAACTTGCCGATTAGAGCACCAGATGTTCTCCCATAGAACCAACAGCAAGGATTCCATGCGCAATCGCACCCTCATCAAAGACTTGGCAGCCAGCCAGGATGGCCCGGTCGTCCTCGGTGGTTGGGTCGAGAAGCTTCGCGACCAGAAGCGCATCCAGTTTGTAATCCTTCGCGACGAATCAGGCGACGTTCAGGTCACCTACCCTCGCCCTGTTGTCGACGACCAGCCAGACGAAAATGACGCGCTCGCCGCGAAGATCTCAACACTCACAGCTGGCTCATTCATCTGGGTGCACGGACGATTGGTTCACGACGAGCGCGTAAAGCTCGGCGGCCTCGAAATTCAGCTCGATGACATTGAGATTGTCACCCTTGCCGACCCAATCAGCCCGATTGCCGATGACACCTCAATCGACAAGCGACTCGATTGGCGATTCCTCGACCTGCGCCGCACCGAGATGAACTTGGTTTTCCAGATTCAGACAACCATAGAACAGGCATGGCGCGAATACTGGACAGCAAATAACTTCGTTGAAATACATTCACCAAAGTTGATGGCAAGCGCTTCGGAATCAAACGCCGAACTTTTCAAACTTGAATACTTTGAGACTCACGCTTACCTTGCGCAGTCACCACAGTTCTACAAGCAGATGGCGATGATGGCTGGCTTCGGTCGCATCTTCGAAATCGGCCCTGTGTTCCGCGCCGACCCATCTTTCACATCACGTCACGCCACCGAGTTCATCTCTGTCGACATGGAAGTCTCATGGATCGATTCACATGAAGACATCATGGCGCTGCAAGAAGAACTTCTTCACATCGCGATCAAGGCTGTTGCCGAGAAGCACGGCGAAGCAATCAAGAAACTATTTGACGTTGATGTAGTCGTTCCTAGCATTCCGTTCCCGAGAATCACCTTGAGTGATGCAATCGAAATCATCAAGGAACGTGGACACGAAGTGCTTCGCGGAGGCGATCTCGACCCAGAAGGTGAGCGCCAAATTGCCGCTCACGTGCAGGAGAAGTTCGGCCACGAATTCGTCTTCGTCACCGACTACCCAGCAACCGTGCGCCCGTTCTATCACATGCGTCACGAAGACAACCCAGCGCTAACCAAGTCATACGACCTAATCTGGCGCGGCACCGAGATCACTACCGGAGCTCAGCGCGAACACCGCCTCGACGTACTTACCGAGCAGGTAAAGCAGAAGGGGCTAGAACCAGAAGGGCTTCAGACCTACCTGGACTTCTTCAAGTACGGAGCACCAGCACACGGTGGTTTCGGAATGGGACTGATCCGCGTATTGATGTTGCTGCTTCACCAACCAAACATCCGCGAAGTCGGTTACCTGTTCCGCGGACCAAACCGCCTAGAGCCTTAAAGCTACGACCC
>JBJTNZ010000046.1:0-4933 GCA_046074345.1 Micrococcales bacterium | reverse complement strand
GGAAATTACATAATCCCCGAGTGGAGAAATTTCCAATAACCAAAAAATAATGTTGATGACGATGAGTGCCATCGTGAGCTTTGGTCTGCCCAATTGCATTGACCGAGCGCGCTGGCGGTTCACCTGCTTAGGCGTGCCGCCAGCGTCGTCTGGACAAAGAAACCCTACCGACGATTCGACCTGACATTCGGGGCAAATGTAACGCTCGCAACGCTGGCATCGAACGTATGCCTCGCGATCCGGGTGTCGGTAGCAGTTCATGAATTATTCGACGGGTTTATTCAACCGTGATTGATTCGATCACAACGTCGTCGTGTGGACGATCGCTGCGGTCGGTCTCGACCTTGGAAATCTTGTCTACTACCTCGCGAGAAACTTCGTCAGCTACTTCACCGAATACGGTGTGCTTGCCGTGTAGGTACTGAGTCTCGGTCACGGTGATGAAGAACTGTGAACCGTTGGTGCCTGAACCGTCAAAGTTCTTACCGGCGTTGGCCATGGCGAGCATGTATGGCTCGCCGAAGTGGCGGTCTGGGTGTGGCTCGTCATCGAAGTTGTAGCCTGGGCCACCGCGACCGGTACCGGTTGGGTCTCCACCCTGAATCATGAAGCCGTCAATGATGCGGTGAAAGATGGTGCCGTTATAGAAAGGCTTGCCGGTCTTTGCGCCAGTTGCCAAGTCAACGAAGTTCTTAACCGTGACAGGAGCCTCGTTGCCAAAAAGATTAATCTTGATGGCGCCGTGGTTGGTGTGAATGGTTGCTGTTTGAGTATGAGTCATGCGTCTATTCTCGCATGCGCAAAACTCTTTTAGTCCATGTCCTTCTGAGGTTCACGAGCGCCAGTAATCCAACCAACGATTTCCTCGTAGGTGGTCTTCTTGGTCTCGATGTCACAAACCTTTCGACCACGGTTTAGCACAACCATGCGAGACGTTGCTGCAAAAGCCAAAGGTAAGTCGTGAGTAACCACAACCACGGCGATGCCATGTTCGGCAAGACGCTTGATCAGAGACTCAACCATAACCTTTTGCTCGTAACCAAGAGCAGCGGTTGGCTCGTCAAGTAGCAAGATTCCCTTTGGCTTGTCAGTCACACGGACAGCTGCACGAGCAAGAGCTACACCTTGACGCTGACCACCGGAAAGCATTTCCACAGGACGAGTCATGTTGGCAATCTTCACGCCAAGACGCTCGGTCTCAGAGTTTGCCTCTTCGAGCATGCGCTTCTTGTCGATGAAGCCCAACCAACCGAGCGGACCCTTGCGAAGTATTTCGCGGCCTAGCAGCAAGTTAGTTGCACTGTCTAGAGCATCAACCAACGCGAGATCTTGATAAACCATTTCGATTCCAGCTTTCGCCGAATCTTTAGGTGAGTGGAAGTGCACTTCGTTGCCGTGCACACGCAAAGTACCGTGAGTCTGCTTGTGCACACCCGACATCAACTTCAAAAGTGTCGACTTACCGGCACCGTTGTCACCAAGGAGTGCTACTGCCTCACCTTGGTTAACGTGGAAGTTGATGCCGTCTAGGGCCTTCACATAGCCATAGTGTAATTCGATGCCCTGAAGGTCTAGAGCTGGAGTCTTATCGCTCATGATTACTTCGCCTTCTTTACTTCTTTATGTGCCGAGACAGTCGAACGCGAAACAGCTTGCTTCGCTACTGCCTTACCGATGTAGTGCTCGCCTGCAAGTGCTGCAATAAGAAGTGCACCGGTGATCGAAATTGTCCAGAACGGCTGGATGTTCTTGATCAAGAGGCCTGCACCGATAACGGTAACAACCATTGAACCAACCCAAACCTTTGGCAGTGAGCCACGTCCGCCAGAGAGAGCAAGCCCTGAAAGAGCTACCGCTGTAAGGCCATCAAACAAAACTGAAGTTGGTGCTGCAGGGGTCGCCTGCGCGGTGTAAGCAGAGTTCATTACGCCACCTATTGCTGCGATAAGCCCTGAGAGAGTGAAGCCGAGAAGTCGGTAAGCGTTTGAGTTCACACCTGCACGACGAAGTGCCTCCGGATTTCCACCAGCGGCTAGGAAACGAATTCCGCCGCGCGTCTTGGTGAGGAATATCGTGCCAACGACATAAATAAATACAACTACATAAAACAAGGATGGGATTCCGAAGTACGTACTTACTCCAAGCCATTCAAGTTTTTCCATGTTGTTGAACAACGGAAGACCATCGGTCAAAATCGCTGCAAGTCCGCTAGTGATTGAGAGAGTACCAATTGTTACGGCAAGAGGGTTTAGTCCGGTCTGGACGATAAGTCCGTTTCCAAATCCGACTGCGATACCAATTAGTAACGCTACGAGAATTGAAGTAATGGTGTCTATTCCACTACCGATCATCATCGCCATCACTACAGATGACACAGCTGCAGTGCCGGGTACCGAAAGATCAAGTGCTCCAGAATAAGCGCCCATAGCAATGGCAGCTGCGAATACTGCAGGAATTGCTGCGTTACCAAGGAGCAGAGAGAAGTTTTCTAAAGTGCCAAATACTGGCGCTGCCCAGATCGAAAATACGATGAGCAACAAAGCTAGAAGTGTGGTGATTCCCCAGCTTCTAATGAAGACTAAAACTGAGAGAGTGTCGAATTTTTTCATCGCCGAATTTCTTATTAGTGAAAATCGTTTCCCCTCGGAATGCTCCGAGGGGAAACGATTTCAAGGTTGTATTACTTGGTGAATACCTTCACTGGAACTGAAAGCAACTTACCCATTGCGTTAGGGTTTGCAACCATAGCCTTAAGGGTTAGTACTGACTGAACGAGGTCGCCTTCGAAGTCAAGCTTTGCAACTGACCAAATGGTTCCGGCCTTCTGTGCTGCGAGCACCTCATCGTTACCGCCACCGCCGACCATACAAAGGTTCTTGGTCTTGTTAGCTGACTTGAATGCGTTTAGTGCACCAAGAGTTGCTTCGTCTGACCAGCCGTTGAATGCAATTGCCTTAGGGTGTGCCTGGATTGCAGTACGGATAGAGGTCTGCCACTTTGCAGTGTCTCCACCAACACCAACGGTCTGAACGATCTTGACCTTTGGAGCAATCTTCTTTAGGGCTGCAGCAAATGCAGCTTCCATTTCCTTCTTACCGACAGTACCGGCAGGGTTAGCACCAAGAATCATTTCACCAGTGGTGGTCTTCTTAGCTACTAGACACTTGCCAAGACCTTCACCAAGCTTGGTACCCATGGTTGCGTAGTCGATAGCAGAGAATGTGATTCCACGTTGAGCTCCGTTGAAACCGTAGTCAGCAGGTGTGCCGTTCACAATTGCAACAACGCTGCGCTGCTGTGCAAGTAGAAGTGTTGAACGAAGTACTGAAGGTGCTCCAGCTGCTAGTGACCACCAGCCCTTGATCTGACCGTTCTTGATTAGAGTCTCAAGGTTCTTCTTCTGGGTTGCAGGGTCGAAGTTTGCATCAGGAGCCTGAATTACGTTGAGGCCCTGTGATGCGCCGAAGCCCTGGAAACCGTGGAACATTCCGATAAGAGCAGGAATCTGGTTGCTCATAGGTGAGAATGCAACGGTTGGGTTGTCTGCTGCTTGAGCAGGAACTGAAGTAGAAAGCATCAGTGCTGCAGCTGCAACACCTACGAGAGCTTTCTTGAAAGTGCGAGCACCCATTTGTTCTCCTTGTTTAGTAGTCGCTACTTGGGAGACCTTCCGGTGCTCTTCAACAACGACAGTGTTATTCGTAGTTTGAATTTACCCCAACTAAAGAAATAGTCGACTATCGGTATCTGCGATACCAGCCGTATTAGGTGGGTTACTTTTTCGTAGTTTTATAACAAACAGATAACGCACAAGTCGTTGGCTCATTACTGCAATGTGTTGCAGACTAGAGACATGACCGTAAACGCCATTGTCGTCGAGGATGATCCACTAACTCGAGTAAGTCTCGTAGGAGCATTGGAACAATCCGGCGTCAACGTAATTGGAGATGCAGGCACTGCGGGCGACGCAGTCGACTTGAGCAAGATTCTCAAGCCCGACGTAGCGATACTCGATCTGCACCTCGGCAGTGGCCCTACTGGAATAGATGTGGCACATGCTTTCCGCAGGCAAGACCCCCGCATGGGAGTTGTTTTCCTTACCTCTTATGAGGATCCTCGCCTGCTCGGGTCAAAGCTGCCACCAATGCCTGCTGGGGCCGTTTATTTAATGAAGAAGTCAGTCAGCCAATTGAGCGTGTTAGAAAAGGCAATAAAGGATTCCCTTCGCCTCTCTCGCGATCCGGCCAGCTCGACCCCGCCAGGACTTTCAGCTCTCACCGACTCCCAGATTGAGACGCTCAAGCTCGTAGCAAAGGGTTATTCAAATGCAGAAATTGCCCGACAAAGATTCGTGAAAGAAAAATCTGTCGAAGTGACAATCACGCGAATGGCGAAGGCTCTGAATATATCTCCCGACGCTGCAATTAATAATCGTGTTCACTTGGCCAATGTCTTCTTTCGGGCCATTGGCATGAACCCAGATGAATAAATTATTCACCGCCAATATCCGGGAACAACTGGGTGGTAAAAACTCCCTAAATCTCGAAGCACTCCTATATTTGGCGCCAAATACTGTCATCTGTTCAGTTCTCGAATACTGGCACTTGGTCGAAGAAGGCAATCTCGCCTCTCTACTTTTTGCAAACGCAATTTCACTTTTGGTTTGTTACTTCTTGTACCTGTTTTTCAAGAACACCGCATATCGAAATCGCGCTAAAAAACCAACATCACTGGTTTGGGTAGCTAGTTACGGCTTGGCTATGGGATACGCAAAAGAATATGTCACCTTGCTGGTGCTATGGCAAATGCTTCGTTTCGAAAGCTTCCCTGACTATTACAACTTAGATGTCCTGGGAGCATCGCTTCTAGGCGTCTTTGTCATGCCAAGTCTCTCTATGGCTACTTCGCTAATGGAAAAGTTCCGCGAAAACCG
>JBJTNZ010000045.1:0-29796 GCA_046074345.1 Micrococcales bacterium | reverse complement strand
TTCCTTCAATTCCGATTCGCGACCGTCAATCCTCAGGGCATCCTTTAAAGCTCGAACTACCCATACCGGATGCGAGAATTCAATCGCCAGCGTTTCCATTTCATCGGAAGTGGCGCTGGTCAGTTGCAAAAGCCAAGCATCACGCGTTCTCTCTGAAACTCGCCTGAGAATACCGTTGATAAAACCCGCTGCGCCTTGATTGATTACAACCTTGGCTAAATCCACAGTTTCACTAATCGCAGCGTGCGCAGGTACTCTCATGCCCAAGAGTTGGTGCGCGCCTAAGCGAAGAAGAAGCAATGAGCTTCGATCAATCGAGCCAACTTTTCTGTCGGCTCCGACCTCAATTATCCGGTCGTAAAAATACTGATGCCTGACAGTGCCAAAGGCTAGTTCCTGAGCCAATGCTGCATCACGTGTGTCCAGTCCAGCTTCGGAAATTAGCTTTGGCAGCTCTATGTTTGCGTAGGCGTCGTTAGTTTCAATTGAGCGAAGTAATTCAAAGGCAACTCCTCTGCTAGTTCGAGGAGTTTTAGCCATTGAAAATCACATCGCCCTTCTTACCTCTGAACCAGTCAACTGCGGACATGGGGTTCTTACCTGCGGGTTGCACGTTGATCAACTGCAGAGTTGTGTCGGCACCGCAGGCAACATAGACCTTGTCATTTGAGCAAATCACCGATGACTGGTCTCCTATTGAGAGCTCCGATGCTCGCAACTGTGAGCGTCGAGCATTTAGTACTCGGAATGAAGCGCCGTCTAGTTGTGTCCAAGCCATCGGCTCAGGATTCATTGCTCTCACTAAGAGCTCAATTCGATGAGCCGGTAAGTTCCAATCGATTCTTGCGTCTTCACGATTAAGTTTGCCGGCGAAACTTGGTGTTCCTTCTTGGTCTGCATATTTCGCAATGCCCGCATCAATCTGTGCAATGCACTCATCAATTGCGGAGATGCCGAGGCTTGTAAGTCGCTCTAGTAGTTCACCAGCATTTTCGTCAGGTTGAATTTGAGTTTCGACCGTCTTCAAAACTGGCCCGGTATCCATTCCCTCATCAAGTTTGAAAATACTGACTCCTGTGTCGACGTCGCCATTGAGTATCGAATGTTGCACGGGGGCGGCGCCACGGTGCGCAGGGAGAAGACTGAAGTGCAAATTCAACCAACCATGTCTTGGCACTTCAAGAGCCGGGCGCTTCAGCAATGCGCCGTATGCAATCACGATTCCAAGATCGGGTTCAAAAGATGAAAGTTGCTCGGTGATGTTTGGGGTGACTCTGTTGGCTTTGATGGTGGGAATGTTTAGTGAAGTTGAAACTTCAGCTACAGGAGAAGGGGTGAGAATTCCTTTGCGACCTACAGGCGCATCCTCGCGGGTTACGACAGCAACTATTTGGTGCATTGAAGATATTAAGTGCTTAAGTACTAACGCTGCGTGCGACGTGGTACCAGCAAAAACAATCTTCAAACTTGCCTCCGACTTCTAGATTACTTCGGGGTCATCCATTCGAACTCGTATGGCACGGCTACTTCTGCCATTTGCCCCTATCCGAACTGTGCCCGAGCTAAGTTTTGCTATGGCACTTTTCAATGAGGTAGCTAGCTCGGGGCCTTGTGCATACTGATATTTGATGACGTAACGCTGATCAATATCAGTTTTGTCAGACTTCAGATTAATTGGGCCAAGAATCTGGTATTTGATCTGGTCCAATTCTTGGATTACTGCCGCTGCAACGGTCTTTTCCCCTTGAATGCTGGCAAGGCGAAGAGCCGGAGGAAAATCCAGTTCTCTGCGTTCGGTTAGCTCTTGGCTTGCGATTTCACGATGCTGCCATAGAGCAATCATTTGACCTAGCTGCTGAGGAACTCCGGAGACAACCGCTCTTCCCTTATCGGACAATAAGGCAATGGCGTTTGTCCAATTTCTAAGTGCGATGTCTTTGGCTCTGAGCGAATCCTTCGCAAGAGCATGAGCTGCGTCGAGGATGACGACACAGCCGTATCCCCCTGCTACGCGAGGCTCGGCTCCAGGCGTGGAAATGACGATTCTCTTGCCTGGCTTAATCTCGAGTAAAGGCTTATCTCCCGTCGACTCAATGATCTGCACGCCAGGAAATGATTTCCCGATTTCAGCAGCTGTGCGCGTCGCACCACCAGCACCCTGTTTGAGTCTGCTGCCCATGCATTCGCCGCACTGAAAATTAAGGTTGATAGCCGAACACCAACGGCATCTTGGCGTATTAGTCCCATCAATCCAGATCGGACCGTGACAGTGATGACACTGGGCTCGAGCTCCGCAGTCGTAACAATAGGTCGAACGTGCGACTCCCTTGCTTGCTACTTGTATTAATACAGCCTGTTCTTCGTCAATTGCTGTTTGACGCACGGCTTGCCACGCCATCGTCGGCAGTTTTGCGAGTTCTTCGCTAACTGCAACATCAGGCGCTCTGAATTTGTCGGCAGAGTCCTTCAAGAATCCAAGTTCAACTAGGCGTTGCACCTCAGGTGAGCGGTAGTGAGATTCGATTGCTAAGTCGCAGCCGCTGCTTGCCTGACGCAAAAGCGCAACATCGCGGGCGTGGACATATGGTGACGTAGGTTCGACTAGGTTGTCATCGCCATCGTCAAATAGAAATATGCCGCCGAGATTGCTCAGGGGTGCGTAGATCGAGTTCCTAGAACCAACCACGACGTGTGCCCCTGGTCGAAGACACTGCAAAAAGGATTCGTAACGCTGCGAAGGCTTGCGATCCGTTGAGTAATCAATGAAGTCAACTCCTGTGGCCGATAGTTCAGCACGGAGGACATTTTGATCACGAAAATCTGGCACCAGGAGGATTGAACTAAATCCGGCGCTAGCCTGGGACTTGGCAAATTCGACCATTCGCCTCGCCCAGGTATTGTCTCGTGGTTCTATCACGGCGGTAGTCAGTGATGATTCTTTACGTTTCTTGACAGTTGAATAGCCAGATTGCTCTGCTAAAAATTTCTTTTCTACGGCAACTGATCTGTTGGGTACAGCCAGCTTGAGTAAATCTCCAAGGGTGCAGGCTTGCCGCTCCGCTACCGAACGAAGAAAAACGTAAAGCGAATGATTGAGCACGGGTACCGTCGAAACAACTTCTGAAAGTTCCGCAAGTTTGCCACTGAAATCGGAGCTGTCACTCAGTTCAACAACAAAGGCATCTAGGGCTTTCTTGCTTCGCCCAAAAGGTGCTTTGACTCGTGCCCCAACTACGACGCTGGAATGCATGGTTTCTGGCACTAGGTAATCGAAAAGTCGATCAAGGTTAGGCAAGGGTGAGTCAATGGCGACTCGCGCCACCAGTTGCTGTGATTTAGAGTCCAACTGCTCGTCGTAGATCGTCTGTGCGGTTGGCCAGTTCCCAAGTGAAATTTGGAAGTTCCCGGCCGAAGTGTCCGTATGTGGCTGTCTGAGCGTAAATCGGACGCAATAGGTCTAATTCTTCGATAATCGCTTTTGGTCTCAAATCGAAAACTTCACGAATTGCAGCCACAATCTGCGCATTGCTGATCTTTTCAGTGCCAAAGGTCTCGACATACAGCCCTACGGGTGCTGCCTTTCCAATTGCATAGGCAACCTGAACTTCAGCTCGATCAGCCAAACCCGCCGCAACTACGTTCTTGGCAACCCAACGCATTGCGTAAGCGGCCGAACGGTCGACTTTGGATGGATCCTTGCCGCTAAATGCACCACCACCGTGTCGTGAAGCACCACCATATGTGTCGACAATAATTTTGCGACCCGTAAGGCCAGCGTCACCCATTGGACCGCCGGTGATGAAAACACCGGTTGGATTAATTAAATAATCACCAGCACGATTAGCTAATCCTGATGCAGATAAAACTGGTTCGATGACGAGTTCAGATACTGCCGCACGAATGTCTTGCTGACTAATCTTGGCCGCGTGCTGAGTCGACACAACAACTGCCTCGATACTCTTCGCGACATGTCCTTCATATCCGATCGTTACCTGAGTTTTACCGTCTGGGCGTAGGAAGTCGACCAAGCCCAAGTTACGCACTTCGGCGAGTCTGGCAGAAAGCTGGTGGGCTAGCGAGATTGCGGTAGGCATAAACGTTGCGGTCTCATTAGTCGCGTAACCAAACATAATCCCCTGGTCACCGGCACCCTGTGCGTCGTATGGGTCGACTGAGGATTTTTCACGTTGCTCGAAACCGCTATCTACGCCCTGAGCAATGTCTGGTGATTGCTGACCGATCGAAACCGAAACTCCGCAGCTTGATCCATCGAAGCCGATATCTGAGGAGGTGTAGCCGATATCGTTAATCTTTTTGCGAATCAGTTCAGGAATCTCGACGTAGGCCTCGGTTGTCAATTCACCGGCGACATGGACAAGACCAGTGGTCACCATGGTTTCAATTGCTACTCGGGCGTGTGGGTCCTGGGTAAGGATTGCATCAAGCAGCGTGTCGCTAATTTGGTCGCAAATTTTGTCCGGATGACCCTCGGTAACGGATTCGGAAGTGAAAAGTCGTAGTTCGCTCATTATTTTCGCCAGTTTCTATTGGAAAAGTATATCTAGAATCGCATTGGCCACTTTGAGTTTGTTACCAGTTACTTCCGACTGGAACCCGCTCTTAGTTTGAATCAGTGCGTGGTTATCGTCTTCACCGAACACTTTGCCTTCGCTAACGTCATTGGCGACGATTATGTCGCAACCCTTGGACATTAACTTTGCGCTAGCAACCTCGCGAAGTTGCTCGGTGCTGTCAGAGGTTTCGGCTGCAAACCCGACTGAGGTGCAGTTGAGCCCCTCAGCACGAATTCGAGACACCGCGCCAGCCAAGATATCAGGATTAGCCACCAAATCTATGCTGATGGCATCTCCAAGCACGCTCCGTTTGAGTTTCTTAGTCGCCGGTGATGCTACTCGGAAATCGCTGACCGCGGCCGCTTGGATTAGTGCATCCGCGGAATCTAGTTCCTTGTAAACCTGGGCTTCAAGTTCGGTTGCTGTCTCGACAGCGACAAATCTGACATTCGGGATTTCTAACCGAGGGATGTTGGCACCGATCAATGTCACCTGTGCCCCACGCGCGGACGCAGCCCTTGCAAGCGCCACGCCTTGTTTGCCGCTGCTGTGGTTGCCGATGTACCTGACTGGATCTATAGCCTCACGTGTACCACCAGCGGTGACGATGATGTGCTTGCCCTGGAGGTCGCGAGTTGTGACTAGAGCAAGCGCCGAGGCAACAATTACTTCCGGATCTGGAAGTCTTCCAACTCCGGTGTCTTCACCAGTTAGACGTCCTTCAGCTGGCTCAAGAACATGGATGCCTCGGTTACGCAGAGTTTCGATGTTGGCAACTGTCGCTTGGTTCAACCACATTTCCGTGTGCATGGCTGGTGCAATCAGAATCGGAGCAGTACTTGCCAAGATTGTATTTCCAAGTAAATCGTCCGCAATCCCGGCAGCAAGTTTGGCAATGAAGTTTGCGGTAGCCGGTGCAATGACAATCAAATTTGCTTGCTGACCAAGGTTTACGTGCTTAACATCAGCGACGTCTGAATAGAGGTCTGCATCAACCGCATTGTGCGAAAGTGCCTCAAGAGTAGTAGCACCGATAAATCTCAGCGCATTTTCAGTGGGTATTACTTTTACAGAATGACCAGCTTCATCGAATAACCGAATAATGCTGGTTGCTTTATAAGCCGCGATTCCGCCGGTGACACCCAGCACGATTTGCAGCATTGCGGCTCCTCTAGACGAGAAGAAGACTAAGCAGTCTTTTTAGCCAGTTTGTCCTGATCGATCTCTTTGAGAGCGATGGTCAATGGCTTTTCGTTGATTGTGGTGTCTACCAATGGACCAACTACCTGGAATAGGTGGCCGTCCTGTAGTGCAGAGTAGTAGTCGTTGATCTGACGTGCGCGCTTTGATGCGAAGATAACGAGTTCGTATTTTGATCCGATGTAGTCCTTCGACAACAGGTTGTCGATTGACGGCGAAACAATACCTACTAGTTTTTCTGACATTTGATTCTTCCTAAAGGGCGCTTGGCGCTAAGACTTCATCAATTCTACGACTTTGCCCGCGCATTTGGCTACCTCATCGTTCACGATAACTTGGTCAAACTCAGTTTGGGCAGCCAGTTCCTGCTTCGCTGTTTCGAGCCGGCGTGCCTGTTCTTCGGCATTTTCCGTGCCACGACCCTCAAGTCTCCTGACCAACTCTTCCCAACTCGGTGGTGCTAGGAAGACCGTGGTCGCTTGAGGCATTGCATGTTTCACCTGCCGTGCGCCTTGGATGTCGATTTCAAGCAAAACCAGCTTGTTGGCGGCCAGAGCCGCCTCGACTGGGGCCTTTGGGGTGCCATACCGGTGATTACCGTGAACTACTGCGTATTCGAGCATCTCTCCGTTGGCAATCAGCTCGTCGAACTCTGCATCGGTAAGGAAGTAATAGTGCACACCGTCGACCTCGCCGGGCCTTGGACTACGAGTGGTTGCGGAGACTGAAAGCAGCACATCCGGGTGATGTTCGACGATGTATCGGGCTACTGTCCCCTTGCCCACTGCTGTCGGTCCAGCCAAAACCAGCAGGTGATGGTTCAATTTAGTCACGAGCTAAGCCTGACACGAGTTGGTCCTTAGCATCTTCAATAGCGGTAGAGAGTCCTGCTGAACCTGCCGAGAGGACACTTCTGGATACCGACGCCAGAACACGATTGGCGGCAACGCCAAAAAGTTCTCCGCAATTAGCAAGTTCTGCGCCCTGTGCGCCAAAACCGGGGGCGAGAATTGGGCTAAGCGCATTGTCGCTGTAAAGATGGCCAAGACCGAATGCTTGAAGATTCAGCGTTGCACCAACCACTGCGCCGAAGTTACCCAGCCTGCCGTTTGGATCGAGGTTCACCCGATTAATCTTCTCGAGGCGTGACATGACATCGGCAGCAAGAGATTGACCGTCAATCTGAGCTTTCTGCACGCTCTTTCCTTCTGGATTAGACGTTGCTGCGAGCACGAAAACTCCCTTGCCATTCTCGATTGCTCGAGCAAAAACATCGTTTAGAGAATCAAAGCCTAGGTAAGGGCTCACGGTGAGTGCGTCGCAAATAAATGGAGCGCTCTTGGCTAGCCAGGCATCGAAGTAACCATCCATTGTCGAACCAATGTCGCCGCGCTTTGCATCCATGATGACAAGTAGGTCAGAATCAGCTGCCGCACTCGCGAGTTCCTCGAGTACTGCGAACCCTTTTGAACCGAATCTTTCGAAAAAGCTGACTTGAGGCTTGATGATGCCAACTCTGTCGACTGATGATTCGAGCACTTTCATCGCAAAGGTGCGCAAACCCTCCACACCATCGCTCAAACCCCATTCTTCGATCAGAGCTGAATGCGGGTCTATGCCAACGCAGAGCTGCCCGTACTTCTCAAAGTTACGAGTTAGACGGCTGCTGAAACTAGTTGGCAAGTGCAATCCTTCTGTCTTCGGCGTGCTGCTGAAGTGAACGCACCTCAAACGGCCCGGCAATTACAGCTTCAAAAGAACCAATCGCAGCAGACAACTGAGCAATTGTTGTGAAGATAGCCTTGTCCGCAGCGGTCGTGGCAGCGCGAATTTCGTAGCCGTCCTTACGAGCGTGTGACCCGCTTGGAGTATTCACCACTACATCGACTTTGCCGTCGGTGATTAGGTCAACAATCGAAGGTTCTCCAGTGGATGAAGGCTCACTGTGTTTGCGAACCACCTGGACGTCAATTCCGTGACGCTCGAGGATTGCAGCTGTGCCACTGGTGGCAAGAACCTTGTAACCAAGTTGCTGCAAGCGACGCACAGGAAGCACCAGGTGTGGCTTGTCTCGATCAGCTACCGACACAAATACACTGCCGCTAACCGGTAGTGAACTTCCGGCAGCCGCTTGACTCTTGGCAAATGCCCTAGGGAAATCAACATCCATACCCATGACTTCTCCGGTTGAGCGCATTTCTGGACCGAGCAGCGAATCAACGAAGCGTCCATCCTTGGTGGCGAATCGTTTGAATGGAAGTACGGCTTCCTTCACGGCAATGCTCGAGCCAGCAGGAATGTAAGTGCCATCCTTAGCCGGTAGTGCTCCCTGTTCGATCAGGCTAGCGATCGATTCGCCCACCATCACTCGAGATGCTGCCTTGGCCAAAGTGATACCAAGAGCCTTTGACACAAATGGAACGGTTCGTGATGCGCGAGGATTGGCTTCAAGTACGTAAAGCACGTCGCTCGCCAATGCGAATTGAACGTTAAGCAATCCGCGGACACCCACACCCTTTGCAATTGCAAGTGTCGCCTCGCGCACTCTCGCGATTTGAGTGGTACTCATGGTTACCGGTGGAAGTGTGCAGCTTGAATCACCCGAGTGAATTCCGGCTTCCTCAATGTGTTCCATGACACCACCAACATAAAGCTGTTCTCCGTCGTAGAGTGCGTCGATGTCAATTTCAATTGCATCATCGAGGAATCTATCTACCAAGAGTGGGAATCCTTCTCCCACGATCCCCTGGTCACTGATTCGGTCGAAATAATCGACGAGTGACTCTTGGTCGTAGACGATTTCCATTCCACGGCCACCGAGTACATATGATGGGCGCACTAGCACTGGATAACCAATTCGAGCTGCAATTACTTCTGCCTCGGCCAATGTGATAGCAGTTCCATTTGCAGGAGCTAGCAATTTTGCGTTATCGAGAATCTTTGAGAAGAACCCACGTTCTTCGGCTAGATCGATCGCTTCAGGCGTCGTACCGAGAATCGGCACTCCTGCTGCCTTTAGACCTTTGGCAAGGCCAAGGGCAGTTTGGCCGCCTAGCTGAACGACAACTCCAACCAGTTCACCAGACTGTTGTTCAGCGTGGATCACTTCGAGCACATCCTCAAGAGTTAGTGGTTCGAAGTAAAGACGATCACTCGTGTCGTAATCGGTTGAAACCGTCTCGGGGTTGCAGTTGATCATGATGGTTTCGTATCCCGCATCGCTCAGCGCGAATGATGCGTGAACACATGAGTAATCGAATTCGACACCCTGTCCGATGCGGTTCGGACCAGATCCGAGAATAACTACTTTCTTACGAGACGATGGCGTTACTTCGGTCTCCTCCTCGTAGGTGCTGTAGTAATAAGGCGTCTCCGCCGGGAATTCGCCGGCACAGGTATCAACAGTCTTGTAGACCGGACGCAAGCCGATGGAATGACGCATCGCACGTACTTCGGCTTCGGTGATGCCACGAAGTTCAGCAATTTGAGAGTCACTGAATCCGTGGTCTTTGCCGTGACGAATAAGGTCACCGTCGAGATGTGCCGCATTGGCAATCTCATCTGCAACTTCATTGATCAAGACGATTTGGTCAATAAACCAAGGGTCTATCTTGGTGGAATCAAAGATCTCCGAGGCGGTTGCGCCAGCTCGCAATGCCTGCTGAACCGACACGATGCGTCCATCGGTTGGAACCTTAATCAGTTCAAGCAAACTCTGCTTACTACCAGGAATTTCGCCCCAGTGGAATGACGAGCCGCGTCGCTCTAGTGAACGCAGAGCCTTTTGCAAGGCCTGACTGTAATTACGTCCAAGCGCCATAGCCTCGCCCACAGATTTCATGGTCGTAGTTAGAGTGGCATCAGCTGCTGGGAATTTCTCAAATGCAAATCTAGGAACCTTGACCACAACGTAGTCCAATGTTGGTTCAAAGCTTGCCGGAGTAACTTTTGTGATGTCGTTAGGAATCTCATCGAGGGTGTATCCAATGGCGAGCTTGGCTGCAATCTTTGCAATTGGAAATCCTGTTGCCTTAGAAGCCAGCGCTGAAGATCGTGAAACACGTGGATTCATTTCAATCACGATGACGCGACCGGTAGCGGGGTCGACGGCAAACTGAATGTTGCAACCACCGGTATCTACTCCAACATCACGAATGATTTGAATTCCGATGTCACGAAGATTCTGAAATTCTCGGTCGGTTAGAGTAAGCGCGGGCGCAACTGTGATCGAGTCACCGGTGTGCACTCCAACTGGGTCAACATTCTCAATTGAGCAAACAACAACGCAGTTGTCGTTCTTGTCTCGCATTAGCTCTAGTTCGTATTCCTTCCAACCGAGAATCGACTCCTCAAGAAGCACCTCGGTGGTTGGGCTAGCCTGTAGTCCCGCTCCGGCAATGCGTCGGAGGTCTTCCTCGTTGTATGCGAAACCGGAACCCAATCCACCCATGGTGAATGATGGCCTGACCACCATTGGGTAACCGAGGATTTCGACAGCGGCCAAGCACTCGTCCATGGTGTGGGCGATAACAGATCTGGCGACATCGGCACCTGCATCGAGCACCAATTGCTTGAAGATTTGGCGGTCTTCGCCCTTGTTAATAGCGTCAACCTTTGCTCCGATGAGCTCAACGTTGTACTTGTCGAGAATCCCCAGAGCATGAAGCGACATCGCTGCATTGAGCGCAGTCTGTCCACCAAGGGTAGGCAAAATCGCGTCAGGTTTTTCCTTGATGATGATCGACTCGATTACCTCAGGAGTAATGGGTTCGATGTATGTTGCATCGGCAAAATCCGGGTCTGTCATGATGGTCGCCGGGTTCGAGTTGATCAGAATCACTCGAATACCTTCAGCTCGCAATACTCGACAGGCTTGAGTTCCGGAGTAATCGAATTCACAAGCCTGACCGATCACAATTGGGCCTGAACCAATTACTAAAACACTGTTTATGTCTTTACGCTTCGGCATTAGTTACCAGCCTTGTTCTTCTTGATCATGTCGACCAAACGGTCGAATAAGTAGTTGCTATCGTGTGGTCCCGCAGCTGCCTCCGGGTGATACTGCACTGAGAAAGCCGGAATGTCTTCACATTGCAACCCCTCCACGCAGTCGTCGTTCAAAGAAATGTGTGAAACCTTGACACGGCCATAGCCATTCGGGCTCTGAACGTCATCTAGACCATCGACCTTCACTGCAAATCCGTGGTTGTGAGCGGTGACCTCAACCTTGCCAGTGGTGCGATCCATGACTGGCTGATTTATCCCACGGTGACCAAACGGAAGCTTGTAGGTGTCAAAGCCAAGCGCTCTACCGAGTAGCTGGTTTCCGAAGCAGATACCAAAGAAAGGAATCTTGCGATCGAGAATTTCCCGTAGCACGGCTACTTGACCCTTTGCTGCCTTTGGGTCGCCAGGACCATTGGAATAGAACACGGCGTCTGGCGACCAGGCCAAGATTCCTGCCGCATCGGTCTTAGCTGGAAAAACTTTTACCTGGAGCCCACGTGCCACCATGTTTTCGATGGTTGAACGCTTGATACCTAAGTCAACGATTGCAACTTTTCCAACTACCGTTTCGTTTGGTGTCTCTTCGTAGGCTTCCGGTGTTGTCACAACATCTGAAAGTGAAAGTCCCTGCATCTTTACGGATGTGCGTACTTGCTCCAGTAATTCTTCATGTGAAGCCTCGGCGGCAACACCACTGAATATTCCCGCACGCATGGCTCCGGCGCTTCTCAAGTGACGGGTAAGCGCTCGAGTATCAATGCCACTAATTCCGACAATTCCGTATTTAGCCAGTTCATCATCGAGTGATTTTTCAGATCGGAAATTGCTAACAATTCTGGATGGGTCTCGAACAATGTAGCCGGCAACCCAAATCTTTTCTGACTCTTCATCCCGAGAATTCACGCCTGTGTTACCGATGTGTGGGGCGGTCTGCACCACGATCTGCCCAGCATATGAAGGATCTGTGAGCGTCTCCTGGTATCCAGTCATACCGGTGGCGAAAACCAATTCACCTAGTGTGCGACCCTCAACGCCGTATTGCTTACCGGTGAAGATCTTTCCATCTTCTAGTACTAATAGAGCTTGCGTCATGCGAGTTCCTCTTTCTTTTGCAAAACTCCGTCGAGCACGGTGAATTTTCCCTTGTAAATGGTGTGCACAACTGCCCCTGGCAGGTCACGATTAACGTATGGATTGTTGACACTCTTACTAGCAGTTGCTCGCTGAATCTTTCTCGACGCCTTAGGGTCTACCAAGGCAATGTTCGCCACTGCGCCGACAGCAATTTGTCCGTGATCGTTATCTTGCCCAATTGCTGCAGGATTTGAAGATAAAACCTCTGCCATTCTGCTCCAGTTTGATTTTCCGGATTCAATCAAAACCAATTGGGCTACAGAGGCTGCAATTTCTAAACCAACCATGCCGAAAGCTGCGGCATTCCATTCGCACTCTTTCGATTCAATTGGATGTGGTGCGTGATCCGTCGCGATGATGTCGATGGTTCCGTCAATGAGAGCTTCGCGAAGAGCTTCAACGTCCGACTGCGTGCGCAAAGGTGGATTGACCTTATAGATCGGGTCATAAGTGCGAGCCAACTCATCCGTGAGCAAAAGGTGATGCGGAGTAACCTCTGCGGTCACATTTATTCCGCGTGATTTGGCCCAACGCACAATTTCTACTGAACCCTTAGTTGAGAGATGGCAAATGTGAATGCGACTGCCTACAGCCTCAGCGAGAAGGACGTCTCGGGCGATGATTGACTCTTCAGCGACTGCTGGCCATCCAGCGAGTCCTAGTTCGGAGCTCACTTTGCCGGCGTTCAGCTGAGCACCTTCTGTCAGTCTCGGCTCTTGCGCGTGCTGAGCGATCACACCTCCGAAGGCCTTCACATATTCGAGTGCGCGACGCATAAGTAGAGGATCGCTCACGCATTTGCCATCATCGCTGAAGACCTTAACTTGCGCTCGCGAATTCGCCATCGCACCAAGCTCAGCCAGTTGCTTCCCCTCTAAGCCGTTTGTTACCGCGCCAATTGGGAAAACATCGACATAACCGGCAGCCTGTCCTAGCGATGCGACTTGCTCAACCACGCCGGCACTATCAGCTACAGGATTGGTGTTTGCCATTGCGTGGACCGCGGTAAAGCCACCGAGTGCTGCTGACTGCGAACCGGTGAGAACGGTTTCGGACGCTTCATAACCTGGTTCACGTAGGTGTGTGTGTAAGTCAACAAAACCTGGAAGCGCAATCAAGCCTCTGCAGTCAATCTCATCCGGGGAACTTAGGTTCTCACCGATATTCGAAATTCGACCGTCAGCGACTTCTATGTCGCACTGCGAGCCGTCAGCAAGAACCACGCTTTTCAGAACAAAATTATTCATTGACGGCCTTCTCTCCGCTAATCAGGCTGTAAAGGACTGCCATACGCACATTTACGCCGTTTGCCACTTGCTGCAAAATTGCGGATTGGTCGCTGTCAGCTGCCTCCGCACAGATCTCTAGACCCCGATTCATCGGTCCTGGGTGCATGATTACCGTTCCAGAGTTCAGTCTTCGGAAGCGGTCGTTGGTCAAACCCCATTCTCGACGGTATTCGCTCTCGCTAGGAAAGAACGACGCGTTCATGCGTTCGAGCTGCACGCGAAGCATCATTACGACGTCGGGCTTCACTTCATGTAACGCCTCGTCAAGATTGAAGTGTTTTGTGGCGTTGAATCCATTTGGCATGAGAGTTGGTGGAGCTATGAAATGAACATCGGCACCCAGCGTATTGAGCAATTGCACGTTTGAGCGAGCGACTCGTGAATGAGCAATGTCACCAACGATTGCAACTTTAACTCCGCTGAGATCTCTACCCTTGGTTGCACCGATGCCGTGAAGACGTTCGCGCATAGTCATCGCGTCTAGTAGCGCCTGGGTTGGGTGTTCATGGGTTCCGTCCCCCGCGTTTACGATCGGGGTGTCTATCCAGCCCGAGTGAGCGAGGTTGTACGGTGCACCACTTGCGGAATGTCGAACCACGAATGCATCTACCCCGCTAGCCGCAAGGGTTTGCACTGTGTCCTTGAGTGATTCACCTTTGGAAACACTCGACCCCTTGGCTGTGAAGTTGATCAAATCCGCCGATAAGCGTTTAGCTGCGAGTTCAAATGAAATGCGTGTGCGGGTCGAATCTTCGAAAAAAAGATTCACTACAGTCTTGTTTCGCAATGTTGGTAGTTTGCGGTTCTCGCGCTGGTTGACTAGCGCCATTTCATCCGAAAGATCAAGCAGAGCGACAGTCTGATCGAGAGAGAGGTCGGCGGTACTGAGTAGGTGCTTCATTGAGAAATCACCACCGCGTCTTCTCCGTCGGTAGGTGAAAGCTGAACCATGATTCGTTCTTCTCTTGATGTTGGCAAATTCTTCCCCACGTAGTCTGCACGAATCGGAAGTTCTCGGTGACCGCGATCTACTAAGACTGCGAGCCGAACGGCCTTTGGTCTCCCGTATGCGTTGATGGCATCCAAGGCAGCTCTGATTGTGCAACCACTGTAAAGCACGTCGTCCACTAGGACTACAACCTTGTCGTCGATTCCTCCTGAAGGAATTGTGGTCTGAGTCACTTCACGTGTCGGGTTTCGATGTAAGTCATCGCGATACATGGTGATATCAAGGCGTCCGAGGAAGTCGGCTGGCAAGGCAGTGCCGGTGCGGCGAATAATTTCGGCAATGCGCTCAGCGAGAATGACGCCACGAGTTGGGATGCCAAGAATAACGAGGTCTTCAACGCCTCGATTGGCTTCAAGAATTTCATGAGCGATTCGGGTGATTGCCCGATTGATGTCGTCACTACTTAAGACGGTGCGTGTTCCCACGCCCACCTCCTTCTGCGCCTCTCTGGACGCCTTTAAAGGATGATGTTGCTAGATGAATTCTAGGCTATAAAGCGGTCCTGGTTGACACGATTTTGCCGAGCAGTCCATTTACGAAGCCAGCAGAACTGTCAGTTGAGTACTCTTTTGCCAACTCCACGGCTTCATCGATAGCCACAGCGTCTGGAACCTCATCGTTGAAGAGGATTTCCCAAGTGGCTAAGCGCAAAATCGCACGATCAAGCGCAGGCATCCGATTCAAGGTCCACCCTTGTGCGTAAGTTTGAAGTTGCTCGTCTATCTCGGCCTGATGTTGCAACACGCCAAATACAGCTTCGCGGGCGTAGTTGAAAATCTCCTGCTGTGAGGAACGATCCTCGCTTGCTCGCTCGGCCTCGTCTAGGAGCTCATTCGGCATCCCCTCGCGAAGGTCCGCGGCAAATAGTGCGTCGACAGCTCTCTTTCGAGCTTTGGTTCTAGCGCTCACCGATTAGTCGTTAATACGACCAAGGTACTCGCCTGTGCGAGTATCAACCTTGACCTTGGTGTTTTGATCTACGAAAAGCGGCACGTTGATCTGCAGACCGGTTTCGAGAGTCGCTGGCTTGGTGCCTCCGGTAGAGCGATCACCTTGTAGGCCTGGCTCCGTGTAGGTGATTTCCAAAACTACTGAAGCGGGCAATTCAACGTAAATTGGGTTACCTTCGTGTAGCGCAACTGTAGCCGCTTGATTCTCAAGTAGGTAACCCGCAGCATCACCAACAACGGCATCGCTGAGGCTTACCTGATCGTATGTGTCGACGTCCATGAAAACGAATGCTGAGCCGTCGTTGTATAGATAGGTCATGTTTCGCTTGTCAACGTTCGCGGTTTCTACCTTTACGCCGGCATTGAAAGTCTTGTCAACAACTTTGCCTGAGAGTACGTTCTTCAGCTTGGTGCGAACGAAAGCTGGGCCCTTTCCAGGCTTGACGTGCTGGAACTCAACGACTGCCCAGAGCTGTCCATCGATATTAAGTACTAGACCGTTTTTAAGGTCGTTTGAAGTAGCCATGCTAAAGCAACACTCGTTTCTAAAAAATTTTTTGTACGGGGACTAAAGGCTAGTTTAGACCAGTTGAGTCAACGCCATAAGGTAAGAATTCACACCAAAACCTGCAATCACACCCGTGGCCACACCGGAGATTACCGAAGTGTGGCGGAATTCTTCACGTGCATGCGGGTTGCTCAGGTGCACTTCAATGAGCTTACGCCCGCCCTTGGTGACCATGGTCGCAGCATCACGAACCGCGTAAGAATAGTGAGTGAAAGCGGCAGGGTTTAGCACCACGTCTACCTGCGCATCCACTGCTTCATGGAGCCAACCGATAAGTTCAGCCTCGCTATCGGTTTGACGCACGTCAGCCTCAAAACCAAGCTCTGCAGCCCTATTGCCGACCGCGGTCACCAAACCGTTCCAGTCTGTAGAACCGTAGATGTCTGGCTCGCGAGATCCAAGACGACCGAGATTTGGTCCATTCAGAACGAATACTTTGCGCATAGGTTAAGGCTACCGACTATTCCGAAATTTCTTGATAGGCGGCGTGTAGTAACTCCGCGGATGGCGCAGTTAAGATTCCAGGTTTCGCAACGTCATCCAAGACTACGAACCGCAAGGAACCAGCACGTGATTTCTTATCGCGTTGCATAGTTGCCAATAACTTCTCAAATTCGCCAGAGCGATAGCTCGTTGGCAGACCAAGCGACTTCAGGATGGCTCGGTGACGATCGACAACCTCTGGCTTCAACTTTCCTGCTAGTTGAGCGAGCTCGGCGACGAACACCATTCCAATAGCTACGGCTACACCATGGCGCCATTGGTAACGCTCGTTATGCTCAATTGCGTGACCAAGCGTGTGTCCGTAATTCAAAATCTCTCTTAGACCTAGATCTTTAAGGTCTTCAGAAACTACCCGAGCTTTTATTCGAACGCAACGTTCAATTAGCTCTCGGAATGCACTCGAGTGAATGTCTGTCGCAACTTCGATGTCGGACTCAAGGATTTCTAGAATTCGTTCATCAGCTATAAATCCACATTTAACAATTTCGCCATAGCTGGCAAGCAATTCGTTTCTCGGAAGCGTTTCGAGGGTATCCAGATCGATAATTACCGAACTCGGTGCGTGAAAGACGCCAACCAAATTCTTACCCTCGGCTGTATTAATTCCGGTCTTGCCTCCGACCGCAGCATCAACCATTCCGAGCAGAGTCGTGGGAACCTGAATCACTTTGACTCCGCGAAGCCAAGTTGCAGCCACGAAGCCCGCTAGGTCGGTAGTGGACCCTCCGCCAAAACCAATAATTGCGTCTGTTCGTGTGAAATCAGACTTGCCAAGAATTCCCCAGCAGAATGCTGCAACCTCAACACGCTTGGCATCCTCGCTGTCAGGAACTCCAGCGAGTACGGCCTCGTAACCTGCTTCAACTAGAGATTCTCGCATAGCCTCGGCTGACACGGATAAACCAACAGGATGGATAATCAAAACCTTCTTAACGGCATCACCTAATTGTTTCGGCACCTCATTTAGCAGTGAGCGACCGATGATGACGTCATATGGGTTGACTCCGGTTACCGGAATGACAGTTAGCTCAGCCACGCTTCTCCAATTCGTCTTTAATCTTGGCGATGGTCTGTTTGATTGGATGACCAGAACAGTCGATGGTGATGTTTGCGACTTTTTCGTAAAGTGGCTTGCGCTCCTCGTAAAGTTTTTTCCAGTCGGAAATGCCGTTTTTGATCAACGGGCGATTTCCTTGTGATATTCGCTTCAACATATGGGTGCCGTCGGTGGCCAAGTAGATTACTGTCGCGACCTTCATTGCTATCTGATTGGCTGGGCTAAGCACCACTCCACCACCGGTGGAAATTACACCGTGCTGGGTCAATGCGTGCGCGAAATAGTCCTCTTCTAACTTCCTAAAGGCAGCTTCACCATTTGCTTGAAAAAAATCTGCAATTGCACCGTGGTCACGAACGAAAAGAGAATCCGTGTCGGTAAAAGGCAGACCTAGTGCCGATGCCAACTTCTTACCTACTGTTGTCTTACCTACGCCCGCTGGTCCGACAAGGACAATCGGCTTTGTGTCAGTCATAGCAGTTATTCGATGTTTGACTTCAAGACGGCAGGAATGTTTGCCAGATAGCTTTCGAGGTTTCTCTTAGTTTCGTTAAGTGAATCTCCACCAAACTTCTCGAGTACCGAGTTGGCTAATACCAGTGCGACCATGGCCTCCGCGACAACGCCAGCAGCCGGAACTGCACAAACATCAGAACGTTGGTGGTGTGCTTTAGCGGCTTCACCCGTCGCAACATCGATGGTCTGTAATGCGCGAGGAACGGTGCTGATTGGCTTCATTGCAGCACGCACACGGATAACTTCTCCGTTACTCATTCCGCCTTCGATGCCACCGGCTCGATCAGTAAGCCGACGAGATACTCCGCTTTCGCGAACGATTTCATCGTGTGCAGCAGAACCGCGTCTGCGTGCGGTTTCAAATCCGTCGCCTATTTCGACACCTTTGATTGCCTGAATTCCCATGAGCGCTCCTGCCAATTGAGAATCAAGACGGCGATCCCAGTGCACGAAAGAACCAAGACCCGGAGGTGCTCCATAGACCAAGGTTTCAACGACTCCACCGAGGGTGTCTCCATCCTTGTGAGCTTCATCAACCTCTGTAACCATCGCTGCTGAAAGCTCTGCATTGAAGGCTCTCAACGGATCAGAGTCAATTTGTTCGAGGTCACTTGGCTTTGGTAGCGGTAGCTCGCGACCTCCGTCGACCGAGCCAATAGCCACGGTGTGAGTAATTAGTTCAATTCCCAGTGCATTCAAAAAGTTGCTGGCAACTCGACCAAGAGCCACACGCGCAGCGGTCTCGCGGGCAGAGGCCCTTTCCAATACCGGCCGGGAATCTAAGAATCCATACTTCTGCATGCCAGTGAAGTCTGCATGGCCTGGTCGTGGACGGGTAAGCGCTTCCGCCCTTGCTCCGGTTAGCTTCTCGGCTTCTACCGGGTCTGCTGACATAACATCTTGCCATTTTGGCCATTCGGTGTTGGCTACAGTGATGGCAACTGGTCCACCCATGGTGAATCCGTGGCGCACACCGCCACTTAGAGAGACTTCATCCTGCTCGAATTGCATACGAGCTCCGCGCCCATAACCGAGCCTGCGACGTGCAAGTGAGTCCTGAATATCTGCTGTGGTTACTTCAACTCCAGCCGGGAGGCCCTCAAGTACGGCAACCAACTCTGGGCCGTGCGATTCTCCGGCAGTAATCCAACGCAACATGAGTCAATTCTGCCACATTGCTCATCTATCGTGGCTAAATCAATCCGATTGAATTGCGCATCGCGAGAATTACAGCTGCTTCATTGAGTAGTTCCTTGTTCGGGTCTCCCTCACAAAAAATTCGAACTTGTGCAACTGCCTGCCAAAGCAGCATTTCAATTCCACTTACCACTTTCAGGTCGCTGTTCGACCAGAGCTGAGCCGCGGGGCTAGGCCACGGATCATATGCAACATCCAAGAAAACACCGCGAGGGCTTGCAAACCGTGAAAGGTTTAGTCGCGAAATATCACTATCAAGCGCACCAGAAGGAAGTGTGCTGATCACCAAGTCCGACTTGGTTAGTGCTTTTCTAGCACTTACGGTTCGCACAGATTGTAGGCCAACGATTTTCGCAAATTGCACCAGATCTTTGAGTGCCTGACGGTTTCGAGCAGACAAAAGCAACTTTGCCGCAGGAAAGCTTCTAGAAATTGCTAGTACGGCACTCAGCGCTGTCGCCCCGCTGCCGATTATCGAGACCTGCCTTACGTTGGCCACCCCTGCCTCTGACAGTGCCTTCTGAATCCCGAAAACATCAGTATTAAATCCACTCCAGCCTGATTCGGTTCTTAGCAGAGTATTGGTCGAACCGGTTAGCTGCGAAGTTTCATCAGAATTCTTTGCCAAACGAAGCGCTTCAGTTTTCAATGGCGCAGTCACACTCAGGCCAAGCCACGAATCATCGAGTGTTTCAACAAACTGCATCAGGTGGTTCTTTTCCACTTGGATTTTGTTGTAGTCGAAGGTCTTGCCAAGGACTGCATATGCAGCAGCATGAATAATTGGTGACTTCGAATGCTCAATTGGAGAACCAACGACCGCGAGGTGTCTATTCATATCCAGGGTTCTCTTTCATCCAGGCTCGCCATTTTGCCACTGCGACTGCGTGTTCGGCATAGGTATTGCTGAAAACTGTTTCACCGGTCTTCAAGTTAACGGCGCAAAAATATAGCCATTTACCCTCGGCAGGATGAATTGCGGCGTCTATGGCAAGTGAACCAGGTGCTGATATCGGACCAATTGGTAGTCCATCGTGAAGATAAGTATTGTAGCCGTTCGGGTTAGCTCGGTCTGCTGCGGATGTTGAGACCGTTTTTCCGTTTACACCGTAGCTCACAGTTGCATCTGACTGCAGGCGCATTCCAGAAGCGATGCGATTGAGAAACACGCGTGAGACCTTGTAGAAATCTGGGTGCAATCTGGCTTCGGCTTGAATCAGTGCAGCCAATGTGAGTACTTTATGTGCATCTTTCGCCTGAACGCCATAGCGCTCAAGCTCGACCTTCATCCTCTGTACCATTTGCTTCAAAACTTCAACGGCAGTCAGACCCGGATCGAACTCATATGTCGCAGGAAAGAGCCAACCTTCAGCGCTGACTTCACTTGTAGGCACGCCGATGGCGGAAAAATCCGCTGCGGCACTTTGCAGTTGAGAAAGTTGAATTCCAGTCTTTGAAGAAAGCTCTGAAAGTACCTTAGTTATGCGCCAACCCTCTTTGATCGTCACGCGATTGGAGATTCGGTTGTTTGGATTGGCAATTGCATTCAACGCCGCTTCTGAGCTCATCTCCAGATGAAGCTGGTACGTGCCGGGATAAAAGACTTGATTTCTCGACACCAGCATTTTGTAGACAGATCGGTAAGACTTCACAACACCCAGATCAACCAGCTCCTGAGCAATGGTTGCTCCGTCGTCACCTTGATTGATAACTAGAGTGACGGCACCGTGTCCGTTTCCGCTGTAATCCGCACCAGAAATAGTGTCCCAGGCACTGCGAATAGCACTTCGGTTCACATAACCAATCAAAAGACCGAGCACCAAAAGTAGGGCGGCAATAGACATCAGGCGACGACGTTTGAAATTATTTGCCAATTTCGTAGTCTCCGATCGTGATTCCTGGCTCTTGTCCCGTTGATTTTTCAAATCCAAGTGCGGTCTCAAGTATCACAGCAGCAGCCGCGCTATCTATACTCCCGCGCTGTTGCCTAGACGACTTGCCGGCAGATGCCATCGCACTTGAGGCAATTCTCGTGGTCATGCGTTCGTCAATTAGGCGAACGGTTTGAGAAATGACCCCCTGCAACTTGCGAGCTAATTCGATTGCGTCAGTGGTCGACTCCGTCGGTTGGTTCTTGAGATTCACTGGCAAGCCGATGTAAACCTCGAGGGGCTCTTCTGAGGCGATCAAATTGGTTATCGCACTAATGGTTTCAGAGATGTCTGGATTTCTAGGAATGAAATCACGCGGCGAGGCCAGAATTCCATGGGCATCACTCACAGCGACGCCGATTCTGGCTTTTCCGATGTCGAAGGCTACTCGCCTACCGATTCGCATGATTACCGGGCTAGCTCTGCACGAATCGCGTCAATGGCTGAAGGGATTTTTGCGATTTCGCTTCCTCCACCTTGCGCGGTATCGTCCTTGCCGCCGCCTCCGCCGCCAAGTATTGATGAAGCAACTTTGACAAGAGCACCAGCCTTTACACCAACATTTTGAGCTTGTTTCGTTACAGCAACAACGAGCATTGGTTTACCGGCAATTTCAGCGAACAGCGCAGCCACTGCTGAGTCATTCTGCAGATGATCACGAAGCTGCAAAGTTAGTCCGCGTAGCTCATCTACGGAACCAAGTAAGCCGATGTTTGCGCTGGCAAATCGAACCTGTCCAATGGTCTCGGCTTGTGCAACGAGATTCGGAATCTTGGTAGCGAGTTGCTCGGCTTGCAGTGCAGACAATTTGCGCTGCGCCGTTTTAAGCTCTTCGAGAGTCGAAACAATACGCTCTTCTAATCCGTCGCGGTTGGATTTGAATACGTCTGCGAGTCTAGAAACTAAAGCACGCTCAGTGGCTAAGGCGCGGAAAGCCTCGATGCCAACTAATGCTTCCAGACGTCGCGATCCAGAGCCTACAGAAGATTCGCCTATCAGAGAGATGAGTCCAACCTGGGAACTTCGTGAAACGTGCGTGCCACCGCAAAGTTCGCGTGACCACGGTCCACCAATTTGTACTACACGAACACTTTCATCGTATGTCTCACCGAATAGCGCTACGGCACCCCAGGTCTTTGCTTCTGGAAGCGACATGTACTGTGCACTTACCGCTAGATCCTGACGAATCGCGAGATTAGTGACTTCTTCAATCTCGGATTTAGTCGCATCGCTTAGTGCTTGTGACCAGGCGTAGTCGAGTCGAAGATAACCGGGTTTGTTAAAGGAACCGGACTGTAAGGCAGTAGGACCTAGGACCTCACGCAATGCTGCGTGCACGAGGTGAGTGCCAGAATGTGCCTGGGTGGCACCAAGTCGCCAATTTGGGTCAACGCTGGATACAGCACTGGCTCCCACGCCGACTTCGCCTTGACGAACAAGCACCTTGTGGCTAATCAGACCTTTGACTGGCTTTTGTACATCAATAACTTCGAGCTCGAAACCATCTCCTCGAATGAATCCTGAATCAGAATCTTGACCACCGGATTCGGCGTAGAAAGAGGTTTCATCAAGAATGACTTCTGCAATTGCACCCTGGGAAACCTTCTGGGTCTGAGAACCGTTTTCGATTAGACCTATAATCTTGGCCTCTGAATCTAGTTCGTCATAACCCGTGAACTTTGTTACGCCAAGCTGTCGGAATGAGGAATAAACCGACAGGTCGGTACCACCAAGTTTCTTCTCGCGAGCATCGGCCTTGGCGCGATCTCGCTGCTCTGTCATCAACGCCTTGAACGCGTCGCGATCGACACTTAGGCCAGCTTCTTCTGCAATCTCCAGAGTGAGATCAATCGGAAAACCATAAGTATCATGAAGTAAAAAGGCGGTGTCGCCATCGAGTTGCTTGTGGTTCGATGATTTCGTAGCGATGATGGCATCCTCGAGGACAGCAGTACCTGAGACGAGGGTTCGAAGGAACGCTTCCTCTTCTGCAACCGCAGTGCGAAGAATTCGTTCGAAATCTAGTTCTAGTTCTGGATAGGCGGCCTTCATTGCATTCTTGGATGTCTCAAAAAGTTGCGTGAAGGTCGGTTTCTCAACACCCAGAAGACGCATAGATCGAACCGTACGACGCAACAGACGCCTTAGTACGTATCCTCGACCGTCATTTGCGGGCGTAACCCCGTCGCCAATGAGCATCAAGGCACTTCGCACGTGATCGGCTACTACGCGCATACGTACGTCGTCTTCGACAGATGCGCCGTACTTTCGGCCACTGAGTTGTGCAGCAAGGTCAAGCACTGGGCGAACCTGATCTATCTCGTAGAGATTCTCGACACCCTGCATTAGGAATGCGACGCGCTCTAGACCCATACCTGTGTCGATGTTCTTCTTAGGTAGTTCACCCAAGATTTCAAAATTATCTTTGCCTGTACCCTGGCCGCGCTCGTATTGCATGAAAACGAGATTCCAAATTTCAATGTAACGATCTTCGTCGGCCTCAGGTCCACCT
Organism: Micrococcales bacterium; assembly: GCA_046074345.1. GTDB lineage: Bacteria > Actinomycetota > Actinomycetes > Actinomycetales > Microbacteriaceae > Rhodoluna. The sequence goes on along the minus strand of JBJTNZ010000045.1, from coordinate 6,348 downwards.
TCGCGACCATATGCAGGTCCGCGGTCATAGTAGATTTCGGAACAAGGACCAGCTGGACCAGGTTGACCAGTTGACCAGTAGTTATCTTTCATGCCGCGACGCTGAATTCTTTCCATCGGTATGTCTGCGACATCACGCCAGATTTGAATACTCTCATCGTCGTCTTTGTAGACAGTTACCCAGAGTAACTGCGGGTCAAGTCCGAGTCCACCATCGTCCTGTGACTTGGTTAGGAACTCCCAAGCGAATGCAATTGCATCCTTTTTGAAGTAATCACCGAATGAGAAGTTGCCATTCATCTGGAAGAAAGTGCCATGACGAGTGGTCTTTCCAACTTCTTCAATATCGAGCGTACGCACACACTTCTGCACTGAGGTGGCTCGCGAGTAAGGAGCAGGCACTAAGCCGGTCATATAAGGAATGAATGGAACCATACCCGCGACGGTAAATAACAGTGAAGGATCTTCGCTGATTAGCGAAGCGCTAGGTACAACTGTGTGGCCTTTGCTCTCGAAGAATTCGAGCCAGCGCCGGCGAATTTCGGCAGTCAGCATTACTTATTGCTTGGTTTGGTTGAAGGAGATTTCTTAGGTGCAGACTTGCGGGCAGTTGCCGGCTTTTTTGCAGCAGGTTTCTTTGCGGCTGTCTTCTTTGGTGCTGGCTTAGCTAATTCGGCTTCACGTTCACGGAAACCTTCTGAAACTGCTGCACCGAATTCCTTGGCACGTGCGGCTGCATCATCAACGACAGCAGCTGCCTTTGGGTTTTCGGCAATCTGCTTTGCCACTGCCAAACCGGCGGCAATTCCAGTTACGAACCAAAAGATCTTCTTCATGTTGTCCTACTTGCTCTTCTTGCCTAGTAATGCAGAGCGAAGGCCCTGAGTTAGTCCAGCAATCTTGACTAAGGGAGCGCCAACTGAGGCACTGAATACAGCTACGAGTGACTTAACGTTTGTGGTTACTTCTGAAACATTCTCGGTAATCACATCGAGACGAGCTAGTTGCTTATTTGTTTCGGTAACAGTTGTGGTGAGTTCAGTGAGCAGCGGAGCAACCGAATCGTTGAGATCGTGAACCGAATCACGTGTCTCGTCGATTAGACGGCCGAGCTTCAACAGAGGCACGCCAATAAAAATCACTAGCAAGGCAAATGCCGATGCTGCGATGATTGCTGCGATTTCTCCGCCACTCATCTGAACTCCTAAATTATTTACGAAGCTTTAGCGAGCTGCGTAGTACTCAACCACGAGCTGAACTTCACAAGTAACTGGAACTTCAACACGCTTAGGGCGACGAACCAAAGTTGCGTGCAACTTTGAAAGGTCAACGCTTAGATAAGCAGGTACCGGAGGTAGAACATCAACGTGTCCGCCTGCTGCTGCAACCTGGAACGGCTCAGTAACTTCACTCTTCGCGTGGACGTGAATCATCTGTCCAGGCTTTACTCGGAATGAAGGACGGTCAATACGCTCGCCGTTTACCAAGATGTGGCGGTGAACAACCATTTGACGTGCTTGCGCGATGGTGCGGGCAAAGCCTGCACGAAGTACAAGTGCATCTAGACGCATTTCTAGTAGCTCAACTAGGTTTTCACCGGTTAGGCCCTGAGTGCGCTTTGCTTCCTGGAAAGTCTTACGAAGCTGTGCTTCGCGGATTCCGTACTGTGCGCGAAGACGCTGCTTCTCGCGAAGACGAACTGCGTAGTCGCTGTCGGCTTTCTTCTTGGTGCGACCGTGCTCACCAGGAGCGTAAGGGCGCTTTTCTAGATATTTGGCAGCCTTTGGAGTAAGGGCTAGTCCGAGTGAGCGAGACAGACGGGTCTTGCTACGAGTACGTGTGGTCTTTGACACGTTTTCCTTTCAATGAGCCAATGGCTCGATAGCGGTTATTGTTCACATTTCGGTTCAGAGGTCGAACCTTTTGCCACGGATTCCTCTGGCTATTAGACGAACCGCACCGTTGATCACACTTACAGCCGTTAGGTGTGTTCGAGTCGGCAACCTTGAAATTCTACCAGCGCAATGTGGCTAAAACAAAGGGTTTAGCGCTTGAAAGAGCGAATAATGGCTCGCAATTTTGGCCAACGCTCGGCAAACTCGCGCTCGGCGCCAATCTCCTTGGGTTGGTAATACTCGGCCAAGGATAGGTCGCCCGCTAAGTACTGTTGGGCTAACACTGCTCGCGAATCATCGTGTGGGTACTGATATCCCTCGCCATTGCCCAATTTTGCAGCGCCAGGGTAGCTAGAACTCCGCAAATGCTTAGGCACTGGCCCGCTTGCTCCACCGCGAACATCTTCCAGTGCTGCATTGATAGCGAGGTATGCCGAATTCGATTTGGGCGCCAAAGCCAGATAAATAGAGACCTCGGCTAGAGGGATACGACCCTCTGGCATTCCAATCATGGCCACGCTTTCCGCGGCGGCTACCGCCAGAGGTAATGCCTGTGGGTCTGCTAGGCCAATGTCCTCTGCTGCCAAGATCATGAGTCGACGAGCAATGAAGCGTGGGTCCTCGCCGCCCTCTATCATTCGCGCTAGGTAGTGCACGGCTGCATCCGCGTCGCTACCACGAACAGATTTGATGAAAGCACTGATGATGTCATAGTGCTGATCCCCGTCTTTGTCGTATCGCACTAGAGCACGATTTATCGCCGCTTCAACTGCGGCCTCAGTTATTTCAAAAGGCGCACTCCCCTTTGGGTCCTCTACCACTTGAGCAGCTGCATCCAGAATGGTTAGGGCACGTCGCGCGTCGCCACTGGCAAGTTGTGCGACCTTTTTGGCAAGTTCATCACTAAGCACAAATTTTGCCGCCAAGCCACGTGGGTCGGCGACAGCTCGATGGAGTAATTCGACAAGCTCATCCTCTGCAAGCGAATCCAAGGTGAGTAGCAAACTTCGGGAAAGCAATGGGCTGATGACCGAAAAACTCGGATTCTCGGTGGTTGCGGCAATTAAGGTAACCCAGCCATTCTCAACGCCAGGCAGGAGGGCGTCCTGCTGCGCTTTGCTGAAGCGATGAATTTCATCTAGAAAGAGAATTGTGCCGACACCATAGGCCTCATGATTTAGTCGAGCGGCTTCCATGGCATCTCGGACGTCTTTAACGCCAGCGGTAATTGCGCTCAGTTCAACAATTCTCCTACCCGAACTGAATGCTACGGCGCGAGCCAAAGTGGTCTTTCCAGTACCAGGTGGACCCCAAAGGATCACGCTGGTAGTGCTGCTGGTTCGGTCGGCTGACGAAGGCTCGGCGAGCTTTCGCAGTGGGCTACCAGCGCGCAAAATTTGCTGTTGACCAACTACCTCTTCGATCGTACGAGGGCGCATTCGAGTGGCGAGTGGGGCCAATCCCTCGAAAAAGCTGTCGGTCATGCTTTCAGGTTACAAGCAGTCTGGCCTACAAAGCCCGTAAAATGCCTAGGTAGCAACTATTGGAGGAAATTTTGGCGTCGAAGAAGAAACAACAGAACCTATTTAGCTCAACCAGCAACAAATTGGCTGAGTACGAAGCGAAGCAGCAGGTTCATGCCAAACTATCGACGCGTCGCAAAGCAGATAACCGTATTGCACTGATTGCTGCTGGAGTTGCACTTGTGGTTGCACTTGGCTCGCAGTTTGCCTACAGCGCAATTCATCCGGAACCAAACGCAAGCGCAAGCGCAAGCCCTTCTGCTACTACCCCAGCTGCCCAAGAGACTAACGGACCGCTGGTTCCCAATGTTTCGATCGCTGAGAATCGCGTTTGGAATGGATCCATTGACGTAAACGGCTCCGCACTAGGCGTAAAGCTTTTCGGTGACAAGGCGCCACAAGCGACAGCGAACTTTATTTCGCTAGCGAAGAAAAACTTCTACAACAATGTGCCATGTCACCGCTTGACCACATCGGGAATCTTTGTCCTTCAATGTGGAGACCCAACCGGAACAGGAACCGGTGGGCCAGGCTATTCATTTGGTCCAATCGAGAACGCTCCTGCTGCTGATAAGACCGGAGTGGCAACTTATAAGAAGGGTGTTCTTGCGATGGCAAACAGTGGTGGCGCTTACACCAATGGTTCACAGTTTTTCATCGTTTACGCCGATTCACCACTTATGCCTAACTACACCGTTTTCGGTGAAATTACCTCAGGCTTGAGCTCGCTTGACCCGATCATCAAGGGTGGAGTCACTGGAGGCGGCCAGGACGGTAAGCCAACAGTCGAGACAAAGCTCGGCGCCATCAAACTAAACTAAACCAGGTAAACGAACGCAACAGCGTCTAGCTAAAGGAGCTACCCATGTCAGCAAGCAGTAAATTCGGTCGCGTCGATTCTGAGAATAATGTTTATGTTCTCGAACTCGGATCAGAACGCAAAGTGGGTCAGTATCCAAACGTGACGCCAGGAGAAGCACTCGCCTTCTACGAGCGTAAGTTCGCTGATCTCGATGCCCAAGTTCGAATTCTTGAGCAGCGCGTCAAGAACAAAGTTGATGCCGCGAATCTAGGTAAGCAAGCCAGCAAGCTAGCCGACGATTTGGTATCTGCAAATGCGGTGGGCGACCTAAACAACCTGCGAAACCGTGTTGCTGCTTTAGCCCCTGCCATTACTGAACTCGGTGCAGCCAAGGCTGAAGCGAACAAGGAAGCTGTAGCAGAAGCAATTGCCGCTCGTACCGCGCTCGCAGTGGCAGCCGAAGAAATTGCTAACCAAGACGTCGCTAAGACTCAGTGGAAGCAATCTGGCGAAAAAATGGCAAAGCTATTCGAGCAGTGGCAAGAGCAACAAAAAACTGGCGCCAAGGTTTCTAAGTCTGTGGCTGACCCGATATGGAAGCGATTCTCGCTAGCCCGCACTCGTTTCGAGACAGCAAAACGTCAGTATTTTGCAACATTAGATTCTGCAAACAAAGCAGTTCGCGCTAAGAAGGTTGAAATTGTCGAAGCCGCTGAAAAACTCGCTGCCGCAGGCTCGGATTCAATTGTTGAATATCGAAAACTGCTAGATGCTTGGAAGGGTTCGGGAAGAACACCCGGTAAATCGGATGATGCACTTTGGGCAAGATTTAAGGCAGCCGGCGACACAATTTATTCGGCCCGTCAGGCTTCGGCGGCAATCGAAAACGTCGAGCACGCTGCAAATCTCGAAAAGAAACTGGAACTTCTAAAGCAATACTCGGCAATCGATCCTGCGAAGGGATTGGATGAGGCCAAGAAGCAACTTCACGAGCTTCAAAAGAAGTGGGAAAAGATTGGCCGCGTGCCTAAGGAGAAACTACGCGAGGTCGAAGACAAACTTCGCGCGATTGAGTCTCGAGTGCGTGAAGCCGAACAGGACCACTGGCGTAAGACCGACCCTGCATCAATCGATCGCAGCAATTCCGTCATCGCTCAGCTACAGGATTCAATTGTGAAGCTTGAGAGCGAACTAGCCGCTGCTACAGCCTCGAAGAACGAGAAGAAGATTAAGGACGCAACCGCTGCGCTTACCGCCCGCAAGGCTTGGCTAGACACCGTGAAGGCTGCAGCCAACTAACTTCAATTTGTTGATTAGTGCCTGATTATTTATGCGCTGTGCACGCGATAAACGTCGTAAACGGCTTCAATTCGCTTGACCGCATTCAGCAAGTGTTCTAACGTGCTTGGGTCGCCCATTTCGAAGACGAATCGGCTTAGCGCCACACGGTCAGACCTAGTTGACACCGATGCAGACAAAATGTTTACGTGGTGTTCACTTAGCACCCTAGTGACATCGGATAGCAAACCTGAGCGATCTAGAGCTTCGATCTGAATTTGCACCAGGAACAATGACTTTGAATTCGGTGCCCAAGATACTTCCATGAGCCTTTCCGGCTCTGCACGTAGTTGATCCGCGTTCTTACAGTCTGATCTGTGAACTGAGACGCCAGATCCCCTAGTCACGAATCCAAGAATCTCGTCTCCTGGTACCGGTGTACAGCATCTTGCAAGTTTCGCCATGACGTCCGCATCACCGCGAACCAATACACCAGCATCGTTGGCACGATTCCGGTTTTGCGACCTTGCGTTGTTCGGCAATTCGAAAACTGCCTCTGCAGCATCTGCATCTGTGGCGATTGAGGCCGACAACTTTTCGACAACCTGTTGAGCTGAGATGTGCCCCTCGCCTACTGAGGCGTATAGCGATTCAACATCGTTTAGTCGTAAGTCATGCGCTAAATCGAGCATTGATTCGGAAGAAAGAATTTTCTGCAATGGCAAATTGTGTTTACGTAAGGCCTTAGCGATTGACTCTTTACCGGTCTCAATGGCGTCTTCACGGCGTTCGGCAGAGAACCACTGCTTGATCTTGGCTCTCGCCCTCGGTGACTTTACAAAATTCAGCCA
>JBJTNZ010000044.1:0-30786 GCA_046074345.1 Micrococcales bacterium | reverse complement strand
TGAATATGCCTTGCTGGAATCCGCGGTGTGCCAATTGCAATCCAGGCACGATGTCGCCAGCAGCGTAAACACCAGGAACGCTGGTTTGTAAGCGCTCATTAGTGAGCACAAAGCCGCGATCCATGGCGATTCCGTTTTCTTCGTAGCCGAGACCAGCAGTATTCGGGCCACGTCCAACTGCTACTAGAAGTAGTTCCGCCTCGAGCTTCTCTCCACTTTCGAGAGAAACCACAACGCCGTTTTCGTGCTGCTCAACACCTGAGAATCGAACGCCGGTCTTGAAGTCGATTCCACGCTTACGGAATGCGCGCTCAAGAGCCTTGCTAACTGATGCGTCCTCGTTTGGTACGAGCGAAGGCAAGCCTTCAATAATTGTCACTTCGGTGCCGAATGACTTCCAGATTGATGCAAATTCAACCCCGATAACACCGCCGCCAAGAACGATGACCTTGTTAGGTACGAAAGTCATCTGTAGTGCGTGTTCTGAAGTGATTACCCGTCCACCAATTTCTAGACCAGGCAATGATCGTGAGTATGAGCCAGATGCGAGGATAACGTTTGTTCCGGTGTAAGTGTCTCCACCAACCTGGATGGTCTTCGGACCAACCAATTTGCCCTCACCAGAAATTACTGTGACGTTCTTCGAATTGACTAGTCCGGTCAATCCCTTGAACAAGCGATCGACAATTCCATCGCGGTAGGTGTTTACGACATTCATGTCGATCGAACCAAATTGCGCGTTGATTCCGTAGTGGCTTGCGTCCTTCACTACATCTGCAACTTCAGCTGCGTGAAGTAATGCCTTAGTAGGGATGCAACCGCGGTGTAAGCAGGTGCCGCCAAGCTTGTCTTTTTCAATTAGTGCAACGGATTTTCCTAGTTGCGCTGAGCGAAGGGCAGCGGCATAACCACCGCTTCCGCCACCGAGAATAACTAGATCAAAATTGTGCTCGGCCAAGACAGACTCCCATACAGAAAATAAGCGAACATTCCAACTTTACTACCGTGAATTAGGGCTCAAAGCCCTGATCCTATTTACCTAGCGCTTTGTTCAGCGATAGTAATAAGTGTTCTCACGTATGAACCAGATGCACCTTTCGGGATGAATCCATATCCAGCACCATCATTGTCGGCAGGACCGGCGATGTCCAGGTGTGCCCAGCTAATGGTTTGGTCTGAGTTGGCGCTCTTCTTACCGATGAATTCACGTAAGAAGATGCCACCAAACAACATTCCGCCCGCGGTGTTACCCACCTTGGCATTTTGTAGATCGGCAATGTCGGATTTCATCAAATTGCGAAGTTCGTCAGGCATAGGCATGTGCCAAGCCAGTTCTCCTGCAGTTTTTGCCGCCTTCAGCACAATTTCAACTGCCTTCTCGTCACCCATTAGGCCGGCATAGCGCGCTCCGAGAGCAATTCGCTGAGCTCCTGTCAATGTCGCAACGTCTACAATCAGGTCTGGATGTGCCTCACTGGCAAGTGAAAGCCCGTCGGCAAGCACAAGGCGTCCCTCTGCGTCGGTGTTAGTCACTTCAATAGTCTTGCCGTTTCGCACCTTTATAACGTCGCCAGGGCGAGTGGCGGTACCCGATGGCATGTTCTCGGCGAGACATAGGTATGCCGTGGTGTGAACCTTTACTTTTAGCCTGGCAATGGCGATTATCGCGTTCAGGATTGTAGCCGCGCCAGTCATGTCGTACTTCATACCCAGCATCGAAGCTGCTGGTTTCAGCGATAACCCACCAGTGTCATAAGTAATACCCTTGCCAACCAGGGCCAATTTGAATTTTGCTCCAGCGGGTTTGTATTCAATCTTGACCAAACGTGGTGGCCTAACCGATCCCTTGCCTACACCGACAAGTCCACCAAAGCCTCCTGCAGCGAGCTTCTTTTCGTCGAGCACTGTCACCGTGAGTTTGGCACCTCGGACTAACTTATTGACTGCCGAAACGAAGCTCTGCGGGTAGAGGTCATTGGCTGGCATTGAAACTAGGTCGCGTGTGTCATGCACTGCATTGCTGAGGATTGAAACTCGAGTCAACGTGGCTGGCTTTACCTTTAGTTTGGTAAGCAATGTGCAGTTCTGGGCTGGCTGCTTCTTTGCGTTCGACTTGTAATTGTCGTAGCTGTAGTGGCCTATCGAGTAACCCTCGAGTATGGCGGTCACCTCTGACTCGTTCTTCAAATCAATATCTAGGTAAACATTCCGGAAGTCACCCAGGGTTCTTCCGATTGTTCCACCCACATGACGTAACGCGTCTAGGTCGCCCGCCTTGTAACCACCTACCAAGGCAATCACTGATCCGTTGGGTCCAGGTACACGTGTTATCGCATCTGGAGTATTGCTTGCGCCAAGTCTGGCTAGGTCATGTTCGGCTGTGAGGCCTAGGGCTATGAGGTTCTGAAGAGCAGATAATTTGGCATTCTTTTCACTGAGAACGACTGCTACGACTGATTCTTTGTTTAGCTTCGGTGCAACTGCGGCAACCTTAATCAAATGCTTGGGCATGCTTTCACTCTAAGCCCGCTCGTAGAATAATTTCGTGGTTAATCCAAGCGAGTTGTACGAGTTACACGATGATGATTTCGATGTCCCTCGAGGGCTGCACCTAATTGCGGGCCTCACTGGTTTTACGGATTCCGGTTCCACAATTGCTCAACTCGGTAATCACATTTTTGAGAATCTCGATTATCGCGTCGTCGCCATGTTTGAAAACGATGAGTTACTTGATTACAGATCACGTCGTCCAATCATGTATTTCGAGAAGGATCATATCTCTTCTTATGAACCGCAAGTTCTTGCGCTCTATCTCGTAACTGATGAAGTCGGACAGAAATTTTTGTACCTACATGGTTACGAACCAGATCTTAAATGGGACGCCTTCGTCGATGCAGTGCTCGAACTTGTCGACATCTTTGAGGTACTTGATTTCACTTGGGTGCACTCGATTCCTTTCCCGATTCCACATACCCGCCCAATCAGCGTGACTGTGTCAGGCAATCGAAAGGATTTGATTGATGCGGTGTCAGAGTGGAAGCCTCAAACGCAAGTGCCAGGGAATGTATTGCACCTGTTGGAATTTCGTTTCACTCAGGAAGATATTCCATCTGCGGGCTTCGTGATGCTTGTTCCTCATTACCTAAGTGATGTTGAGTACCCACAGGCAGTAGTCTCCGCCTTTGAAAGAATCACAGCCGCAACTGGTTTGGTGTTTCCAACCGACTCTTTGCGTGATGAAGGCGTGAAATTCTCTCAAGAAATTTCGAAAAACATCACAGAGAATCCAGAACTTGCCAAGTTGGTTAGCAATTTGGAAACTGGCTACAACACCGATCAATCTGGCACTTTCAATCCGAAGTTGTCTCGTCCTGAGCGTTCGGTTCCTAGCGCGGATGAAATTGCTGCGGAGCTCGAGGATTACCTAAGCCTCAAGCGAAAGCAGAGCACCGAAGACTCACCTGAGTGACAGAACTTCGATCTACTAACGCCGTAATGGCGGCTGCTACTAGCGCCTACGTGGTCTCAATTTTCTCGCGAGGATCACTAGCGGTAGCAGCAATACCGGCAGCCGAGCATTTTGGAGTCGGCGCTGCGGCCCTTGGGGGTCTCGTAGTGTTCCAGGTTATGGTTTACGCAGCAATGCAAATTCCTATGGGAGTTTTTCTCGACCGATTTGGTCCACGGGTTTTACTTATTCTTGGTTCCATTCTCATGATGTTTGGACAGCTCGTTGTCGCGCAAGCTGAAGAAATCGGGGTTGCCTACATAGGCCGCATGCTGGTTGGAGTAGGTGACGCGGCTTCCTTTGTGTGCATGATCCGTTTAGTTCAGGACTGGAACACTTCCGCTCGAGCGACACGTTTACAAATGCTGATGACTAACATCGGTCAGTTTGGTCAAATACTGGCAGCTATTCCATTTGCAATTCTTCTTGCTTTGACCGGATGGCAATTTTCATTCAATACCGCGGCAGTTATTGCATTGATTAGTGGCCTAATTCTTTTTCTCGTCATCAAGCAAGATGCGCCACCAGGGGTTAGACATCATGACGGTTTGACACTCAATGGTTCGATAAATCAACTCGTTATGAACTTTAAATTTTCAGGTGCACGTATGTGCTTTTGGATAATGTTCGTGTCCCAATCATCCGGAACTGTATTCGCGTTGTTTTGGGGAGTCCCTTTTTTGATTAAAGGTCAAGGGCAAACATCAGCTTTTTCATCGACCATGCTTTTCATTCAATTTGCTTTGGGTTTGTTAGTCGGTTGGCTCTTGGGTCTCGTTGTAGCGAAAAGAAAACACTTAAGAGTTCCCATTTTTCTAAGTGTCGGTTCGCTTCAAATATTTAGTTGGGTATTCCTTGCAACGCTCCCCGGTCGCGCTCCAATTTGGGTGTTGTTTATCGTCGTCGCCAGCATCTCTATCGGGGCACCTATTTCAATGATTGCGATGGATTTCTCGAGGCAGATCATCCCATCTGAACGACGCGGTTCAGCCAATGGATTCATCAACGTTGGTGGACATGCTGCTACTTTCATAATGATGGCGATCGCCGGGTGGGTATTAGACCAAGTTCAGATTGCGACAGGTTCAAGCACGCCATTCACATTCGAAGGTTTCCGTTGGGCAATGGCCTCACAAGTTCTAGTACTACTGCTGGGAATCGCTCTATTCACCGTTGAATACCGCAAGACTCAACGCCAAATTGAGCTCTAGGGAATAATTTCGGGGATTCTCCGGTTTGATTCCCTGTAATTGCGCGTCAATTAGCCCATTTGCAGGGTTGAGTGGCATAATTACTACATAGACCCAGTCGATCCGTAAGGACTTGACATGGGTCCAAGTTATGCCCGTTTCACCCCACCAAGTTCACTGGTAACAGGAGGTTTTCGATGGCTAAAGCAACAGAAGGCGGCAAGAAGCGCGGGTTTCTTGGCGGGTTGCTAGGCAGCACGAAAGCCAAAACCCAGAACGTATCATCGGAAAGCAAGACCATTAGCACTCCTGCAAAGAAGACCGCGGCAAAACCAGCGGCAAAAAAGGCCGCACCGGCAGTTAAGCCTGCCGCCAAGAAAGTTGCTCCTGCCGCCAAGCCGGCAGCAAAGAAGGCACCGGCTAAGCCAGCTCCCAAAGCCGCCGCTAAGAAGGCGGTACCTGCCGCTAAGCCGGTTGACAAGAAGCCAGCAGTCAAAAAGGTAGCTGCTAAACCAGCTGCGAATAAGCCATCAGCCAAGCCGATTGCCAAATCAACAGCAAAGCCAGCGGCTAAGCCAGTAGTCAAAAAGACACCGGCTAAATCAGTGGCCAAGAAGCCAGCGGCAAAGCCAGCGGCAAAGCCAGCAGCAAAACCAGAACCGAAAAAATCTGCAGCAAAGCCTGTTGTCAAAGAGGCTGCAAAGCCTGCAAGCAAGGCCATAAAAAGCACCGGGCCAGCATCGAAGAGCAAGCCTGTAAACAAAGAGAAACCGGTTAAGGCTGTCAAGGCTGGTAAAAAGGCTTCTGTTGATGACGAAGATGATGAAGAGTTAGAAGACGAAGATCTCGAAATTGAAGAGATCGATCCGAAGGCAATTCTTGCCCTAGACGTCGCAGTTGAAGAAGAAGCCGCGGTTGAGGTAGAAGATGACCAGGCCGAAAAGCCTGCTGACCTCCCTGAGGATGCTCTAATCATCAGCCACAAGGATGAAGACGACATTCCTGTGCAGACCACTTCGATTACTGGAGCGACTGCAGACCCGGTAAAGGATTACCTCAAGCAAATCGGTAAAGTTGCGCTACTTAACGCAGAGCTTGAAGTTGATTTGGCTAAGCGCATTGAGGCCGGGTTGTTTGCTGAAGAAAAGCTTGCAACCGATAAGAAGATGAGCAAAGAAACTGAGCGCGATCTTCGTTGGGTTGTTAAAGATGGACAGCGTGCCAAGAGTCACTTGCTAGAGGCTAACCTTCGTTTAGTTGTTTCGCTTGCTAAGCGTTACACCGGTCGAGGTATGCAATTCCTAGATTTGATCCAGGAAGGCAACCTCGGTCTTATTCGTGCCGTAGAGAAGTTCGATTACACCAAAGGATATAAGTTCTCTACCTACGCCACCTGGTGGATCCGACAGGCTATTACACGTGCAATGGCTGATCAGGCTCGCACAATTCGTATTCCGGTGCACATGGTTGAAGTCATCAACAAACTTGCTCGCGTGCAGCGTCAATTGCTTCAGGACCTTGGTCGCGAGCCATCGCCTGAAGAATTGGCACGTGAGCTAGACATGACACCTGAGAAGGTTGTTGAGGTGCAGAAGTATGGTCGTGAACCAATTTCTCTTTCGACTCCTCTTGGTGAAGATGGCGACAGCGAATTTGGCGATCTGATCGAAGACGTCGAAGCTGTGTCTCCTGTAGATGCTTCCGTAGCGCGTGCACGTAACGAAGAAATCGAACGTCTACTTGCTGGCCTTACCGAGCGCGAGGCCATCGTAATTAAGTCTCGTTACGGATTAACAGACGGCATCTCCAAGACTCTTGACCAAATCGGTGAAGACCTCGGAGTAACTCGTGAGCGTATTCGTCAGATCGAGGCTAAGACCATGTCTAAGCTGAAGCACCCTTCTCGTGCTCAGGCTCTGAAGGACTTCCTGGGTCAGTAATGATCTACCTTCCAGCGATCGTTTTCAGTCGCTTGGCGCGTGTTGTCATCAGGCAATTCCGCCCAGGTGGAGGGTCTGCATTGCCTGGATTACTGCTCAGTAAGGTCGCTCCCAAACTACTTGCGAAGACGCTTAGGGGTTTTCCTCAGGGAGTCGTCGTCATCACTGGTTCAGCGGGTAAGTCAACCACTACAAAGATGGTGGTAGCCATTGCTCGGGCTCACGGTTTGGCCGTATTTACTAATCCGTCAACCGCGAATATTCGTCAGGGTTTCTTTTCTTCAATCATCGAGAAGTCAGACCTCTTCGGTCGAATTCCTGGAGATATTGCAATCCTTGAAATGGACGAAGGTCACGCCGAATCGATCACAGGTGAAGTGGCTCCTCGTATCGTGACACTACTGAATGTTCTCGAAGATCAGTTGGATCGCTTCATCGAACCGGCGATTGTTAGAGACAAACTTCGGGCAGTTGCTTCACGCGCGACACAGTGCGCGATTTTGAATGCAGACGATCAAAACATTCTTCTAATCGATGAACAATTACAGCTCAACGAGAAATCTTGGTTCGGTATCAGCGGGGAAGTGCTTGCGGGAAACAACCTCGGCGTAGCGCCTACTTTCACCTCGGTAAGACCTAGACCTCGTGTACAAGCGGAAGTTTCATCACTCAATGGCAAGCGCTGCGCAGTGTCGATCGGAGAACGAGAGGCAATTTTCGACTTGCCAAACCGAGGGCTGCATTACGCACTTGATGCAATCGCTGCTTTGTCTACTGCTAAGGAGTTGCTTGGCGACAAATTCGATCTTGTTTTAGCCGAAAAGGTGCTCGATGAGTTGCCTCCGGTATTTGCACGTGGCGAAGTAGTGCACATCGGAGAGGTGCCAGTCGAATTTGTGCTGGTACAGAACCCGACTAGTTTCCAATTGAATTTGGACAATTTAGAGCTCCCGATGGAGAGAATCATGGTCGCTGTTGGCAGAGATGTGCATGACCCTTCTTGGTTATGGACGGTGGATCTATCTCGACTCAATCGTGTAGATGTGATCAGCGGTTACAACTATGCGGAGCTCGGTCTTCGTTTGGCCTATGAAAACGTTCAAATCGACAAAGTGGAGCCGGACCTTTTTAAGGCGTTTGAGCATTTCATGGCCCTACCAGAGCCGAGAAGTGGTATTCGAACTGTAATTTTCTCCGCGGACGCGATGCGTCGACTTCGCCGTCACTTGGGTTTTACGAGCCCGGATGAGGTAGAGCGATGATCAAACTCTTGGAATTGTTCCCCAAACACTTGAACCTGAACGGTGACGCCGGAAACCTTTTGGTTTTGGAAAAGCGGATCGCCTGGGGTGGATTGAGTGTCAGCAGAAATTCACTACTGCCCGGACACATCCCTAGTGAAAGACCTGACGTGCTTTTGATTGGACATGGTTCTGCCGCAGCGTGGAAGCAAATTTATCCTGAGCTCGCACGTCTCGCCCCGACAATTCAGGAATGGCTCTCAGCCGGTACTCAAGTGCTGGCAATTTCGAGTGGTTTTGCTGCCTTACATGGGTTGATTAATGGATTGCCAAGTTCGATTGATCGTATGCCTCGCGTATCGAAGTTTCTAGTCGAAGAATACGGAGATGAGACCGTCATCGGTTACATCAATACCGATTTGAGGCTGCCGGCCTTGCTGATTAGCGAAAACTTAATCGGGAGCATGCTTCACGGGCCGCTACTGGCAAAAAACTCTTGGTTGGCAGATAAGATAATCGAAAAGGCACAGGGGTCTGCGAAAAGAAGTGCAATTGATGTTTCCAGACTTGATGAAGTTGAGCTACTGGAACAGGCCGCTAGATCGCTGGCCGCCGAACAGGCTAACGACTGAGTAGTTTCTCAGTTTCGTCATGCCAGGAAATAGCAATTGGCTCTAAAGCTTCGCGCTTTTCATTGCCGTGGTGACCGCAGAACAACAATTCACCTGATGCCAGCTCGACGCGGATGTATGCCTGAGCGCCACACTCATCGCAGCGGTCTGTAGCCCTTAGCTCAACGCTTTGAGTCTGATCTTCGGTCTGTTCTGTTTCAATCTGCATGGCATTTCCTTCCGGTGCATCTATCTCAACACACCAATGCGACAATTATGGTCACGTGTCGCACTATTTCGCTAACTGCGAAGTGAACCAGTATTACAACGTGTAAATTCCGCGCATTTACAGGCCTCACAGGTAGCATTACGGGGTGTCTAAGAGCGAATATTCAGCCCGCCATCTCTCAGTTCTAGAGGGGTTAGAGGCTGTTCGCAAGCGCCCGGGTATGTATATCGGATCGACCGATTCCCGTGGTCTGATGCACTGCCTCTGGGAAATTATCGATAACTCTGTAGATGAGGCCTTGGCTGGACACGGCGACGAAATTTCGATCGTGCTACATGATGATGGCAGCGTCGAGGTTCGAGACAAGGCCCGTGGTATTCCAGTAGATATCGAGCCAAAAACCGGTCTAAGTGGTGTTGAGGTTGTTTTCACGAAGCTGCACGCAGGTGGCAAGTTCGGCTCTGGCTCCTACGCCGCCTCAGGTGGATTGCACGGCGTCGGTGCTTCAGTGGTAAACGCACTTTCCGAGCGCTTGGACGTTGAAGTCGATCGCGACGGCAAGACCTATGCGATGTCATTCCGTAGGGGAGAACCTGGGGTCTTTGATGACTCTAAAGGTGTGAAGCCAAACAATAAATTCAAACCTTTTGAAGATGGCAGCATCCTGCGTGAAGTAGGCAAAGTTGGAAAGAACGTTACTGGTACTCGTGTCCGTTATTGGTCTGACCCTCAGATTTTCATCAAGGATGCTAACTTCAGCAGCGAAGATCTTTACAACCGTGCCCGTCAGACAGCATTCTTAGTTCCAGGTCTAGGTATTCACATTGAGGACCAACGTGGTGACGTAGTTGAGAAGCAGGATTTCAAGTACGCAGGTGGAATCGTGGAATTCGCAAACTATCTGGCGAAAGATCCACACTTGACTGCAACTTGGCGTTTGTCAGGATCTGGAGACTTCACCGAGACCATCCCCGTTCTCGATGATTCAGGCGACATGGTGAGCCGAGAAGTTTCTAGGAATTGCGAAGTAGACGTTGCTGTGCGGTGGGGCACCGGATACGACACTGAAGTGAAGTCGTTCGTAAACATTATTGCCACACCAAAGGGAGGAACCCACATCGCGGGTTTCGAACAGGCGCTAGTAAAGACGTTACGAGCTCACATCGATACCAACGCTCGTAAGTTGAAGGTTGGTAACGACAAGGTCGAGAAGGAAGACATTCTCACTGGAATGACAGCGGTGGTTACCGTTCGTCTAGCCGAGCCGCAGTTTGAAGGCCAAACCAAAGAAGTCCTTGGAACTCCGGCGGTAAAGAACATTGTCGCCAATGTGGTCAGTAAGGCACTGAACGATCGATTTGCGAGCGGCAAACGAGATGACAAGGCTCAATCAGCTTTGTTATTGGAAAAGATTGTCGCAGAAATGAAGTCGCGTGTTTCTGCTAGAGCACATAAGGAAACCCAACGTAGAAAAAATGCTCTTGAGTCTTCCTCTCTTCCAAGCAAACTGGTCGATTGCCGTACTCAAGAAACTGGTATTTCCGAACTATTCATAGTCGAGGGTGATTCTGCGTTAGGCACTGCCAAACTTGCTAGAAACAGCGAGTATCAAGCTCTTCTGCCGATTAGAGGCAAGATTCTTAACGTTCAAAAATCTTCAGTGTCGGACATGCTTTCGAATGCTGAATGTGCATCGATTATTCAAGTAATTGGAGCGGGTTCCGGGCGAAGTTTCGAACTTGAAATGGCGCGCTACGGCAAAGTGATTTTAATGAGCGACGCCGATGTGGATGGCGCTCACATCAGAACTCTGTTACTCACACTCATCAATCGTTACATGCGTCCATTGCTCGAAGATGGCAGAGTTTTTGCAGCCGTGCCGCCATTACATCGCGTTGAAGTGATAAACCCGGGCTCTAAAGCCAACGAGGTTATTTACACCTACTCGCAGCAGGAACTCGAGCAGTTGCTGCAGAAGCTTGAAAAGTCCGGCAAACGTCACAAAGAGCCAATTCAGCGTTACAAGGGCCTAGGCGAAATGGATGCAGATCAGTTGGCCGAAACAACCATGGATCGTTCTCGTCGAACACTTCGCCGTGTGCGTATTGAAGACGCGGAAAGCAGTGACAAAATCTTTGAGCTTCTCATGGGTAATGAAGTGGCACCACGTCGCGATTTCATCATCGATTCTGCGGATAGCTTTGAGCGCGACCGCATCGACGCCTAATTCTTACTTCGTTCCAATTCCGCCAAGTGCTGATTCAATCTTGGAACCCGAGCCATCGCGCTTCGCTGGCTCTAGATTCAAATCGATTGGTTTGCCATCCTGAGTCGCGGCTAAGGCATCCGCAGGTCCTACCCAAGCGAAGTAAAGCTGATTTTCGTTTCTGATGAATTTGTGCGCTCGTACACCACCTGTGGAACGTCCCTTGCTAGGGAATTCGGCAAGTTCAGTCGCCTTAGCTGATCCTGGGTCAGTCCCAGCGAGCGCTTCTGAATTATTTGCTGCCGTGACCACGATTGCTTCAGGACCGGTGCAACCGAAGTAGATCGCGTTTGCATCCTTACCTAGGCTCATGCCTGATATTCCTGCCGCGCCGCGACCGGTCGGTCTCACCGAGTCAGCATTGAATCTCAGGAGTTGCGCATCAGATGTCACGAAGACGTATTCCTTCGAATAGTCACCTTGGCAGGCTCCAATCAATTCATCGCCTGGTTTCAGTGCAATAATTTCGAATTCGTGTTTAGCAGGCCATTCGTTACTAAGTCGTTTAACCACACCGCGCTTAGTTCCAATCGCCAATTTGGCATTGTCATCAAGGACGAAAGCGTGCAGCAAACGTTCTTTCTTTGCCAAACCGAGGAAGTCGCTTGCCTTTGCTCCGCTCGCCAAGTCTGTTGGGTCTGCTACTGCTGGAATGTCGGAGGCATGCACGCGAATGATACGACCCGCGCTAGTTACAAAGCCAATGTCACTGCGAGTCGTCGCTTTGAACTTATCCGCTATCGCATCATGACGCTTTCGCTTCGACCCAACGATTTGTGTCAGTTCATCGCTGTCGAATCGTGTAATCATACCCGAGGTGGTCACTCGGACTATGGTCGGCCCATCTGCAAGTTGAGCGTCGAGCCCAGCCACCTTAGCCGCGGCCACTGGCTTTACCTCTTCAAAATCAGTGATCAAAGTAGTTCGTCTCGGTTCGCCATATTTCTCGGCAACTTCAGCAAGCTCCTCAGATACGAGATTCTCAAGCACATCCTTGCTAGCGAGAATTTTCTTTAGTTCCTTAATCTCTTCGAGGAGCTGCTTCTTTTCTCCCTCTAATTCAATTTGAGAGAACTTGGTGAGACGACGAAGACGCAATTCAAGGATGTAATCAGCCTGCAATTCGCTAAGGTCGAAAACCTTACGAAGTTTGGTGCGTGCCTCATCGACCTCATCGGAGGTTCGGATCACTTGTATAACTTCGTCGATATTCAAAGTTGCAACTAGTAGACCTTCAACCAGGTGAAGTCGGGCCTCACGCTTACCAAGCCTGTTTGCAGTGCGTCGAGTAGTCACCTCTAGACGGTGATCTAGATAAACGCGAAGCATCTCTTTGAGTCCGAGGGTCGCTGGGCGGCCCTTGACCAAAGCAACGTTGTTGATTCCAAAAGAATCTTCCATAGGTGTGAACCGGTATAAGAGGTCTAGGACAACCTGAGGGTCAAATCCAGTTTTGAGTTCGATTACTAGCTTTAATCCATTTGTACGATCAGTTAGGTCTGTGACGTCTGAAATACCCTGTAGTTTCTTGGCATTGACGCCATCCTTGATTCGTTCAATTACTTTCTCTGGTCCAACAAGGTATGGAAGTTCTGTAACAACTAGCCCTAACTTGCGCTGAGAGACAGACTCAACCGAGACGCGAGCTCGAGTCTTGAATGAACCCTTTCCGGTTTCGTAAGCCTCCTTGACGCCATCAAGACCCATGATGATTCCACCGTTAGGTAAATCCGGCCCAGGTACGAACTTCATGAGTTGCTTCACAGTTGCTTCGGGATTCGAAAGTAGATGTCTAGCGGCAGCAATTACCTCACGCAGGTTATGCGGAGGCATGTTCGTTGCCATTCCAACAGCGATACCTGAGGAGCCGTTGACTAATAGATTCGGGAAAGCTGCGGGTAGAACTTCCGGTTCCGTAAGTTGAGCATCGTAATTTGGTTTGAAATCAACGACATCTTCGTCTAAGCCGTCGTTCATCAAAAGGGAAGCAGCTGAAAGTCGCGCCTCTGTGTATCGAGCGGCCGCAGGGCCGTCGTCAAGGCTTCCAAAGTTGCCGTGACCGTCAATCAGGGGCACGCGCAAACTGAAGGGCTGTGCCATGCGAACCAAAGCATCGTAAATGGCTGCGTCTCCATGGGGGTGAAGCTTTCCCATAACCTCACCGGTAACACGTGCCGACTTAACGTGGCCACGATCAGGACGCAAGCCCATTTCGCCCATCTGATAAATGATGCGGCGATGGACAGGCTTTAGCCCGTCACGGGCATCGGGGAGAGCACGGGCATAGATTACGGAATAGCTGTACTCGAGGAATGACTCTTGCATCTCTTTCGAGAGATCAATGTCGAGAATCTTCTCTTCTGGTATTTCTTTTGCGCTCATGTCTTCTCAGTGCTGTGGCAGACTTTTCCGTGATGCCTAAGATGCTACCCGCGTTACCACTGGCTTTCGGGAACCTGAAAGATGTGTTGCGCAGCGCCAAGAATTCTCTCCAGGGGGAGAAGAACCCGCTGGGGTTACCCAAAGTGAAGAACTCCCTGGTGATCATGGTTGACGGGTTGGGGTGGTTCAACCTGAGTAATAATTCGGGGCACGCACCATTTCTAAAGGCACATTTGCACAAGTCGTCAAAGGGATACGCAGGCTTTCCAAGCACCACGTCGGCTTCACTGGTTAGTTTGGCCACTGGTGTGCCACCAAGTGAGCATGGTTTTCTTGGGTATCGAGTATTCGATAGGCGTACGAACGAGACAGTCAATCTGCTGACCGGTCTGGACCAGCATTCCGTCAATAGTTACCTGGCAGCCAAACGCATCTCAGCTGAGGCAGCCGAATTTGTAGTGATTAGTAAGCCCGAGTACTTCGAAAGTGGCTTTAGTTTCGCAACCTTCGCCGAAGCTAGGTTCATCGGAGCAATTGAAATTGAACGACGCTTCGAACACGCTCTTGATGAACTAAATTCAGGCAACGGAAAAATCATTTACCTATACGTGCCTGAGTTAGACCAGGCAGCTCATCGCTTTGGGATTGCGTCGTCCAAATGGAGAGAGTTTCTGGAGTTACTAGATTCGGAATGCAAGAGGCTTTCAAATTCGGTTTTGCCTAACCGTGGAATCATTCTCACAGCGGATCACGGCGTAATCGATATCGACCACAGCAATCACATCTACCTGGACGAGTGCCCTGCACTTGACTGCTTGATTGACGTCGGCGGAGATCCACGAGCGACATTCTTATACTTCGAGAATTCAGAGCTCGCCGAGGCGAGTAAGACTAATGTCAATGAATGGCTGGCCGGACGGGCTCAGGCCTACTCGATTCAAGAACTCATCGATTCAGGTCTCTACAGTTCAGAGGTGCAGAAATTTTCCGCCTGGCTGCCGGATCTCGTGGTTCTAGCAGCACCAACCAGCGTTTGTTATCACCGTTCGTTCAGTAAGCAAACGAGTTTGGCCATGATTGGTCAGCACGGTGGGATAAGCGATTTGGAAATCGCTATCCCAATCTTGCGATTAGGGGCTTACTCTTCGTCGCTCTTGGTTCCCTGAACGATCTCATCGAAACTTGGAATACTAGGTCGTCCGCTTCGCCTTACCGGTGCAGGTGCAGGTGCAGGTGTTGGCTCTGGCTCTATTACCGGCTCGGTCTGTGATATTTTGGCCACTTCAATTTCGATGGTCTGTGTGGCTGCAGTTTCGGCGGCACGTTCTTCGCGCTTGCGTTTGAGAGCGTCGAGTAGGTCCTTGGAGTCTGCAACCTTTTCTTCCGTTGCTGGCTTTTCAATTTGAACTCGATCCGAAGCACGGCCAATTGGAATGACTGTTTCCATTCGCTGGGTGTCGGGCAGGGCGGCTGTATCGAGAATCGTCTCCACCGCCGGCTCTTCAACTGGTACGAGCTTTGGCGCAGGGGAAAGTTGATTTTGTGTCGAGAGAGTAACCGCATTGTCGTTTTCGGGAGAAAGCAAGAGCTTCTTCAAGTCGAAAGACCAGACACCCACATGGTGATTTCCAGACAACGAATACTGAACAGTGATTTGCCAACTGTGGTTCTCATCGCGATGCGTCGACCAGGCGTATTCAGATACTCCGCTTGCTATCAATCTTGAGGCGATTATCTCGCCGAATTCTGTTTGGCTGACTTCGTTATAACGGTCGCCGGCTACAGAAATACGAACACCTAAAGCAGTAGCAAGCACATGGGTGAGTTCGTCAATTACCGGCTGAGCGAACTTCTCTACGTAGTCTCGAGGATCTCCACTTCTCGAAACCAACTCATCCACGCTTGCGCCTGAGCGAATCGCAGTTTGTATTTCTCTAGGAGTGAGACTGATTTGTCCCCTGACTGCTGCAGTGTTACCTCGAATTGCACTGCGGAGTGCGTCATCAATTGAGAGTCGGTGCTTAGCCCCGTCTTGAGACTCAAGAATCAGATGTTCTCCATCCGTGCCGCTAATCCTCAAATCGTCCATCGTTTACTCCCTTTCCATGCAAGTTTGGCATTCGAGGCCGATGAATTCGGGTATTTCGGCGAGGGAGTGTCCAAAATCCGGAAAGCCTTGACTAAACTCGGCGTTGCTCGTTTGCAATTTATCGTTTTTAGTTGCAAACTATGCACGCTTGTAGGAATGCAACGAGAGGTAGGCATGGCAACCGATTACGACGCACCGCGTAAAAATGATGACGAAGCTGAGTCATTAGACGCGATCAAAGAGCGCATTCCAGCGAAGACTGGTGGCACTGCTGACGTCGATGATGCAGACCACGGTGATTTTTCACTGCCTGATGTTGTCAGTGAAGATCTTGATGTTGTAGTCGTTCCACCACAGACAGATGAATTTACCTGCTCGGAGTGTTTTATCGTGAAACACCGATCAATGCTTGCGCCGAAGAAAGGCAAGTTCGGCGAAGTTTGCGTGGAGTGCGCCTAGGTCCGAGCTCGGTAGGTTATTTCTTTAACGCCTCAATCAGATCATCGGCACGGCGAGTCGAAATCAATACGTAAGGCGTTGGGTCATTCGTATCTTTGATTTCAATCTTCACCATTTCTGGCAATCCATATTTGATAAATACGAAGGCTCGCGAGTCGAGCTGAGATCCTCTGGCAGCGAATTGATCAGAGCTAGATATTTTCGAAGCGGCACCAATAGCTTTAAGCGGAATGGTGGCATCGCCCAACGTAATTAATTCGCTAGTAATCGAGATATGTTTTGCCGCGGTGAGCTTTAGTACGCCTCCTAATATTGCGAATCCCAACCCGACGAAGAGTCCAATGTTGGTATTGAATGGCGCGGCAACAATCCAGATTGCTGGAATAAACAGCACTAGCGGCACAAAAGAAGAAATTCGTGGATATTGCCATTCACGGTATACAAAAGTCTGGTTCGAAGCCATGAATTTAGACTACGCTCAATTTTTGATGAACGACCTACCAGTGCTTATTGTCTCCAGTGGAGACTTGCCAAGCTACGCACATCCGGGTGATGCAGGAGCAGACTTGCGCAGCAGCGAAGCGGTGACCATTCCACCTGGCGAGCGACGTACCGTGGGAACCGGTGTGGCAATCGCTTTGCCGGCTGGGTACGTTGGGCTTGTGCATCCGAGAAGTGGCCTAGCTGCCAAACATGGGGTAACTGTGTTGAATGCCCCAGGCACTGTCGACGCCGCATATCGAGGTGAGATTCGAGTAACCCTGTTGAATACAGACCTTAATGAAGCCTTCGAGGTCGCGCCCGGCGATCGGATCGCGCAACTAGTTATTCAATCTTTTGAGCGAGCAAACTTTGTAGCAGTGGACCGTTTGCCGGATTCGCACCGAGGAGACGGTGGATTCGGTTCTACCGGAGTGAAGTAATTATGAATGACAACACGACAAGTTCCCTTGGTCCTTTTGATTCCGAAGACGCATCAGCTGTTCGTCCGTATTTGGATTTCGGCTCTCTGCGCATTGAGCCTCGAAACGACGTATCGATCAGTGTTGAAGTCGAAGAAGGTACTAGCAAAGTTGTAGCGGTCACCCTTGATCACGCAGATTCGAAACTTCAACTAATGGTTTTCGCCGCTCCAAGGTCAGAAGGTATTTGGTCGGAAATCCGATCGGCAATTTCGGCAAACATCGAAGCCCAAGGCGGAACTGTAGAAGAAGGATACGGTCCAGTCGGAATCGAATTGCGAGCGAAGTTACCGTTGGTTGATGATCAATCTCGACCTGCTGGTTTTAGACAGGCCAGATTCATAGGATTTGATGGTCCACGTTGGTGTCTTCGAGGCACTATTAGCGGTGCTGCATTAATTGATCAGAATGCTGCGTCAGCAATTCATGAACTATTTAGGTCGGTGGTTGTTTTCCGCGGTGATACTCCGCTTCCACCAAGCGAGGCACTTCCACTTAGCGTTCCAGCTGGGTCGGTGCTTCCACCGGGAATGAAATAGTTTGAAGCCGAATGATCACGGCAGTTCAGCCGCAAAAAAACTAGGCATTAGACAAGAAGATGGCAAAACTTCTTTCGACCACAAATCATTATTGGTCACTATGGGTGGTTGGCAAGGGATAGCCGAATCGATTGTTCCGGGTTTCGTCTTTGTCCTAGTTTTCTCAATATCAAAGGATGCGCCGCTGGCGGTCATTTGGGCAGTTGCAATCTCCGTGGCATTTATTGCCATTCGCTTAATGAGGCGTGGATCGCTAGTCCAGGCGTTTAGTGGGCTAATCGGTATTGGACTGGCTGCATGGTTAGCGCTCAGGGACGGTGGGGCGACCAGGGACTATTTCGTTACCGGTTTCATCACCAATCTTGCCTATCTAGTGCCGCTAGGCATTTCGGTCCTGATTCGCTGGCCTCTGATAGGTGTCCTGATGGGGCTAATTCTGCGCGAGGGGACGACCTGGCGCAGAAATAAGTACGAGCTCAGGGTATTCACCGCAGCCACATTGCTATGGGTTGGCCTTTTCGCTGGTCGATTAATGGTGCAATACCCGCTGTACCTGGCAAATAACCTGGTGGCCCTGGGAATAGCACGACTAGCAATGGGTTTGCCGCTTTATGCAATGGTCCTATGGCTCAATTGGCTATTGGTCAGGGGAGTCTTCAAACGACGCGTCTAGTGGTATTTTTAGACCTAGCAACGTAGCTCAGATTGAGGATTTCAATGTCAAAGGTAAATAGTTTTGGTTCGGCCGCCCAGCTTCAGGTGGGTGACAAAAGCTATCAAATTTTCCGTCTCGACTCGGTAAACGCAAAAACTTTGCCATACAGTCTCAAGATTCTTCTAGAGAACATGTTGCGCACCGAGGACGGCGCAAACATCACTGCTGAGCATGTGAACGCACTCGTCAACTGGGTGCCTACCGATGAGCCTGACACAGAGATCCAATTCACTCCTGCGCGCGTAATCATGCAGGACTTCACGGGAGTGCCATGTGTGGTCGACCTCGCTACTATGCGCGAGGCAGTCGCTGAGTTGGGTGGAGACCCGAAGCGAATTAACCCACTAGCCCCTGCTGAGTTGGTAATCGACCACTCAGTTGTAATCGACGTAGCTGGTACACCAGATGCCTTCGAGAAAAACGTTGAATTTGAATACGAGCGCAATGGCGAGCGTTACCAATTCCTTCGTTGGGGTCAAACAGCATTCGACGACTTTAAGGTCGTTCCGCCAGGCACCGGGATCGTGCACCAGGTTAACATTGAATACCTCGCACGAACTGTTATGACTCGAGAAGTGAACGGCACCTTGCAGGCCTACCCAGACAGCTGTGTTGGTACTGACTCACACACCACAATGGTGAATGGTCTTGGTGTGCTTGGTTGGGGTGTTGGTGGAATTGAGGCCGAGGCCGCCATGCTTGGACAGCCGGTGTCAATGCTAATTCCAAAGGTCGTCGGATTTAAACTCACTGGTTCAATTCCGACTGGTGCGACAGCAACTGACGTAGTGCTTACCATCACAGAACAACTGCGAAAGCACGGCGTTGTTGGCAAGTTTGTTGAGTTTTATGGCGAAGGTGTCACTTCAGTGCCACTGGCTAATCGCGCCACGATCGGTAACATGAGCCCAGAATTTGGTTCAACTGTCGCCATCTTCCCAATTGACGAAGTCACTTTGGACTACCTCCGTGTCACCGGTCGCAGCAAGGAACAGATCGATCTAGTCGAGGCTTACTGCAAGGCGCAGGGATTGTGGCATGACCCATCCGTAGAGCCACGTTACAGCGAGTATCTTGAGCTTGATCTAAGCACCGTTGTGCCATCTATCGCCGGCCCGAAGCGTCCTCAGGACCGAATTGTCCTAAGTAAAGCGAAAGAATCATTCGAGAGTGCTCTGCCTACTTACGCACCTGACAAGTCAAAGCCAGCCAAGGTTGCCGGCCATGACTTCTCAGTAGATCACGGACATGTGACGATTGCTTCAATTACTTCTTGCACCAACACCTCGAACCCATCTGTTATGTTGGCCGCTGGCTTGTTGGCAAAAAAGGCTGTCGCTAAAGGTTTGAAAGCAAAACCATGGGTCAAGACTTCACTTGCTCCGGGCTCAAAGGTTGTTACTGAGTACTACGCAAAGGCGGGTCTTACTGATGATCTGAACGCGCTCGGTTTTAATCTCGTCGGTTATGGTTGCACCACTTGCATTGGTAACTCTGGACCGCTTGATGAAAATATCTCAGCAGCAATCAATGAGAATGATCTAGCTGTTACTGCGGTGCTTTCCGGTAACCGAAACTTCGAAGGTCGAATTAATCCAGATGTGAAGATGAATTACCTTGCATCTCCACCGCTAGTGGTCGCATACGCAATTGCGGGCACCATGGATTTCGATTTCGAGAATGACGCCCTTGGTCAGGACATCAACGGTAATGATATTTACCTCGCTGACATTTGGCCAACGCCGGCTGAAGTTCAAGCAACCATTGACACCTCAATCAACAGCGATATGTTCACGAAACAGTACGCAGGTGTTTTCGAGGGAGACGATCGCTGGAAAGCTATCCCAACTCCAAAGGGCGCGACATTTGATTGGGACGCAAAGTCAACTTACGTGCGAAAGCCTCCTTATTTCGATGGCATGAAGAAGGAAACCACTCCTGTAACTGACATTCACTCTGCTCGCGTGCTTGCGAAGCTTGGTGACTCGGTCACGACTGACCACATCAGTCCAGCTGGTTCTATCAAGGCGGATTCACCGGCGGGTAAGTACCTTGCCGAACGCGGTGTATCTAGAGTTGACTTCAACTCATACGGATCTCGCCGTGGAAATCACGAAGTAATGATTCGCGGCACCTTCGCAAATATTCGATTGAAGAACCAGTTGTTGGATGGCATCGAGGGAGGTTACACTCGCGATTTCACAATTGAAGGTGGTCCTCAGTCGTTCATTTTCGACGCATCTGCGAACTACCAGGCACAGGGCACTCCGTTGGTGATTCTCGGTGGCAAGGAATATGGTTCTGGGTCCTCACGTGACTGGGCTGCAAAAGGCACTTCTCTTCTCGGAGTCCGCGCTGTCATTACGGAGAGTTTCGAGCGCATTCACCGAAGCAACCTAATTGGAATGGGTGTATTGCCTCTGCAATTCCCGGTGGGCGAATCAGCTGAATCACTTGGACTAGACGGAACTGAGGTTTTCGACATCGTTGGAATTGAGCAACTTAATGTTGGTACCACTCCAAAGACAGTCAAGGTGACCGCAAAGCCTTCAGCTAACTCGCCTGCAGGGAAGCCAATTGTCGAGTTTGATGCAGTGGTTCGAATTGATACCCCTGGTGAAGCTGATTACTACCGCAACGGCGGAATCTTGCAGTATGTGCTTCGCAGCTTGGTTGCCTAGGGTCGATTATGTCTATCCTGCAGCGGATCAGCGGTCCGTCCGACCTTAAGGGTTTGACGACCGCTGAGTTGCAGGTGCTCGCACAGGAAATTCGAGATTACCTAGTCGAGTCTGTTTCGAAGACAGGTGGTCACCTAGGCCCTAACTTAGGTGTGGTCGAAATCAGTATTGCTATGCATAGGGTTTTCGAATCACCCAAGGATAGCTTCATTTTTGACACCGGTCATCAGAGTTATGTTCATAAACTGCTCACCGGCCGTAAGGATTTTTCTAACCTTCGTCAGAAGGATGGGATTGCCGGGTATCCGCAACGAGCTGAATCAGAGCACGACATTGTCGAAAGCTCCCATGCATCTTCATCCCTTTCATGGGCTGATGGAATAGCTAAGGCCTACCGAATCACCGGCCAAAACGATCGATTCGTGGTTGCGCTGATTGGTGATGGGGCGCTGACTGGTGGCATGGCTTGGGAAGCACTTAATAACATCACAGATGACAATGACCGCAAATTGATCATCATCGTGAATGATAATGGCCGATCTTATGCGCCAACTATTGGTGGTTTTGCACGTAACTTGAATAACATCCGCACAGAACAGTCGTATCGCAAGCTGTATCGGTTGAGTAAAAACTTTTTCTATAAGTTTGGTCTACCGGGTCGCATGTTTTGGTCTGCAGTTAGAGGTGCTGGTAAGGGAATCTTTGGCTCAGTGACGCCGAAGAGTATGTTCCCGAATTTAGATTTGAAGTACATTGGCCCAATTGATGGGCACGATTACAACCAGGTTGAACAGGCGCTCAGTCAAGCCAAGAAGTACGCTCACCCGGTGATTGTTCATATGATTACTCAAAAGGGGCGAGGATATGACCCTGCCGTCCTCAATGACGCTGATCAATTTCATGCAGTGGGTCAAATTAATCCAGAGACTGGAGAATCGCTCGAGGCGGCATCTAGTTCATGGACCAGCGTTTATGGTGACGAACTTGTCCGCATCGCCGAAGTAAACCCGAGAATCGTCGCAATTACGGGGGCAATGCTCAATCCAGTTGGTTTAGGAAAAATGGCAGCTCGTTTTCCTGATCGCGTATTCGATGTTGGTATTGCCGAGCAGCATGCCGTAACCTCGGCGGCTGGAATGGCATTTGGCGGGCTGCACCCAGTTGTCTCCGTCTATTCAACTTTCATGAACAGGGCCTTCGATCAGGTGCTAATGGATGTTGCACTGCACAAGGAAGGTGTGACTTTCGTCTTAGACCGCGCGGGAGTAACTGGCCCGGACGGAGCAAGCCACCACGGGGTTTGGGATCTCGCAGTGTTCCAGGTAGTGCCTAACATCAGAATCGCCGCGCCCCGAGACGCTCAGCGGCTAAAGGAGTTGCTCGCTGAAGCAGTTGCAGTCGAAGATGCCCCAACAATGATCAGATTTGGAAAGGGGAGCGTCGATGAGTCCTTTCCGGCCATTCGGCGCTTAGCTGACGGCTTAGATGTTCTACGCGAGGCACCGGCAAAAGATGTTTTGATAGTTGCAGTGGGAGCGATGGTCGGAGTCTCGCTTCAAGCCGCGGAACTATTAGCAGCTCAGGGGATTGGCGCGACTGTGGTCGATCCGCGCTGGGTGGTTCCAGTGCAGCAGAGCGTAATTGATCTCGCGGCACAACACCGCTTAGTCGTGACGATTGAAGACGGAGTGCGAGTCGGTGGTATCGGCACACGAATTCGCCAATCCTTGCGTGCAGCAGAAGTTGATACTGCGCTCAATGAACTTGGTCTTCCTGATGAGTTCCTCGAACATGCATCTCGTAAAGAGATTCTTGAACGCGTAGGACTCACTGCGCAGGCAATTGCTCGCGACATTGTTGCTCAAGTCGTTGGTACGAAAGTGCCGTATGCGAGACAAATCCCAGAATCAAACGAAACTAAACAGTTCGAGATTTAATCTTCATTCTTTGCCGTTGGCAATTCAAAGTTAGGTGCGTTCCTTATTGCCGCACTTAGCCCGGCGCTTAGCAATTCGCACTGCCACCGCCGTGCACCCAACTGTGTCAAGAACCTTGAAACATTATCAGCATCATTATCATCCAGCTCTTGCCAACAAAGTTGTCTCAAATAATCTGGTGTCAGTAAGTTCTCCTGAGGAATGCTAAGTTCATCAGACATTTGCAGGATGTAACTCTTGGTTGAAATTAGACGCTTATGGGCTTCAGGAAATTTGCTTGACCATATCTTGTGGTTAGGGATTCCTGTACTCGCAATTCGAAGAGGTGGCAGATCACGAGTGTTACGTCCAACTTCGACGGCTTCCCACCAGGTGTCGAGATAGCTTCTACTTGCCCGACCGGTGAATTGCCTATCATTGGCAAGTTCCGGTCGAGTGGCCGTTTGTTTCTTTGCCACATGTGAAATCGAAGAATCCGGCACTAGGCGGCCTGGAGCCACATCTAATTTGATGGCGAGAGTTTCCCTGGCTTGCCAAAGCGCTCTCGCGATGGCAAGCCCGCGCTGATCTTTCACTTCGTGAAGGCCACTGACTCCTCGCCATTTGTCCGATTTTTCAGCCTTTGGTTTGAAATTCAACAAATGCGCAAATTCTTCATTTGCGAAGGTGGATTTCCCTTGTTTCTCTAGGTCTTCGAGGAGTTTCTGGGCCAATTCGTGCAGCACGTCAACGTCGAGTGCTGCGTATTCAAGCCAGGATTGCTGCAACGGCCTGGTACTCCAGTCCACGGCACTGTGTTCTTTAGCCAGTGACAAGCCCAGGTAGTGTTCCACGACTGCTCCTAAGCCCACTCGGGGTAGCCCAGCAATTCTCGAACCAAGTTCCGTGTCAATCAGCGCAATAGGAGTTAATCCAAGCTCAGCAAGGCAGCCTAAGTCTTGAGTGGCTGCATGGAGTATCCAAGTATCTTGTCTAAGCAGCTTGGCTAAGCCGCTGAAGGCTGTCTTGTCCAACTTTGGCGATAACGATGCAGGGTCGATTAGGTAAATGTCACTATCACCGCGACAGATTTGAATCAAATATGCGCGTTGGCTGTACCTAAACCCAGATGCTCGTTCGGCGTCAATTCCAAACCATCCCGAATGTGTTCTTAGCGCATCAATAGCTATGGATAATTGATCGGTTGTTTCTACCAAGTGCCAAGGTTTGCGCGATTTAGGTAACGCTTTGACTGTCTTTTCATCCATGGAGCAGTTATCCGAAATTAATGTTTTGCACACCTGGTGCGATTTGGTAGCCGCTCATCACGCAGACAAGATTTTGCCAAGCTTCCAGGTGCTTTCCAATATCAGTACCGGTCGGTGACCAGCTGGCTCGAATCTCTATTTCTGCATGATCGCTTTGGGTATCCATCAAGCCATGTCCGGTAGAGATGATTCTTGTCGTGGTTCCAGCTAGAGCAGAATGCTCTGCTCCAGAGTTGTTTAGTGCTGATGTGAGCCAATCCCAAGTGACGTCAACGCCGTCAGACTCTCGACCTATATCGCTTTCGAGGGGAGATCTTGCAAAGCAAACTACACGGAAATTACTAGTCCAGTTTTCCTGCGGTTTCGGTGACCAAAACAATACGAAACGTCCAGTTCCCAGTTTTCCGGAAACCTCTGAGGTGGCGGACTTGAGTTCGGCTGAGAAGGCAATCGCATGGGTGGCGATATCTTGAGGGGCGGCAAGTTGAGTAATCACAAGCTCATCGCGAATGCCGCTCTGTTTGATCGAGATCAAGGCAGC
The DNA here is from genome assembly GCA_046074345.1 of Micrococcales bacterium. Lineage (GTDB taxonomy): Bacteria > Actinomycetota > Actinomycetes > Actinomycetales > Microbacteriaceae > Rhodoluna. Next base: position 6,249 of record JBJTNZ010000044.1, on the reverse strand, counting down.
AGCGAATTCCACTGCAGGTTCCGCTGGTTCCTCGAAGTCGATCACATCTCAAGGATATTCATGTCGATTCCCAAAGCCGCTCAGGCTCACCGACTGAATGTAAAAAACACAGTGTCAGACACGAGTTGATAATCGCTTATGTGCAAGTACCCCAAACCAAGGCCTTCGGCCGTCGAGCCTGCTAGGGCAGACGCTTCGTCCAAATTTGCTTTACCGACAACCGTAAGTTTGAGTTCATCGATTAGTTCGGACTCGGCAATCAATCGAGTTAGCGTCGGACCGGTTTCCAGAAGGATGGAATCGTACGAAGCGCATAGTTCCTTCAGCGAGCTGGTTGGTTGCTGGGTAACGAGAGCTGAGATGCCATTCTCAATTTGGATGCCTTGGAAATTCCCAGTCTTGGACCATATTTGAATCGGGGCCCATTTCGAAGGCCGATATCTTTCGGCTCGAGCGGTGGCAGCATCGGTCACAATCACATCGCTGAGTGATCGAAGTTTCTTAAGCAGTGCCAAGTCAACTTCGTTATTTAGGTCTCTACTTGATCCCGTAACACCGGTAAATTGGCCATTTGCATCAACGACAAAGTTCGCCCGAACGCCGGAGAGACGCCTTTGGGAATCAAGTAGTTCTGCTTGGTTAGGCACTTTTTTCTGCAACTTGGCGTTTGATCCTTGCAAGCATGCCTCTAATGCCTCGCATTCTCAGTGGGCTAACTAGAGCGGTAAGTCCAAGTTTTTCTGGAAAATCGTTATCAAAATCCATTACCGCTGAAACGGTCTGCTTATTGAGGCTCTGATGCAGGATGCTAGCAAAGGCCCTTGTCGTTGGGGCCTCTATTGGGGCGGTCAGATAGATTTCTACTTTTCCATCGTGAATTTCCACGAAAAGGTAGACCGGGGACTGGCATTCTTCGACTCGCTCAAGCAGGTCCGGGTGGTTGGAATAGCGCTCAGGAAGATCTGGCAGTGAATTAGCGAACTCAACCAGTAACTCCAGTCGATCGGTTTCATCAACTGAATTGATCTCATCGATTATTCCTAAAGCTGGTACTGAAAGGCTCACTTTTTTCTACTATCGGATGAATTCGCCGGGCTGGTCACCCTTGACAATTGGGACACCGACCAAGCTTCCCCATTCCGTCCACGAACCGTCATAGTTTCGAACTGCTGTAAAGCCGAGAAGATAGGTGAGTACGAACCAGGTGTGGCTCGAGCGCTCTCCGATGCGGCAATAAGCTATCGTGTCAACATCGGAAGTCAACCCAGCTTCAGCCAGATAGATTTCTTCCAGCTCTTTTCGGCTTCGGAATACACCAAGATCACCAGCGGCTTTCGACCAAGGGACAGATGCCGCACCAGGAATGTGCCCACCTCGGAGCGCACCCTCTTCAGGATAATTTGGCATGTGAGTTCTCTCGCCGCTGTATTCCTGTGGGCTTCTGACATCAACAAGTGGCTTTCCAAGATGCGCAGGCACATCATCGCGATACGCGCGAATGGTGTGATCATCTCTTTGAATCACTGGATAGTTGGTCGCTGCGATGATTGGTTTATCTTTAGATAGCTCTCGATCCTCGGCAATCCATTTCTCACGACCGCCGTCAAGGATGCGCACATCCGCATGCCCAAAAAGCTTGAATACCCAAAGAGCATAGGTTGCCCACCAGTTTTTGTTATCCCCGTAGATGATGACAGTCGTGTCTCTTGAGATTCCTCGGTTGGACATCAATTCGGCGAACGCCTGGCCGTCCAAGTAATCGCGGGTAATCGGATCGTTCAGGTCTGTGTGCCAGTCAATTTTGACTGCGCCTGGGATGTGACCGGTTTCATAAAGCAAAACATCTTCGTCGGATTCGACCACAATAAGCCCTTCGTCACCGAGGTGGCGAGTGAGCCATTCCGTACTCACCAAAGCGTTAGGGTGCGCATATTCTTGGAACTTTTCTGAATCATCGAAGCCGATTGGCATGGTTTCGCTTTCTACTTTTTGTGGGTCTCGCATCTAGGCTAAATGCTGATTGAATTAAGCGCCAGACATGAGGTAAGAATTGGCAACGAATCCGGAGTTTATATCGCTGGTGGGGCGTTTTCCTGAACCCAGCGTCGAACGATTATTGGGTGATCTTGTTCCGCCACGAGAATTTGAACTTGCCAGCTTCAAGAATTATGTGCCTCATCAGGAGTTTCCTAGCCAAGCCAGTGTTTCAAAGATTGCTGCGGATTTCGCTTCAGGAAAAATAGCTAGGCGCGGACTTTTTTCCAAGGCTGAAACTCCAAAAGTTGGCATCTATTTAGACGGTGGCTTCGGTGTGGGCAAGACCCACCTTTTAGCCTCAACATTTCATACCTTTCGAGGAAAGAAGGCCTTTGGCTCGTTCATCGCATTTACTTCTTTGATTGGTGCACTAACTTTTCCAAAGGCTGTCGAGGCATTGTCACGTTATGACTTGATATGCATCGATGAATTCGAATTGGATGATCCAGGTGACACCATGATGATGTCACGCCTACTTAATGAGTTATCAGCTAAAGGCACAAAATTCGCCGCCACTTCAAATACTCCACCGAATGCTTTAGGAGAAGGTCGATTCGCGGCTGAGGATTTTCAACGAGAGATACATGGAATTTCCAATCAGTTTCAAATGCTAAGAATTGACGGCGAAGATCACCGGCATAGACCGGTGGAAGTTAGTTCCGGTACCTATACAGAATCCCAAATTATTGAATGGTTGGCTGGTTCAGCCAATAGTGCTCTTGAAGATTTTGATCTGTTCCTAAAACATTTAGGCAAGATTCACCCTTCAAAATATGGTTTGTTGCTTGAGGGAGTGGATCGAGTCGGTTTCACAGATGTTCATTTGCTCAAGGACCAGGCTGTGGCTCTACGCTTCGTTTCATTTGTCGATCGAGCATACGAACAACAGGTAGCCATCAGAGGTACCGGTGTTAGCACGACCGAGGTGTTCACGCCAGAGCACATTGCTGGCGGATATCGTAAAAAGTACCTGAGAGCCGTTTCAAGGCTTGGAGCGTTAGCGGGTTAGAAGTTTTACAAACCTGAAACATTTCTTGCAATTCCCCGTAATACCTTTCATCGAAACTTATCCCGTGCCCGAATAGTGGCGAGGTTTTGTTTATTTAGAGAGAGGTAAACAAATGGATCAGGGAAATACGGCTTTTGTACTGATAGCCGCCGCATTGGTGTTACTGATGACACCAGGACTAGCGTTCTTCTACGGAGGTATGGTCAAGGCTAAGAGCGTGGTAAGCATGATGATGCTTAGCTTCGGGTCTCTGGGGCTTATCGCAGTACTTTGGATTGTCTATGGATATGCAATCTCGTTTGCCAATGCTGGAAGCTCAACATTTTTTGGAATTGACGGCTGGTTTGGAATCGATACCTCGGCAATCGGGCTAAATGCGCAGGTGCAAAGCTCTCTAAACCCAGTTGAAGGAACTACTTATCCATCGCTGGCATTCGTGGCTTTCCAGGCGACATTCGCGATCATCACAGTTGCCCTTATTTCGGGTGCAATTGCTGACCGTGCCAAGTTTGGTGCTTGGATGGTGTTCGCCGGACTATGGGCAACCATCGTTTATTTCCCGGTTGCAAACTGGGTATTCAATTTCACGCTTCAGGATGGCAAAGTCGTCGATGGTGGTTGGATTGTCTACAACCTTGGTGTGATTGACTTCGCTGGTGGAACTGCTGTGCACATTAACGCAGGTGCAGCGGGACTAGCACTCGCTATCGTGCTCGGCAAGCGTTTTGGTTTTAGCAAGGGAATCAATCAGCCACACAACGTCCCATTGACACTCCTTGGCGTCGCATTGCTTTGGTTTGGTTGGTTTGGATTCAACGCCGGCTCAGAAGTAGCGGCCGACGGAATTGCATCACTAGCTTTCATTAACACCATTGGCGCTCCAGCCGCTGCAATGCTCGGATGGATCATCATCGAGAAGATAAAGCACGGTAAAGCCACATCAATTGGTGCGGGTTCCGGAGCTGTCGCCGGCCTCGTCGCGGTAACCCCAGCGTGTGCGTCATTGGATCCAATCTGGGCATTACTTCTAGGTTTGGTCGCTGGTGCACTCTGTGCACTTGCCATCGATCTGAAATTCAGCCTGGGTTTTGATGACTCACTCGATGTGGTTGGTATTCACCTGGTTGGTGGAATCGTAGGAACGCTGTGGATTGGTCTCTTTGGAAATGGCGTGGGCGCATTCTTTGGATACGGATTCCACCAGCTCGGAGCCCAGGCGCTCGGAGCTGCCGCAGTACTTGTTTACAGCTTCGTCCTTGCGTTACTAATTGGTTGGGTGGTTGAGAAAACCATCGGATTCCGAGTAAAGGCCGAGGACGAAATTGCCGGAATTGACACCGTGGTTCATGGTGAAGAGGCCTATGCATTCGGTTCAGATCGAGGGTAGTTAGTTACGCGCAACATATAAGTTGCACTGTTAGGAAGGCATCGAAGGATGCCTTCCTTTTAGTGCGTTCAGAGTAGGAGAGTTAGTATGAATCAAGACGCCACTATGTTCTTGATTACCTGTTCGGCATTGGTGCTATTTATGACACCGGGCCTGGCATTCTTCTACGGTGGGCTTGTTCGTGCCTCAAGCGTCGTTTCGATGATGATGATGTCCTTTGGCTCACTTGGTCTTATCGGAGTTCTCTGGATTATTTATGGCTATGCAATTTCTTTCAGCAGTGGCTCAGATAAGAGCTTCATCGGAATCGAATCTGTGATTGGTATCTCGCCAGAGAAACTTTTCATGAATGATGCTCTTGTCGCCGCCAAATCAGGGGATGGGTTTCCATTTGCATTCGGTGGATTCCAAGGAACATTTGCCATCATTACAGTTGCGCTGATTTCGGGGGCAATCGCTGACAGAGCAAAATTCGGTTCGTGGATGGTTTTTGCAGGGCTATGGGCGACATTCGTGTACTTTCCAGTTGCATCTTGGGTATTTAATTTCCAAATCGTAGATGGCAAGATGGTTTCCGGTGGATGGCTAGTGCACGAAATTGGTATCTTGGATTTCGCTGGAGGTACCGTCGTAGAAGTTGCATCCGGTGCATCTGCTCTTGCTGTTGCTCTGGTGGTGGGAAAGCGCTTTGGATTTACCAAGGGAATGCACGCGCCTCACAATGTACCCCTCGTGCTAATCGGTGCAGCAATTTTGCTTTTTGGCTGGTTCGGGTTCAATGCTGGATCACAGACTGCCGCAGATGGTGTGGCTTCTTTGGCATTCATAAACACATTGGCTGCTCCTGTTGGTGGAATGCTTTCCTGGGGGCTTTACGAGAAACTTAAGCACGGCAAAGCAACCTCAATTGGTATTGCAACTGGTGCAGTAGCAGGAGCAGTTGCCATCACACCGTCCTGTGCATATTTAGATCCTGCTTGGGCGCTCGTGCTCGGTGCGATTGTCGGTGTGGTTTGTGCAATTGCTATTGAGGCGAAATTTCGCTTCGGTTTTGATGATTCGCTAGACGTGGTTGGTGTCCACCTTGTAGCTGGACTCATTGGAACGCTTTACATCGGATTATTTGCCGATGGCAGTGGCCTATTTTTTGGGCATGGATTCGAGCAACTTGGGCGTCAAGCAATCGGCTGTCTGGCAGTAGGCATTTTCGCATTCGTCATGTCATGGCTGATCGCAATGGCTATCCAGAAAACTATTGGGTTCCGGGTTACCAGCACTGATGAAATTGCAGGAGTTGACCTCGTGCAACACGGAGAGCTCGGTTACTCAGGTAGTGACCCGAGATGGAAGTGGCAGGGGTAGTTGAAAAACGGCCTGTTTCTGGGTTAGAGTATCTAAGTCTTGGAAACAAGATACGCGGATGTGGCTCAGTTGGTAGAGCACAACCTTGCCAAGGTTGGGGTCGCGAGTTCGAATCTCGTCATCCGCTCGCAGCGGGCGTAAGCCCCATGTAGTTGGTCGAAAGATCAGCTGAATTGGTGGAGTGGCTGAGCGGCCCAAAGCAGCAGCCTGCAAAGCTGTAAAACCACGGGTTCAAATCCCGTCTCCACCTCGAAGATTCACAATGGTCGATTGGCGCAGCGGTAGCGCACTTCCTTGACATGGAAGGGGTCACTGGTTCGATCCCAGTATCGACCACCAGGGTTCAACCGAACCAGTTCCCCTCTCTGGCTTGCTGGCTAGCTCGCTAGTTCGATCCCAGTATCGACCACCAGGGTTGAACCGAACCAGTTCCCCTCGCTGGCTTGTTAGCCAG
>JBJTNZ010000043.1:0-5233 GCA_046074345.1 Micrococcales bacterium | reverse complement strand
CTCCTGGGCGACCTGGTTTTGCCATTAGTGAATGCTCCAATTGGTTTTGTTGGCGGCGTCTTCGATGGTTACGCCCATTGCGGTCAATTCATCACGGATGGCGTCTGCCGCCGCGAAGTCTTTGCGGGTACGAGCCGCGTTCCTATCATCAATGAGTTTTTGAACTAGCGCCTCATCGATGTTCGAGGTTCGCGCCCACTGAGGTGCAAGCGGGTTGATGTTCAACACGTTAAGAATTGCAACCACACGATTCATCGCTTGCTCGGAAGAACCGTGCTCACCAGAGTCAATCGCTGCGTTTCCCTCACGAATGGAATCATGCAAGATTGCTATGCCTGTCGGTACGTTGAAATCATCATTCATGGCTTCAATAAACTTTTCGCCAACCAACGAAACTGTTGGCTCTGTTTCCATCGCCACTCCTGCTTCGATTGCCCGTCGCAAGAAATTCTTAATGCGGTCAATGGTTGCTTTTGCCTCAAGCAAAATGCCGTCGTGATACTCGAGATTGGCACGATATTGCGCGGTCAAAAGGTAGTAGCGAATAGCAAGCCCCAGATCATCCTGCTCAAAAAGATCAGCTGCCGAAACAAAGTTTCCAAGTGACTTAGACATCTTGGTGCCATTCGAATTAACGAGACCGTTGTGCACCCAATAGTTGGCGTAGTCAAAGCCAGCAGCGCGGGATTGAGCCAACTCGTTTTCGTGGTGAGGAAAGCGCAGATCAAGACCGCCGCCGTGAATATCAAAATTGTTACCGAGTGCTTCTGTCGACATCGCGCTGCATTCGATATGCCAGCCTGGACGGCCCTCACCCCATGGTGATTGCCAAGAGGCGGTCGCTGGCTCCCCCGGCTTAGTTGCCTTCCAAAGGGCAAAGTCTTGGGCAGTGCGCTTGCCTTCCGCCAATTCTTCGCCAGCTTCCATGTCGTCAAGCTTCTGGTTGGTCAACTCACCGTATGACGGCCAAGTGTGCGAAGCAAAGTAGACATTCGCGGAACCATCGGTTGCCTGGTAGGCATGTCCGCGTTCGATGAGTATCGAAATCAGTTTTTGCATGGCTGCGATGTGTACTGTGGCGTGTGGCTCGAACGAAGCTGGCTCGATTCCAATTCGCGAGTAAGCAGTGGAGAATTCCACTTCCATATTTCTTGCTAGTTCTTGCCAATCGAGTGACTGCAGCTTGGCGTTCTCTAGAATCTTGTCGTCGATGTCAGTGACGTTGCGCACTAGTGTGACTTCATATCCGACGGCGGTGAACCATCTACGCATAATGTCATAAACCAACGCACTGCGAAGGTGACCAGCGTGCGGAGCACTCTGAACAGTTGGTCCGCAAACATACATTGTTACTTTGCCGTCGACAATCGGCTTGAAGGCCAATTTTTCTTGACGCTTCGAGTCATAAAGGCTGATGGCCTGCAGAGCACTCACGAGGTCAGCCTATCTTTGGCGCTAATTATCAGAGCGGATGCCACAGCTGCCACGCCTTCGTCATTGCCAAGGAAGCCAAGCCCATCAGTCGTAGTTGCTCCAAGTGTCACCGGAGCGCCAAGCAGCTCAGTCAAGGCCTGCTCTGCTTCTTTGCGCTTTGGTGCAACCTTTGGGCGGTTGCCAATTATCTGCACTGAAACATTGACGATGCTGAATCCGGCAGAGGCCAATAGGTTTACGGTTTCGGTGAGAAAAACACTTCCGTTGGCGCCGGCGAACTCAGGGCGATCCACACCGAAGTTACTGCCGATGTCGCCGAGGCCAGCAGCCGAAAGCAGCGCGTCGACAATAGCGTGCGACACCGCATCTCCATCGCTGTGACCATCGAGTCCTGACACGCCCGGCCATTCGATGGTGCCGAGATAAAGCTTTTTACTTGGGTCGCTAGAGAATCTGTGCACATCGGTACCGATGCCGGTGCGGCCAGGGCCATTCAGTCGAGCAAGCACACCACCAAGATCATCTGGGGTTGTGATCTTCGCTGCGTTTACTTCGCCTTCTACAAACAACACGGTCTTGCCGAGCGACTGGAATAGCGCAGCGTCGTCGGTGAAGTCATTGCTGGCATCCGCATAGGCGCGTTTTAGTTCTGCCGCAATAAATCCTTGCGGGGTTTGTGCGCTGCGCAGTGCAGAGCGGTCTACTGTTTCGAGCACCACATCCTCTTTGATGCGCTTTACCGTGTCAGAAATTTGAACCGCAGGGATGACGGCCTGCTGTGAATTTTTGACCTTGCCATAAACGGCACGAAATAAATCTGCAGATGCAAAAGCACGCGCTGCATCGTGCACTAGCACGTAGCTTGCATCTACTGCCGCGAGCGCGTGAGCAATTGATTGCTGTCGAGTCTCTCCACCGACCACAACTGTGACTTCGACATCTTGGTCAAAATTTTGGCTGACTATTTGCGTAGCTTCAGCCAAGAAAGCTTCAGGTGCCGCAACGACAACTTGCTTGAGATCTTGTAATTCCGAAATCGGGCTTAGCGAGTGCGCCAAAATAGTGCGTCCGTTGATTTCAACGAATGCTTTTGGTTTATCGGATTTCAACCGTTCACCGCGACCGGCGGCGACAACGATCACCGCTAAGTCGCGATTAGTCATGGTCTTACTTTTTGCCAGCCAGTGCGTCGTCTAGGAACTTAATGGCCTTTTCCTCATCAGACTTCTTGGCCAGAGCGAGCTCCGAAACCAAAATCTGACGGGCCTTGGCAAGCATGCGCTTTTCACCGGCTGAGAGGCCACGGTCCTGGTCGCGGCGCCATAGGTCGCGAACAACCTCGGCGTTCTTGTTGACATCGCCAGACTGAAGCTTCTCAAGGTTGGCCTTGTAGCGGCGAGACCAGTTGGTTGGCTCCTCGACGAAGTCGGCTTGAAGGATCTCAACGACCTTCTTTACGCCCTTGTTGTCAATAACGGCACGAATGCCAACAGTCTCGACCTTTGAGAAAGGTACCCAAATCAATAGGTCACCCTGGGTGACCTTTAGCTGTAGGTGCTGCTCTTTGACTCCGGCAAACTCGCGCTTCTCGATTTTGACGATTTTGGCTGCGCCGTGGTGTGGGTAGACGAGAGTTTCGCCAACTTCAAGTTTCATGTGGAGGAATTCCCTTCAGAAACCACAATTTTACCACGAGTGAGCCTCTGAGCCAAGAAACATCTGGGGTAGCATTTCACTGGAACCACCTTGAGAGGAATTACCTTGCTAAACCGCAAAATTGCCGCCGTCGCTATCGCTGCCGCTGTTGCCCTAGGCACCACTGGATGCACTTTCATTAGCCCAGTCGCATCGCTCAAGGTCTACGACCCAGCAGATGGTGTCAACGCAACTGTTGGCAAGGTCAAGGTTCGAAACTTCATGATTCTCACCACAGCGACTGGTCAGGCTGCACTCTTCGGTTCATTGGTTAACCAGGAAGTCGACGCGGTTGCTACCAATGTTGAGATTCACCCGCACAGCACAGTGGAGACTCCTGAGATTCCAGTATCTGTCGGTGCAGGCGAAAAACTAGACCTCGGCTACAACGGAGGACAAGCACTTCCACTGAGCTTCCCAGTCAAGGCAGGATCGCTTGTAGAGGTGCACGTCACCATTGGTGCAGACAAAATTACTTTGAACGTTCCGGTTCTTGATGGCACATTCGCCGAGTACGCACCGCTGGTCAGTGGCATCGCCACCCAGACCAGCACCACTGATTCCAAGAACTAGAGGCTAGGCACTACGCCTGGAATTTGTAACCAAGCCCTCGCACGGTTACTAAATGCTCTGGACGAGCAGGGTCTTCTTCAATCTTCGAGCGAATACGTTTGACATGCACATCTAATGTCTTTGTGTCACCGAAGTAGTCACTCCCCCACACGCGATCAATAATCTGACCTCGTGTCAAAACACGATTTACGTTTTCGAGCAGCAGCTCAAGCAACTCGAATTCCTTTAGTGGAAGTTGAACGCGCACTCCGTTTACTTCAACTTCGTGACGCTCGATGTCCATGCGAACGCCACCGGCTTCGAGAATGTTTCCGAACTCCACCTGGGGTTCAACATTGCGACGAAGCACTGCCTTAATGCGAGCCTTAAGTTCCGGCGTCGAGTATGGCTTGGTCACATAATCGTCAGCGCCAATTTCGAGCCCGACTACCTTGTCGATTTCGCTGTCCTTAGCGGTCAGCATAATGATTGGCACATTAGAAGACTGACGAATAATCTGGCACACCTCGTTGCCGCTTTTCTTTGGCAGCATCAGGTCGAGCAAAATGAGGTCTGGCTGCTCGGCGTTGAAGACCTTGATGGCTTGGTCTCCATCGGCAGCATCAACCACCTCGTAGCCCTCCTTCTCGAGCACGTAAATTAGCGGCTCGCGAAGCGACTGCTCGTCTTCAACAACAAGGATTTTGGTCATTTAGCTGTTGGTTGCTTTCTGATCAATTGGCAAGGTCAAGGTGAAAGTAGAGCCGAGCCCAGGCTTGGAGAACACTGAAATCTCGCCGCCGTGGTTGATAGCAATGTGCTTAACAATCGCAAGGCCAAGCCCAGTGCCGCCAGTTTCTCGGCTGCGAGAAGGGTCGACTCGATAAAAGCGCTCAAAAATTCGAGCCTGATCTTCGATTGCTATACCAACACCGCTGTCTGTCACAACCACTTCAGCCATGTCACCCTTGTTGCGCAATGCAATACCCACCTGCCCGTTGGCATCACTGTAGATGATTGCATTTTCAATCAGATTAGTAATCGCAATTGCGAGCTGCTCGTAATTTCCTGTAACGAAAACCTGCTCGTTGGTGTCAGCCAAAATACGCATTTGTTTTGCATCCGCTGCAATTTGAGTGCGGTCAATCGCATCGCTGATTACCTCGTTCAGGTTCACCATGCCGGAGTCTGCAACATAGGTAGCCGATTGAAGTCGAGAAAGCTCGATGATTTCTTGGACGATATGTCCTAGACGATTTGCTTCACGCTGCAAGCTAGCGGCAAACTTTTGCACTGCAGCTGGATCATCCGTTGCATCCTGAAGTGTTTCAGCGAGTAGAGCAATTGCCCCGATTGGAGTCTTGAGTTCGTGAGAAATGTTTGCCACACAATCACGGCGGGTCTCTTCTAAACGACGAGCTTCGGTTCGGTCATCGAGCGTAAGAATTACAAATCCATTGCCCAACGGAGCGGCAGTTGCTTGAACCCAAAGCTTGCTCGCGCGACCACCGATATTAATCTGGCTCTCAACAGTTTTGGTTTCTTTGGACTT
>JBJTNZ010000042.1:0-6447 GCA_046074345.1 Micrococcales bacterium | reverse complement strand
GGCACCGGCGATAGCTAGGAAGACTACGACCACCCCACCAAGAGCGAAAGACTTCAAGAAGTACTGCGGGAAGAAGAACATCGAGGCCAGCACAATAGCGACGGTGAGACCACTAAAGAGCACAGTGCGGCCGGCCGAATTAACCGTGCGAATTACCGACTGCTCCACCGAGTGCTCAGCCGCTCGTTCCTCACGGAAGCGATTCACCATGAGTAGCGCGTAGTCGATACCGAGACCCAAGCCCATGCCGGTAATTAGGTTGACCGAAAAAACAGAGGTATCGGTGAGCAGCGTGGAAATCCACACGAAGAAGAAACTTCCGGCAATCGCTAATCCGCCGACCAACATCGGCAGTCCAGCTGCGACTAGCGAACCAAAAACAAAAACTAAAAGTAACAATGTCAGTGGAACCGCAATAGTTTCAGCAGCAGCTAAGTCAGAAGAAATTTGTGCATTGATGCTGGTACTGATTGCCGCAAAACCTGCAACGTAAATTTTCGCGCCTTCAAAATTTCCAGTCAGCGAATCAGAAATCTTTTTGCCAAGCTCGGTCTCAGCAATTTTGTTATTGGTCTTCACGAAATAGTAAACGGCTTTACCGTCGTCACTGCGCAGTGCAGGTGGATTACCTAGTGAGTAGTAACTCGTCACTTCTCCCACACCGCGGAAGTTTTCAATTCGCTTAGTTAGGTTTGCACCGATTTGTCGACTCTTCGATGAGTCAACGTAATCTGGCATGTCTGCAATCAATACAACATTCGGAGTTTCGGTTTTGAATTCTTTAGAAAGCAGCGAAGTGACTCTCGCGGAAACCGAAGTTGGGTCGTCGTAGCCGCCAGCTTTGAGCGAGCCAAAACTTTGGAAACCCCAAACGGTGCTCAACAAAATGATTGCGATGAAAGAAAAGAACGCCGACTTTTTGTGACGAACTACCAGTTGTGCCCAAGCGTTCATGTCTCCATTCTCGCAGGGGCGGTCAAACTAAAACAGGGGTTCTTCGTCGTCTGGGATGAAGCCGGATACCGAGGTGGAGCCTCGCTTGGCTACCGGTCCAGAGTGCCCCTCAGGAGTGTGGGCATCGTGGTGCCCGTTCATAAATTCCAGTACTCGCTGGTCAATCTTCACGTCAGACATTTTCAGGGCTCTAGAGAGGTAGAGGCCGTCCAGCGAGCGGACGCGGCTTAGCGCCACATAGGCCTGCCCGGGGGCAAATGCACCGGAGCCAAGGTCGATCTGGACTTCGTCATAGGTCTGACCCTGAGACTTGTGGATGGTGACCGCCCAAGCCAGGCGCAGCGGAATCTGCTTGAACTCAGCCACAGTCTCGGCCACCAAGGTCTCCTTGACCTTATTGGTGTCTTCGTCGAAGTACTCCTCTACCGAATACTTGACCTTCTCCCAGGTGGCACGACCGACATCGAAAGTTTCGCCATCAACCTCGACCACCACGTGCGAATCCGACTTGAGTTCGACCACGTGTCCGATGGTGCCATTTACCCAACGACGTAAAGCCATGCCATCGGAATCCTTGAACGGGCTCGAGTCATCGTTCTTGATGAACATCACCTGAGCACCGACTTTCAATTCGATCTCCGGATCATTCGGCTTCGCAGAATTGAACGCCGCCATGTCACCGGTGGTTGCCGCTACATACTTACGGCCCTTTGTGGTGAGCTCACCCAATCGAGAAAAATTGTGTCGGTCAACAGTCGCGTTGATTGTGGCAAGACGTAAAACCTCATCGTGCGGAGTCGGTCGCACAGCGAGTCGATTGAGCTCGTCAATCATTTCCTGTGTGACAGAACCATCGCGAAGTGCGTTCAAAATATCTTTGAAGTGGCCGTCTGTCTGTCGGAATATTTCGATCAACTCATAGCGTTCGAGTTGTGCATCGCGCCATACGTGGGCATCAAAGAACCAGGTGCTCGCGTAATTCTCTGTCATGTAATTGATGTCATCAATGTCACGAGGTGGCACCGGTGCCAACTGGTATGGATCACCAAACATAATTACCTGTGCTCCACCGAAAGGTATCTTGCGCTTTCCACGAGCGATTCCCATCGCACGAGAAATCGCATCCATGATGTCGGCGTTAACCATCGAAACTTCGTCGATTACCAAGACATCGATAGCGGAGAGCACCTCTCGGGTGTAACGACGCATGTGCTTGCTTAGATCTACGTTGCCGAGCACGCCAAATGGAAAACCAAAGAGTGAGTGAATCGTGGTGCCACCTACGTTTAGCGCAGCCACACCGGTTGGTGCCACGACAGCCACCGACTTCTCGGTGTTCTCGATGAAGTAGGTCAGCAGGGTTGATTTACCGGTACCGGCACGGCCGGTCACGAAGACATGGGCCTCGGTTGACTCGATGTATTCGAACAGTTTCTGCTGTTCGTCTGAGAGATTGACCAGCTCCACTAGCGGTACTGCTCGTCGTTCTTGGCTAGTTTGCTGAGCATGGCGTTGTATTCCTCAATGTCTTGATTTCCCCCGCGGTCAGACGCACGATCCAATCGCCTCGCTTCACGAGCATCAGATTTGAACCATTGAACCGAGACGATAATCGTAAGCGCTGCGGTCGGTAATTCGCCGATGCCCCACGCAATCGCGCCTCCAACATGTTGGTCGTCGAGTGGAGTAGCTCCCCAGGTGCGCCCCATAGCTCCATACCAATCCGGCAGCAGAAGTGTGTCGCCAGACATAAGTGCCAATCCGAAAAACGCGTGGAATGCGAGTGTTCCAATTAGCAACATGATACGAAGCGGATACGACAAACGCACCGGACCAGGGTCAACCCCAATGAGGGCTTGCGCAAAAAGATAGCCCGTGATCAAAAAGTGCACGACCATCCATTCATGACCGATGTGTTCATGAGTAGCCCAGGCAAACAATGGTGTGAAATAAAACACCACTAGCGAAGAAGCAAACAAGATTGCCGCGACAATCGGATTCGCGATGAATTGCGCGTACTTGGTGTGTACTGCCCAAAGTGCCCATTCGCGCACTCCGCGAGATTCGTCATCTCGTTTTTCCACCGCACGGGAAAGCAACGTAATCGGTGCGCCTGGCACCAACAAAATCGGCACACCCATCGCCAACATCATGTGACCAATCATGTGCGCACTAAACAAGTACTCCTGATAAGCATTCAACGAACCATTGGTCACAAAAAACAGAAACAGCATTCCGGCAATCCAAGACAGAGTTCGTCCGATTGGCCAAGAATCACCGCGAGCGCGAAGACGTCGCACGCCAGCGAGATAAAGATAGATACCGCCGAGTGAAACAAACGCCCAAATCAGATCCGGCTTCCACTCCGTAAAGAAAGTCACGTAATTGAACTCGGGAGGAAGCTTCGAACCGGTCAACAATTCGGCTGGAGTGGTGCCAACCAAATCAACCGCATTCAGCGGCGGCGCAGTTCTACTCAGTGCCGTCGCCAATCCCATTGCCACAGACATCAAAATCAATTCGACGGCCACCAAACGAAGGAAGCTACTTCCGGCCAGGAGCAAGCGCTTGCGATAGATGGCACCAAATACTCCAAGCACCACGAAGATCGCAGTCTTGAGCAGAATCAACATCCCATATGTTGTGAACCAGTTCGCAAGCTCACCAATACGAAGTGATGCAGAAATCAAACCGGATACGCCAAGCACTGCATAGGCAAACAATGCCAAGGACGAATAACGCTGGAAGTGAGTGGTTGTGACCTCTCCCCGCGAACGCACCAAAGCCAGTGAAATCAACCCGCCGACCCAGAGCACGATTGCAAGCAAGTGGAGTCCAAGCGCGTTCACAGCCATGCCGTGATTGGCAGTTCCAGATGCATGTCCGGTCAGTGCGATGGGCACGAGCGATAAGAATCCCAGTGCAGCAATCAACGCGGCCGCGGCCAAGCGCTGAAACGCAAGCGCCAGAATCGCGATGACCGCTCCACCCAAAATGTTTAGCGCCAAATACTGCCCGAGCTCCACGGAGGTGGCAAACAGCCACAGGCCTTGCCCGTGACGCTCCGCAAAAGTAAAAGAAGAGCCGGTGACATTCAAATAAACAAAATTGAATTGGAGCATGCCAGCAAGTGTCCACACAACTGCCGCAATCGAAGCCACGTTCATTGCAGACTTCAATTGCTTAGTGCCCTCAGCGAAAACGAAAGCAGCTACCACCAACGCACCAATGCTTGTCGCCATTGCAATGTCCGTGATTGAGCGAGCAATTGGTAGACCCCAACGCACGACTGCACCTGGATCAACTAATTTGAATGGATTCGCTGCTCCACTAATCAATAACCCAATGATCGTGGCAAGAATTAGCGCGAAAGTTAAAAAGAAAAAGAGCGCACGTGAAGGTTTAGTTATTGCGCTCATTCATCAATGCTACAAACCAAACGGGAATGCAAAAAGGCGCCGACCGAAGTCGACGCCTTTTCAATAAAACTGTGGACTACTTAACTGCAGCCTTTAGCTTTGAACCAGCTGAAACCTTTACGGTGTTTGCTGCTGCGATCTGGATGGTCTCACCAGTCTGAGGGTTACGTCCCTGACGAGCCTTGCGGTGACCCTTCTCTACTGACAACCAACCAGGAATGGTTACTTTTCCACCCTTGGCAATGGTCTTTGAGATGGTGTCGAAGAATGCGTCAACTACGCGGTTGACTGCAGCCTGTGACTCACCGGTCTGCTCAGCGATAGCTGCTACTAGC
This sequence comes from Micrococcales bacterium, assembly GCA_046074345.1. GTDB lineage: Bacteria > Actinomycetota > Actinomycetes > Actinomycetales > Microbacteriaceae > Rhodoluna. Next base: position 1,739 of record JBJTNZ010000042.1, on the reverse strand, counting down.
TCGCCCTTGTTTAGTGCTGACATGTTGTCCTCCTGGACTCTAATTACGTGTTTGACGTTCCGTCTCAAACAAACTACAACCGTGTAGTTCCGCGTGTTTGCTAGGCTCTCGGCGTGTTGCGAAGAAAAACCCTTGATTTTTCGCGGTTTTTGGGTGCCTGTTGGCCTAATGACCTTGAATTATCAAGGGTTTTGCCCAAGATGCTGGCTCGGCCGCCAATTCTCGCCTCTGATTTCAAGTCAATTTCGACTCAATTACTCTGCAAACACGCTCAGGAATGGTGTCGATATTTATGTGAACTCAGAGTTAAAAAGAAAGAACCCCGCAAATGCGGGGTTCTTTCAGAGGTTGGGTCTTACCAAGAAGACTTGGTGATACCTGGAAGCTCACCGTTGTGCGCCATCTTACGGAAGCGAACACGAGATACGCCGAACTTTGCGAGGTAACCGCGCGGACGTCCATCGATTGCGTCACGGCCGCGTACGCGAACTGGTGATGCGTTGCGTGGAAGCTTCTGAAGACCTAGACGTGCCTCTTCGCGCTGTGCGTCGGTTGAGGTTGGGTCAACTAGTGCCTTCTTTAGTGCGAGACGCTTTTCTGCGTAGCGCTCGACAATTACCTTGCGCATCTCGTTCTTAACGATCTTGCTCTTCTTAGCCATTCTTAGCGCTCCTCGCGGAATTCAACGTGCTGGCGTACAACTGGGTCGTACTTCTTCAACACAATGCGGTCTGGGTCGTTGCGACGGTTCTTCTTGGTTACGTAGGTGTAACCAGTGCCTGCGGTCGAACGAAGCTTGATGATTGGACGGATGTCCTTGTCCTTCTTAGCCATTTCTTAGCTCTCCTTAGAACTTCTCGCCACGAGCTTTTAGCTCGGCAACTACGGCCTCGATGCCACGAGCGTCAATTACCTTGATGCCGCGAGCTGAAAGGTTGAGGGTTACGTTGCGCTTCAACGATGGAACGAAGTAAGTCTTCTTCTGAATGTTCGGGTTGAAGCGACGCTTGGTCTTGTTCTGAGCGTGCGAGACGTGGTGGCCGAACTGAGGTCCGGTCTCAGTCACCTGGCAATACGCAGCCATTTGGTTCTCCTTTAGAGGGCAAGCCGTCAGAACAGAGAGTTCAAAGGCTTGATGAATTCGGTCGCAATAGCAACTTTGCAAGTTTAGGCGAAAATTCGGGGGTTAAGCAAGCCCGATATGAAAAATATCCAGTCGCCACGCCGTTAATTTTTCACGGATTATTTGCAGGCCGAACAGACCCCAAAGATGTCGATTGTGTGGCTGGCTTGGCTGAATCCGTGCTCGCTGGCAACCTGGTCGGCCCACTGCTCAACCTTGGCGGCCTCGATCTCGACGGTCTTGCCGCAGGCGCGGCAAATCAGGTGGTGATGGTGGCTGGTGGTGCAAGCGCGGTAGAGCAATTCGCCGCTGTTTGACTGAAGCGAATCGGCCTCGCCGGCCTCGGCCAAATCAGCCAGAGCTCGATAAACGGTGGCCAGGCCAATGGTGCTGCCGTGGTTTTTCAAGACCTGGTGCAATTGCTGCGCACTAACGAAGCCGGCTGCCTCGCCGAGGCTGTGGCGAACGGCGTCTTTCTGGCGGGTGTTGCGGCGCTTCGGGTCAGACACTTTAGCTATATCTGGTGGTTGTGGTCTTCGTCGTCATCGTCATGCTCGATGTCGTGTTCGCGGTCGAACTTCTCGTGCACCTTCGGCCAGATGACCTTTTTCCAGAC
>JBJTNZ010000041.1:0-4323 GCA_046074345.1 Micrococcales bacterium | reverse complement strand
TAACGCACTTCTGGCTAAGACTCGCAAGCGTGTCAGCCTCGAAGACTTCACCAAGGCGCTCGAAGATGGCAAGGTTGAGGCTCTCAACTTGGTCATCAAGGGTGACGTATCTGGTGCGGTTGAAGCTCTTGAAGACTCACTACTCAAGATCGAAGTGGACGACAGTGTTCAGTTGCGCATCATCCACCGTGGTGTTGGTGCAATTACCGAATCAGACGTTAACCTCGCAACTGTCGATAACGCGATCATCATCGGATTCAACGTCAAGCCGGATAACAAGGCTCGCGAGCGTGCCGACCGCGAAGGCGTCGACATCCGTCAGTACTCAGTTATCTACGCTGCACTCGACGACATTGAGAAGGCCCTCAAGGGAATGCTCAAGCCAGAGTACGAAGAAGTTCAGACCGGTACCGCAGAGGTTCGCGAACTCTTCAAGTCATCGAAGGTTGGAACCATCGCTGGTTCGATCGTTCGCTCTGGTTCGATCAAGCGAAACGCAAAGGCACGTGTACTACGCGCAGGCAAGGTTATCGCCGACAACCTAACCGTAGATTCGCTAAAGCGATTCAAGGATGACGCTAACGAAGTTAAGACTGACTTCGAGTGTGGTATCGGACTTGGTGGCTTCAACGAACTCGAACTAGAAGACATCATCGAAACCTTCGAGATGCGTGAGAAGCCTCGAGTCTAAAGTGGTAGATCACGCACGCGCCAGGAAGCTGGCCGAAAGAATTAAGGTTTTGGTTGCCGAAGCCTTAGAGAAGGCCGTCAAGGATCCTGATCTAGGCTTCGTCACCATCACCGATGTCAAGGTGACTCCGGATTTGCAGCATGCGAAAATCTTTTACACGGTTTATGGAAGCGATGCCGACAAGCAGCGCAGTAAAGAAATCATGGAAAAGAACCAGGGTGTGCTTCGTCGAGAAGTTGGCCGTGGACTTTCAATTCGATTGACTCCAACCATCGAGCTTGAGATGGATGAGATTCAGGAAAACGCGGCGCACCTGAATGACTTGCTTGCCGAGGCCAAGGCTCGCGATGCCGAGCTTCACGAAATTGCTGAGAACGCTAAGTTTGCTGGAGAGGCTAACCCTTACAAGGAGCCAAAGCAACACGCAGACGACGAGGACTAATGCCTTCCGGCTTGGCGTTTATCGATAAGCCTCAGGGTTGGACTAGCCACGACATCGTGGCAAAGTTGCGCGGAATCGCTGGTACCAGGCGTGTTGGTCACGCCGGCACTCTTGACCCGATGGCTACTGGTTTGCTGGTGCTTGGTATCGATTCGGGCACCAAATTGTTGACCTTTTTGGTCGGTGCTAACAAAACCTACGAGGCGCGGATTCGCCTTGGCGCAAGCACAATTACGGATGATGCCGAGGGCGAGATCACATCATCGGCAGATGCCAGTCAAATCGTCAAGTCGCAAATCGAGGCAGCCTTAGCGGAGTTGCGTGGCGAAATAATGCAAGTGCCTTCTTCGGTCTCGGCGATCAAGGTCGATGGCGAACGTGCATATGCAAAAGTGCGCGGTGGAGATGAAGTGAAGCTCGCGGCTCGCGCAGTCACCATCCACCGATTTGAAATCACCAGTGAACCGATGGTGACCGACGGTTTCTTGGACTTCGACGCTGTAATCGAATGCTCCAGCGGCACTTACATCCGCGCTCTTGCTCGCGATCTTGGAACAGCGCTCAAAGTTGGCGGCCATCTAATTGCGCTTCGCAGAACTAAGGTAGGTAACTACTCGGTCAGTTCGGCTCAAGCGATAGGGGGACTGACCCGCGAGACATTGTCAGTTACTCCACTTGCGGAGGCTGCCGTAGCCAATTTCGAAAAAGTCACCTTGAGCGAGCAGGATGCAATCGACTTGCGTCACGGTAAGAGAATCAGTGGCAGCATTCAGCTGCAACCAGCTGCGGCAGTTCTTGGCGATGAACTAGTTGCAATGATTGAACCTGCTGGTGACAAACTGAAGTCGATAGTAGTTTTTGCGGAGGAAAAGTGAATCAGTCTTGGTTATGGCTATTGGTCACTCAAGAGGTTGTCGCCAGTGCGGTCGGGTCAATTGGTCTCCTGCTCGGTATGGCCAAGCGTAAGCCGAGCCTTATTTCAATCGGAGCACTAGCTCTGGTCGAGTTGCTCTTGTTTGTGCAACTGGTCGTGAGCATCATTTTGGTGGCTGGAGGAGAGCGCGCCAAGACCGATACCGTTGAGTTCTTCTCTTACCTGGTAGTTGCACTTATTGTGCCTATCGGTGCGGGTTTCTGGGCCATGGTGGAACGCACCAGGTGGTCAACCATGGTGCTCGGAGTCGCTGGTTTCACCGTGGCCATCATGCTCGCCCGCATGGAACAGATCTGGTTCGGCTAGCGATTTAACCTTCCGTTAACCATTTAAAAAGGTTCCGGTTACTAAGTAAAAGCATGCTTTAGGCATGTCCGAAAACCAGCCGAAGCCTGCTTCAGAGCGTCGCAGCCTCCGAGCCAAACCGTTTTCTCGTTCTGACAGAATTTTTTATAAGACTGCTACTGCTGCAGCAAACTCATCAATTGTTTTAGTTTCACTAATTTTGATCTTCTTGGCCTGGCGTTCTTGGCCAGCGTTCCAATCGCAGGGTATCGGATACATTTTTGGATCCACCTGGGACAACAATCCAGACAAAATGGTCATGCAAATTGGGCCAATGCTCTGGGGTTCGATTCAGATTTCAATTCTTGGAGTACTCCTTGCAGTGCCGATGGCAATCTCGATTGCGTACTTCATCGTTTTCATGGCAAACAAAAAAATCGCCAGCGGTGTGACGATTCTCGTAGACCTGCTCGCTGCACTTCCGTCGGTGGTTCTTGGTCTCTGGGGTTTACTCGTTTTCTCGCCGATAGCTGCAGGCTGGGCAAAGTTGCTGCATGACTTCCTTGGCTTCATTCCTTTTTTCCAAAACTCAGATGAGAACTTCCTTCGCTCACCGTTCATCGCTGGTTGGGTAGTGGCCGTGATGATTGTTCCAATCATCGCTTCGGTCACTCGTGAAATTTTCAGTCAACTCGATCGTGAATTAATCAACGCTTCTCTGGCACTCGGCGCCGGTCGCTGGTCAACTTTCCGTCGTGTGATTTTGCCGACCTCCGGTGGTGGGATCGTGGGTGGAGTGCTACTCGGCCTTGGTCGAGCACTCGGTGAGACTGTTGCAATCTTCTTCGTGCTCAACTTGGTTTTCGAAGTTAACTGGTTCAACATTCTCGAAGCCAAGGGTGGTTCGGTAGCCTCAATGATTTTGGCTAAGTTCGGCGAGGCCGGACCTGCCGAAGTTTCGGGGTTGATGGCAGCCGGTGTCGTGCTGTTCGTGGTCACGCTGCTGGTTAACTCCGCTGCCAGCTACATTGTTGCAAAGGCTCAGCCATGGAGAAAGTAGTCGCAGCCGTGGCTCGCCCAAAGACCGCCGAGCCTTGGAAGCAGGTCTCGTTCGCGAACCTGGTGCTCATCTTGTTGGCGGCCGTGGTTCCGCTTGGGGTTGGGCTTATCGCCATGCTTGCTGGGCTTCAGTTCGAGTTGGCATTGCTCTTGGTATTCCTTCCGGTGCAGCTGGTGGTCGGTGCGCTGGTTGGTCGTCGAGTTTCGGGCAAGCGTGGTATGTCAGATGCCGTACTTCAGGTGCTTGTGATCTTCTTCGCTGCTTCGGTTTTCGTGCTCTTGATTTCAGTGGTTTGGTCAGTGATTCAAAGTGGCATGAACACCCTGAGTTGGCAGTTCTTCACTCAAAACAATGTCTACATTTCACAGACCACATCACTTGAGTACGGTGGTGTCGGCCACGCAATTATCGGAACTGTTCTACTGGTTTCACTCTCGACAGTGGTTACTGTGCCACTCGGTATTGCGACTGCGGTATACCTCACCGAGACACGAGGACGCACTCGTACCTTGGTGCGCACTTTGATTCAAGCACTCAGTGGTTTGCCTTCTGTGGTCGCCGGTTTGTTTATCTACGCGATGTTCATTGCTACTGGAATCACTCAGTACGTCGGATGGGCCGGATCGCTCGCACTTATTCCACTTATGCTTCCGACCGTGGCTCGAGTTGCCGAAGAGAGTTTGATTTTGGTTCCGCAAGAATTGCGCAACGGAGCACTTGCGCTTGGCGCACCTGCCTGGCGCGCATTCTGGTTGGTGACGATGCCGGCTGCAAAGTCGGGACTCATCACTGCGGTGCTTCTCGGTATCGCACGTATCATCGGTGAAACCGCTCCGCTTATCGTCACCACCTTCGCCGCTAACGGCACAAACTTCAACCCGGTCAACGGCGCAATCGCAACCCTACCCACC
>JBJTNZ010000040.1:0-19125 GCA_046074345.1 Micrococcales bacterium | reverse complement strand
CTAGTGCGGCAACAGAAGCACCGCGACGAACGAGCTCGAGTGTGAGTTCGCGTCCCATGCCGCTGCCGGCACCGGTAACTACTACGACTTTGTCATTGACCTTCATTTAGTTGAGCTCCTTCTATTGATCTCAACATGACTATAACTCTGAAATCTAAAGGTTGTAGTCGCCTAAGTCGATGCCTAAGTATTCGGCAATCGATTCGCTTGCGAGTCGATGATCATCGCGTTGGGGGATACCAGAAACTGTGACTGTGCCGACGAGGCCTTCACCTTTTACGCGCACCGGAAAACATCCACCCGCTGGGGCATAGTCTGCTTCATCCCAACCTTCTGCTGCTGGATCAACCAGGCCGAGTACCGCGCGAAGGTTACCTGCGTATGAGCAGTTGTGAGTTTTGTGAACGAGATTGCGCTTGCGTCGGGTCCAGTCGAAGTTTGTTTGATCCCTCCCCGGCATCTGGTGCATAAACCAGATGTCATCACCGTGACGAATGTCGATTACGACTGACCAGTTTTCTTTGACGGCACGTGCGTGAATGATGTCGCCAAGCGCCCAGGCATCGTCCTCGGTGAACTTCGGAAACACCAAGAGTTCCTCCTGATGCAGGAGTTTTGCTAGGTCTTGTTCCTCGCCGCTCATTTAGGCCAGCTCGAATTGACCGCCCTCGATCTGTCCCTGCTTGCGGTAAAGATCGAGCTTCTGGCGAGTGTCTGCGATGTCGAGGTTGCGCATGGTCAACTGACCAATGCGGTCGGTCGGTCCGAATGCTGCATCCTCGGTGCGTTCCATCGAAAGCTTCTCTGGGTGGTAGCTAAAGCCATCGCCCTGGGTGTTCAGGATGGTGTAGTCGTCGCCGCGACGAAGGCGAAGCGTGACACTGCCGTTGACTGCACTGGCCACCCACTTGGTGAGTGATTCGCGCAACATGAGAGTCTGCGGGTCTAGCCAGCGGCCTTCATAAAGTAGGCGACCCATCCGGCGACCTTCGGCGTGGTAGTTCGCAATTGTGTCTTCGTTGTGAATCGCACTGAGTAGTCGCTCATATGCAATGTGAATTAGCGCCATTCCAGGTGCTTCGTAAATTCCGCGACTCTTCGCTTCGATGATTCGGTTTTCAATTTGGTCACTCATGCCGAGGCCGTGACGACCACCGATTTCATTCGCCTTGTAGAAAAGTTCGACTGCATCTTTGAAAGTTTCGCCGTTAATGCTCACCGGACGTCCTTGAACGAACTTGATGGTGACATCTTCGCTGTCGATCTTTACTGATGGATCCCAAAACTTCACACCCATGATTGGTTCGACAATCTCGTATGAGGTGTCGAGGTGCTCGAGTGTCTTTGCCTCATGAGTAGCACCAAGCATGTTGGCGTCGGTTGAGTAGGCCTTTTCGGTAGATGCACGGTAAGGAAGCTTTCGAGCCTGCAGCCACTCAGACATTTCGTGACGTCCGCCTAGTTCGCTAACGAAGTCGGCATCGAGCCAAGGCTTGTACACGCGAAGGTTTGGGTTGGCTAGCAAGCCGTAGCGGTAGAAACGCTCAATGTCGTTGCCCTTGTAGGTACTTCCGTCGCCCCAGATTTCAACGCCATCACTCTGCATTGCGCGAACCAGAAGGGTTCCGGTAACCACGCGACCGAGAGGAGTGGTGTTGAAGTAAACCTTGCCGCCGGTACGAATGTGGAATGCGCCGCAGGCGATAGCGGCGAGAGCTTCCTCGACGAGTGACTGGCGGCAGTCAACTAGGCGGCCGGCCTCAGCACCGTATTCCTGCGCGCGGGATGGGATTGATTCGATGTCATCTTCGTCGTACTGGCCAAGATTGGCTGTGTAGGCGAAAGGAATGGCACCTTTCTCTCGCATCCAAGCGACTGCTACAGAGGTGTCGAGACCGCCAGAGAAGGCAATTCCGACTTTTTCGCCGACAGGAAGGGATGCAAGAACTTTAGACATGCTTACAAGGTTACAACCACGAGGCTATTGAGGCTGCTGCTGGGTAATGCAGTGAATGCCGCCACCTCGCGCGAATAGGTTTCGGGCATCAATTTGGACTATTTTTCGGCCTGGGTAAACCTGTTTCATGGTCTCTACCGCCCGAAGATCATTTTCATCATCGAAGGAGCAGAGGATTACGCCGCCATTTACCAGATAGTGGTTTATGTAGCTGAAGTCGACAAATCCATCTTCGTCCCGAAGTGCCTTAGGGGCTGCTACCGGAATCAAATTGAAGTCACCGTTAGCCCTCAACGTGGCTTCTACCTCGAGGCTAATTTCGTAATCTGGATGTTCAACGTTTTCCTGCTTGTGGAAGAGAATAGTGTCTTCGTTTGCAAAGCAAGCAACGATATCAACATGCCCCCTGGTGCCGAATTGATCGTAGTCTCGAGTAAGCCCGCGTTTTAGCCAGATTGCTTTGTCGGTGCCAAGCATTGCGTGAACCTCACGTTCCACATTCTCTCGAGTCCAATCAGAATTTCTACCTTCGCCCAATTGAACTGTTTCGGTAAGTAGCACAACACCAGCACCGTTTACGTGGATCGCACCTCCCTCATTGACGATCTGGGATTTGATAATTGTTGAATCTGTGAGTTGCCCGATTTGATTCGATATTTTTGAATCATTTGTCCAACTTGCCCAGGGTTGCGCACCCCAACCGTTAAAAATCCAGTTGACCGCTCCAAGTTCGCCTGATTCATTCTTCACAAAAGTTGGACCTATGTCTCGCATCCAGGCATCGTCAAGACTGGCTTCGACTAGTTTTATGTCTTCATTCAGGAAACTCTTCGCTACATCTAAATCGGCGGGATTACAGAGCATGGTGACTGGTTCGAATTCGACTATCGCATTTGCAACGGCAGCCCAAGTCGTTCTAGCCTCCATGGCGTCGTATTCTGTTGCTCCTAGCGTGTAACCATTCGAAGGCCAAGCCATCCAAGTACGTTCGTGTGTGGCCCATTCAGCGGGCATTTTCCAACGAGTCATCGTTTTGCCACGCCAGCAATTCCACCAAGCTCACCATCGCCAGATTCGGTGCGCTCATTTGCAACAGGCTTGGTTAGTTCGCCGTATGTATCTGGCCGCCTAGTGGCCAAGAATGGAAAAAGATCCAGCCAGTCACGTCGTTGATCCAAGTCCAGCTCAGCTACCAGAACTTCATCTTCATCTCTGCTTGCTTGCACTAACACTCGACCGTATGGATCGCAGATGAAGCTACTTCCGTAAAACTTGATTGCACCCTCGTCGCCGTAGCGATTAGGCACAATCATAAAAGTGCCGTTAGCAATTGCATTCCCAACAATCACCTGACGCCATAGCGGTTCTGTATCAAATTCTGGGTGATCTGGCTCTGAGCCAATTGCAGTTGGGTAAACCAGCACCTCTGCATTACGAAGACTGTAGTTCCGAGCTACCTCTGGAAACCATTCATCCCAACAGGTGGGGAGGCCGAAATTGGCGATCTCACCATTCAATTTCAGGTTATAAACCGGATAAGGGTCGGCATCAGAAGGTCCTGGTGCAAAATATTTGTCCTCGAAGTAGCCGGTGGTCACTGGAATATGCAATTTTGGTGTTCTGGCAACTATTTCGCCATTTGGTGCCACGATAATTGCAGTGTTTAGCCCGCGACCATCTGGAAAATTCTGATGTTCATACAACGAAGCGTGTACGTAAATATTGTTTTCTTTGGCTGCGGCTGCCGCAAAAGTGTGTGTTGCACCACCTACTAATTCTTCGGCAATCGAATTAGGTGTTCCAATCGGTAATTGATCAGCAGGATAGCGGCTCAAAGTCAATTCTTGAAGGCAGACGATTTGTGCTCCCTGTTTGGCTGCTAGAGCGATGCCTTCATTTAACTTTGCCAAATGTTCGCGCATTTCTGCATGCCACTTTGTTTGCACGAGTGCTACTTTGACTAAGCTGCGTTCCTGTTTTTTCACTCGCGAGAGTGAAGTTGGCGCTTCGGCAAAGGTTACTTTCACTGTTAATGCTCCTAATTCATGCTGTCTAGAATTGAGACAAGGTCATCAAATTTAGTTTCAGGATTTACGATTGCAAATCTCGCATTTGGTTCACCTAGATGAGAGCTTGGTACAACAAATGCTTGACCTCTAGCTAAGAGTTTCTCCGACCAATCCAGATAGTCGTTCAATTGCCAGCCTGCCTTAGTGAAAACCACCACGGAAAGTTCTGGTTCACGCACTAACGCCAGATCCTTACGGCGATTTATTTCATCAGCAATCTGGCGAGCTAGCAAAATATTGTGACCCACGGCTTCTCGATATTTTCTTATTCCATGGGTTGCGAGGGAGAACCAGAGGGGTAGTCCGCGGGTTCGTCTGGTCAAGTTGAATGCGTAGTCTGAAGGGTTCCATTCTTCAGTGTCGTTAAGCACTTCGAGATACTCACCGTGCTGGGTATGAGCAGCGCGAGCCAAGGCTGGGTCTCTATATACCAATGCGCAGGCATCGAAAGGAGCAAAAAGCCATTTATGCGGGTCGACAATGAAGCTGTCTGCAAGCTCTACACCCTTGAATCTTGTTTTTGATTCGGCAGAGAGTATCCCGGCTAACCCGTATGCGCCGTCCACATGGAACCAGATTTCATATTTTCGGGCTATTTGCCCGATTTCATCCAGTTTGTCTACGATCCCAAAATTAGTAGTACCAGCGGTGCCTACAATTGCGAAAACGGAGTCGAGATTACCCTCGAGAGCAGCCTCGACTGCGGCACCACAAAGATGACCGGTTGCATCTACGGGTGCTTTGATGATGTCCACGTCCATCACGGCTGCGGCCGCCTTAAGCGAAGAATGTGCCTCGTTAGAACAGACAAATTTCCATCGAGCTGGTTTTGGTTTGTTTACCTTTTCAAGCTTGTGAATGGCGTTATGCCTCGCAGCCACGAGTGCACTGAGATTTCCAATAGTTCCACCTTGAACAAAAACACCACCTGAGCTATCGGGTAGTCCGATCTCGGCTGCTAACCAGCGCAGAACTTCGTTTTCAGCAAAAACTGCACCAGCGCCTTCTAGCCAAGAGCCCCCATATATTGCAGATGCTGAAACGACCAAATCAAAAAGTTTTGCTGCTTGAGTCGGCGCCGATGGAATGAACGACAAGTAATTGGGATGGTCGGTCGAAATCGTGGAGGGTGCAAGTACGTCTTCAAAAATCTGAAGGGCGTTTAATCCGCCTATTCCATCTTCAGTAACGGTTTGCCCAGCAGATTTTTCTAGGAAATCCCTCGAGGCACTGTTATCAAGTGGGGGAGGATCGTATTCCATGCGTGACCGGGTGTAAGCGAATATCGCCTCACGGAGTTGTACCGAGTCATCATTGACTTTGTGCATGGCTCGAGTCTAATTCGAGAGCGACCTGCCTATTCGCCTGCTGGACCCCTGGCGATTTCAGCGCGAACCTCATCCATGTCTATGTTCTTGACGGCCTGAACCAGTTCATCAAAAGCTGCGGCTGGCAAAGCTCCCGCGCGGTTGTAGAGAAGTATGCCGTCGCGGAAAGCCATCAAAGTGGGGATAGAAGTAATCTCAAGTGAACCTGCAAGTTGTTGCTCTTTTTCGGTATCGACCTTGGCAAAGATGATGTCGGTGTCCTTGTTGCTGGCTTCCTCAAAAATTGGCCCAAACATGCGACAAGGTCCACACCACTCAGCCCAGAAGTCTACGAATACGATTCCTGGTGAAGTGACAACTTCTCCGAAGCGCTGCTGATCTAATTCGATGGTTGCCATGATTTGCTCCTTGCCATTTGCGCCACAACTATGCCGACTACCACGAGTGCTCCGCCGATCAATTGCGATAGGTCAATCATCTCTCTAAGCCAGAGAAATCCAAAGACGAAGGCAAATAATGTTTCTGCGGTTGAAGCAATGCCTACGCCGCTAGCAGGAAGGTGTCGCAATGCTAAGAAAGTAAAAAGCATCGGAGCAAATGAACCAAATACTGCCACCCAAATTAGTAACACCCAGGTAGGCAGGGAGAATGCCTCAAGATTGCCGGTGAGATTCAGGTAGTCATTGAAATCAATCGATGCAGTCGGTAAGAATGCCGATGCAATTAGCCAAAAAATACTCGCCGCCAGGAACGAATAAAACATTGTAGAAAATGCATCGCGGCGTCGTTGAACATGTTCACCCATGATGAAATAACTGCTTAGAAATATTGCCGCCAGGATTCCAAAAAATACTCCGATTGGGCTCAGAGTGGAGTTCCAAGGTTTGGCAACGATGCTTAGTCCGCCAAGCACAAGCAGGACAGCGATCCAGATTGTTCCACGCATTTTTTCTCTGAACAGAAAGTAGCTGGCGATTGGCACGATTACTATCGCGGTGTATTCGATAAGCAGTGCGACGCCAACTTGAAGGTTGGCCACGGCATTCGAATAGGCCCATTGCATCAAGCCAACACCCACTACGCCAAAAATAATAAAGAATGGCACTTCGCGAAGTTGAATTCGAAACATTCTGCGATTTGAAATGAGTAGATAAAGACCGGAGAACGCCACAACTGCCAGGCACCTAAATAATGTGATGTTGACTGCCGTTATTCCACTGGAAATCAGGACTTTGGTGGTACTTGCGTTCAATCCGAAAAGCAGTGAACTGCTTAGAGCCAAAAGCACGCCAAGTGCCGGGTGCTTGTGGCTATGAATCATTCAAAAAGCCTAGGCTATTCGCATGATGAGTTTTGTTCTTGGTGGCGGCTGTTTCTGGTGCCTCGATAGTGCGTTTGTAAATTTCAAAGGTGTCACCGCAGTAGATGTCGGTTACATGGGAGGCACACTCGACAATCCATCGTATGAGCGAGTTTGCGATGGAAACACCGGGCATGCCGAAGTGGCGCGAGTGACTTTTGACGAGAGCGTGATTCCAGCAGTAGTCATTCTGGACATGTTTTTCACCATGCATGATCCCACTCAATTGAACCGACAAGGTAACGATGTCGGCACTCAGTACCGCACCTGCATGTTTTACGCGGATGATGCGCAACGTGAAATGTTCGAAGCGGCACGTGATCGCGCAAAAGAATATTGGGGCGAAGGAATTGTGACCGAGATCATCCCAATCGAAACATTTTGGATGGGAGAGGACTACCACCAGGATTACTTTGCCAACAACCCAGGTAATGGTTATTGCCAAGCGGTCGTAGTACCAAAGGTGGCAAAAGTGCGTGCGAGTTTTGCACAGTACCTTCGCGACTAATCATCTTTTCCACAGTTTTATATTTCTTTCGTTTCAGGTTTTAGCTTTTTGCCAATCTTCTTTTGCGGACATCGCAATAGAAAGGTAAGAAGTTGTCAGAAACAATCTCAGTGGCTGGACTAGTAGCCACCACGCCTCGTCACTTGGTCACCCAGGACGGGCTCCCAATCACATCGTTCAGATTGGCTGCTTCACACCGCCGATTTGACCGTGCTCAAAACAAATGGGTAGATGGTGAAACCAACTGGTACACGGTCACCTCATTCCGGCAGTTGGCTATCAATGCCGCTGGATCGATTTCAAAAGGTGATCGCATCATGGTGGCTGGAAAGCTCAGGGTGCGCGACTGGGACAACGGCGAACGTGCCGGTACCTCGGTTGAAGTAGAGGCAGACAGCCTCGGTCACGACCTGTGCTGGGGTAATGCCGTATTTACTCGCACTGTGCTCACTCGCGAACCCGAGCCTGAGGAAGAGGCTTCTGTAGAGAAGGAATTGGTGAGTCAGTAGCCACATGGACTGCTGGGCTGAAGGCACCCCCCCCGTTTTCAACCCAGCAAACACCGTTTCGAGAGCGGTGGACGACGCCCACTTACGTTATTAGCGGTCGGTAAACTTATCGATAGCAAACGACGCGAGTGGGCGTCGTTTTTTCACGAAAGCGGTGCCATCATGGCTGAATTCATCTATCAGATGATCAAGGCGCGTAAGGCGCATGGTGACAAGGTAATTCTTGACGACGTAACTTTGGCATTTTTCCCTGGTGCCAAGATCGGTGTGGTCGGCCCGAACGGTGCCGGTAAATCAACCGTGCTAAAGATTATGGCCGGGCTGGACACCCCATCTAATGGAGAGGCGCGTCTATCTCCAGAGCACAGCGTCGGTATCTTGATGCAGGAGCCACATCTTGACGAAACTTTGACCGTGCTTGGCAATGTGGAACTTGCGGTAAAAGAAACCAAAGCCAAGCTCGACCGCTTCAATGAAATTTCTGCACTTATGGCTGAACCAGATGCAGACTTCGACGCACTCCTGGCTGAAATGGGAACGCTGCAAGAGCAGATCGATCACCTAGACGCTTGGGATTTAGATTCACAACTTGAACAGGCCATGGATGCACTTCATTGCCCTCCAGGCGACACCGAAATCAAGCACCTATCCGGTGGAGAAAAGCGCCGCGTTGCGCTTTGCAAACTGTTGCTCGAGAAGCCTGACTTGCTTCTTCTTGACGAACCGACAAACCACTTGGATGCGGAGTCTGTGCTTTGGCTCGAACAACACCTCGCTAAGTATCCAGGTGCCGTTCTTGCCGTTACTCACGACCGTTACTTCCTAGACAATGTTGCCGAATGGATTTTGGAACTCGACCGCGGTCGCGCATATCCATATGAAGGTAACTACTCGACCTACTTGCAAAAGAAGGCAGAGCGACTCGAAGTGGCTGGAAAGAAAGACGCAAAGCTTGCAAAGCGTCTGAGTGAAGAACTTGAGTGGGTGCGTTCGACGCCTAAGGCAAAGCAAACCAAATCAAAGGCGCGTTTGGCTAAGTACGAGGAGATGGCAGCCGAGGCAGATCGCACTCGCAAGCTTGACTTCGAAGAAATTCAAATCCCGGCCGGACCTCGTCTAGGAAACATCGTGCTCGAGGCAAAGGGCTTGCGTAAACAGTTCGGCGACCGCGTGCTTGTGGATGGCTTGGACTTCTCGCTACCGCGCAACGGAATCGTTGGCGTGATTGGCCCAAACGGTGTGGGTAAGACCACTTTGTTCAAGACCATCGTTGGTTTAGAGAAGTTGGATGGCGGAGAACTAAAAATCGGCGAAACCGTAAAGATCTCCTATGTCGACCAGTCTCGTGGCGGCATCGACCCGAACAAGACACTCTTCGAAGTAGTCTCCGGTGGACTCGACTTCATGTAGGTATGTAGCCAGGAAATGCCTTCGCGCGCGTACGTTGCAGCTTTTGGTTTCAAGGGTCCAGACCAGCAGAAGCCTGCCGGAGTGCTCTCCGGTGGTGAGCGAAACCGCTTGAACCTGGCACTCACCTTGAAAGAGGGTGGAAACTTGTTGCTACTCGACGAGCCGACTAACGACCTCGATGTTGAAACTCTCTCGTCTCTCGAGAACGCACTGCTGGAGTTTCCTGGCTGTGCCGTCGTGATCACTCACGACCGTTGGTTCCTCGACCGCGTGGCTACGCACATTCTTGCCTACGAAGGCACAGACGACAATCCATCAAACTGGTATTGGTTCGAAGGAAACTTCGAAGCCTACGAAGAGAACAAGATTGCTCGACTTGGTGCGGAGGCCGCAAAGCCTCACCGTTCGACTTATCGACGATTGACTCGCGACTAATTTATTTCTGGAACGCGAACCATACCCTCTTGGGCAACGCTCGCTAGCAATACTCCGTCGCGAGTGTAAATTCTGCCGAGAGATAGTCCACGTCCGCCTTGGGCGCTCGGAGATTCCTGCACGTATAGCAACCACTCGTCAGCGCGCCCTTCACGATGAAACCACATCGCGTGATCCAGGCTGGCGCTTTTTAGTCCAGGGTGAGCCCAGGCGATACCGTGTTTGCGAATAATGCTTTCCAAAATGGAATAGTCACTCGCGTATGCGATGGCGGCTCGGTGAATATTTTTGTTGTCAGGCAAATCGCCCAATGATTTAATCCAGACAGCTTGATGAGAAACTAACTCACCTTCTACTTTGAAGTAAATCGGTGATGGCACATGTCGCATATCGAATGGTCTAGCTTTCGCCCAGTACTGAGCGACAGGATGCGGGTTCTCGCCAATGAGTTCTGCAGCGGTTGGTAGTGACTCTGGTGCTGGAATATCTTTCGGCATTTCGGTTTGATGCTCCATGCCAGGGTCATGATCTTGGAAAGAAGCGATCATGGAAAAAATCGCTTGATCTTTTTGAAATGCCTGCACTCGTCGCGTGCTGAAGCTTCGTCCATCGCGTAGGCGATCAACAGTGAAGCTAATTGGCAATTCGATATCGCCAGGACGAAGGAAGTAACCGTGCATCGAGTGTACGGAACGATCGGATTCACTTACGGTCTGTTGGGCTGCCATAAGTGACTGGGCTAGTACCTGTCCGCCGAAGACTCGTCCGTGTGGCATCCACTGGGATGGCCCTTCGAAGGTGTCTTCGTTCAAAGCGTTCAGCCCCTGAGATTCAAGGGTTAGCGCTTTTAGTAAGTCAGCCAAGGGGTTCTGAGGAACTCTCATGAGGGTAAGTTTAGATACCGATGAATAAAGACTTCACGCTTATTGATAAGCAATCCGCGCTTGATTTGCAGGCTTATCTTAATCGCGCCAAAAGACTAGACCCCGAGGGGCTAGTGCGCCTGCGCGCCTTTGGTAACGTACTTGCGGCCTACGTTGCGCCAATTTTTTCTGGCAGCTTCATGGACAATGGACCGACCGTTTTGGGACTCCGCACTATTGAACTGGCTCAGGATGCAGAGGTAGATGTTTTGGTGCAAATTGGTTCGGTGCTTGAGCGACTCGCCAAAGTCTTGGATTCTGGAGCACAAGTTTTCACAATCGAGGTACCACCGGTCACAATGCGTGCTGCTTGGGCTGGAATATCTGCTCCGAGAAGTGGCTGGTCACAGACAGGAACCATTAACGAAACCGTTTTGACTCAAATTGCTCGCGATGGAATTGCGGAGGTTGCCGACACCTTGCCAGCTTCGGTTGGTGGGCCGATTGCTGCAAGAATTCGTGGCGAGATTTGGGGAAGAGGCATCAAGGAAGATGTGACAATTCCTACTGGTGCAGCGTTTGTTGCTGCGGGTCTTGGTTTCATGACCGAAAACGAAGAAGTCGGAATTTTTCACGCTGATAATTGGGTGCGACTAAGTACTGACTTTGGGCACGTGCTTTCACGCGCAGCCTCGACAGTTATCTAGTCCTCGAAAGTATTTAGCATCGCCGTGGCTGCGCGATCAAGATATGCCCACATTTCTGCTTCGAGCAGCTGGGAGAGTCCAAGAGAATCTAGAGCCTCACGCATATGGAATAACCAACGCTCACGCGCCAGAGGATTAATTTTGTATGGCTGGTGGCGCATTCGAAGCCTCGGGTGTCCACGCTGCTCTTGATAAGTCGTTGGTCCACCCCAGTATTGCTCTAGAAAGAGTTGCAACCTTTCAGCGGCTGGACCCAAATCTTCCTCTGGGTACATCGGTCGAAGTATCTCGTCAGTTGCCACGCCCTGGTAGAACTTGTCGACTAACTTTTTGAAGGTTTGGCTTCCGCCCACTTTGTCATAGAAGTTGCCGGCCAGATTGAACTCACCACTGAGTCCCTTTATGCGAACAGTCTCAACGCGTTCTTTGTCTTCAAAGGGAGTGCCTGCGAATTCGTTTTCGTTCGACAAATTACTTGACTGCCTTACCTGCGACTTCGACGTATAGCGGAGTATCGGCTAGCGACAGTTTGGCCTTGTCTAGGGACTCCTTGACTCGAAGTCGAAGTTCGCGAGCTACTTCGTCGGCGTCTTGCGGGCCGACTTGCTGCACTAGGCGAAGCACTACCTGGCGACCGTTGATGGCCTCGATGCCCCAGATTTCTGGATTGCCGAGCATTCTCTTGCTGAAGGTGTTGTCCTTTACTAATGCGTTTGCCGCATCGAGAATTGCGGCACGTGCCTTGTCGAGTTTGGTGTCGTATGGCAGTGCGATATCCAAGATCACTCTTGACCAGCCTTGGGTGTGATTTCCCACGCGAGTGATCTCGCCGTTGCGCACGTACCAGAGGGTTCCGGTGACGTCTCTTACCTGAGTGACTCGAAGGCCAACGGTTTCAATTACTCCGTTTGCCTGACCGAGGTCAACCGAGTCGCCGACACCGAATTGGTCTTCAAAAATTATGAACATACCGCTGATTAGGTCTCGAACCAAGCTTTGTGCACCGAAACCTAAGGCGGCTCCGAGGATTCCAGCACTCGCTATTAGAGCACCGACGGCAATGCCTAGTTCGGAAAGTACAGATCCAACTGCGAACAAAATAAGTGTCCAAGTGATTAAGTTGCTAAGCACCGAACCCATGGTCTTTGCGCGTTGCACGACGCGAGCCTTTGCAATCGGTGAGTCAGATTTACTGGACTTGTGATTTCGAGTGCCGTCTTCGATGCCACGAATCACACGCTTCACCAGAATTAAGAGAATCAATCGAACGAGAACAGTGCCGACAAGAATCAGAAGAATTCGAAGTGGCGTGTGCCCCTGATCCCAAAAAGCTAAGAAATGCTCCATTAGTTGTCCTTAGCGTCTCGTGCCTGTACAGCAAGTGCTCGCTCAACAGCCGCGAGATTCTCTACCAGTATTCTTCGTAGAGCCGGAATTTCCTTGATCTGCGGCTTGGCAATCCATTCTTTAGTCTTGGTAACCAATTCGTTGCTAGCCAGTGCGAGCGGGTAAAGGTTCACCATCAGGTACTCGGCAATTTGAAAGTGTTCTTCTTCCAGATGTGTACTGCTTGTTCGAAGTAGGCATCAACATATGGATTAAGAAGTGATGGGTCGAGCACGCGAACAAAGCCGAGGCTTGCTGCTTGCACTAGAGCATTCGACATGTTTCCGCCATCGACGAGTTCACTCCAGGCCTTGGCCTTTCCGGCTGAAGTTGGGATCGCTGCTCTGGCACCAGCTGCCGACCGCTGTCCATTGGCAGTGTTATCGGCTGCCAACGCTGCCGAAATCTCCGCCTCGCCGCTTCGTCCGGCCACGACCAGGCCTGTAAGTAGTTCCCACTTAAGGTCAGCGTCAATCTCGAGGCCGTTGATTTTTTCTCGTCCATCGAGAATTGCCTCAAGGGCATCCAGCTGTTCATCCGTGCGAGCAAACTGCGGGAAGAACTTCAGCAGTTGAAGCTGGAGGTCTGATCCAGGGGATACGGTTCGGGCAAGCTTTAGAAGACCATCTGCAATTGCGATTAATGCTTCGTCACGGTGTTGCTCTGTCACATAGAGATTTCCCGTAGTGATGAGCTGTCGCAACAAAGTCAAGATGGTTGTCGACTCAGTCTCGGCGGCAATGTTGTTTAGTACCAGCTGAATGAATTCGCGAGGACTTGTCTCGGCATCACGTGTTGCGTCCCAGGCTGCCCCCCAAATCAAAGTGCGTGCAAGCGAGTCTTCGAAATCTCCAAGGTGCTTTACCGCGTTGCGCCAAGATTTGTCATCGAGTCGGATCTTGGCATATGCCAGGTCGTCGTCATTTAGAAGTAAGAGGTCTGGTGCATCGATATCGATTGCCTGAGGTACTGAAGTCTCGTATCCATCTACGTCAATTTCGAGTCTGTTGGTGCGTTTGAGTTTCCCGTCAATTAAGTTGTAGAAACCAATTGCCATACGATGTGGGCGAATAGTTGGATGTTCTTCGATTGCTGACTGCAGAATGTCTAACTTGGCAATCTTGCCATCGACTATTTCAAGCTTCGGACGAAGCGTATTGACTCCTGCTGTTTCAAGCCAATTAGCCGACCATGACTTCAGATCGCGACCTGACTGCGCTTCAAGTTCACGAAGCAGGTCTGGCAACTCGGTGTTTAGGTAGGCGTGCTTCTTAAAGTAAGCACTAACTCCGGCCATGAACTTCTCTTGGCCAACCCAGGCCACTAGTTGCTTTAGAACCGAAGCCCCCTTCGCATAGGTAATACCGTCGAAGTTGACCTGTACGTCTTCTAGGTCATTAATTTCGGCAACGATCGGGTGAGTTGAAGGCAATTGGTCTTGGCGGTAAGCCCAGGATTTTTCGAGCGCCGCAAAGGTAGTCCAGGCGCCATGCCACTCGGTAGCCTCGGCTGTGGCCAGTGTTGATGCGTACTCCGCGAAGGATTCATTCAACCAAAGGTCATTCCACCAGCGCATGGTCACTAAGTCGCCGAACCACATGTGGGCAAGCTCGTGGAGGATGGTGACCACTCGGCGTTCACGTGTGGCATCGGCCACTTTAGAGCGGAATACATAGGTTTCAGTGAAAGTAACCGCACCGGCATTTTCCATCGCGCCTGCGTTGAATTCCGGTACGAATAGCTGGTCGTATTTGTCGAATGGGTATGGCACGTCGAATTGCTTTTCGTAGAAATCAAAGCCCTGTCGAGTCTTTTCGAAAATGTAATCGGCATCCATGAATTCGGCTAGTGATGCTCTACAGAAGACGCCAAGAGGAATCACTTTGCCGTTGCTTGAGGTGAGTTCAGATCTGCTTTCCACATAAGGACCGGCAATTAGTGCGGTGATGTATGAAGAAATTCGAGGAGTTGCACCGAAGGTCCAGGTTGCGCTGCCATTTCCATTCGTGGTTGGTTCTGGTGTCGGTTGATTTGAGACCACCTTCCAGTTAGCCGGAGCAGTGACTGTAAAACTGAAACGCGCCTTCAGGTCCGGCTGTTCAAAAACTGCGAACATGCGTCGGGAGTCCGGTACTTCAAATTGGCTGTAAAGGTACACCTCGTTGTCTACCGGGTCGACGAAACGATGCAAACCTTCACCGGTGTTCATATAGTTGGCGTCTGCATCAACTACCAGCACGTTGCTCGCCTGGAGGTTTGGCAGGTGAATGCGGATCCCATCAGAGTGAGTTGAAACATCAAGTGCCTCGCCGTTCAGGGTGATACTGCGCACGCTGTTGGTAATTGCGTCAATGAAAGTGCTTGCCCCAACCTCGCTGCTTTCAAATGTGACGGTGGTCTTCGAGCCAAATACGGTATCGCCCTTGGTTAGGTCCAGTTCGACTTCGTAGTCATGTACCTTCAGGATTCTCGCTCGGTCTTGAGCTTCGATTCTGGTTAGGTTTTCTCCTGGCATTTGGGCTCCTGCATTAGTTGGGTAATTCGTCAACTAGCCTAGTAACCATGCGAATCCACATTGCCACGGACCATGCTGGCCTAGAACTTAGCCATTTTTTGATTGAACAGTTGTCAAATCAAGGGCACGAAGTCTTTGATCACGGACCCCAGAGTTA
Source organism: Micrococcales bacterium (assembly GCA_046074345.1). Taxonomy (GTDB): domain Bacteria; phylum Actinomycetota; class Actinomycetes; order Actinomycetales; family Microbacteriaceae; genus Rhodoluna. Next base: position 3,921 of record JBJTNZ010000040.1, on the reverse strand, counting down.
TGACCCACTGGACGATTACCCGAGCTTCTGCATCAATGCGGCACTGGCAGTGGTTCGTGATCAACAGGCTGGCATGCAGGCGCTAGGTATCGTTCTTGGCGGCTCTGGAAACGGTGAGCAGATTGCAGCAAATAAAGTGGCCGGAATTCGTGCCGCTCTTGCCTGGAATGAGTCCACTGCGAAGTTGGCCCGCGAACACAACGATGCAAACGTAATTGCTTTGGGTGCGCGCCAGCACAGTCAAGAAGAAGTGCTCCATTTGATTGAACTCTTCATTGCAGAACCATTTAGTAATGATGAGCGTCACGTGCGTCGTATCGGCAAGATTGCCGCTTACGAAGAGTCTGGCGAAATTCGCTAAGTGCCAGAAGGGCATACCGTCCATCGCACGGCGAATGACTTCAATCGGTTATTCGCCGGCAAGGCAGTCTCAATTGATTCACCTCAAGGTAGATTCACTGCCGATGCAAAACTCATTTCTGGGCGCGAGTTGATTAAGGCATCTGCAGTCGGTAAGCAACTCTTTCTTGAATTCGACAATGAACTTTTTCTTCGCATACATCTTGGTATCTACGGCAAGTGGCAGTGGCATCTAGTCGATTATCTTCCTGAGGTAGTTGGTGAGGTGCGTGCAAGATTCTTTTGCGGTAGCGCACTTGCGGAACTTCGTGGCCCAACCGTATGCGAGGTTATTGACAACCATGCGATGCAACAAGTTCTTCGGAGGCTTGGACCTGATCCTTTAAATCCGGATAAATCTGAAAAAGAACGATCAAGATTTGTTTCTAAAGTTCGCGCAAGTAAGAAATCGATTGGTGAGTTACTAATGGATCAATCTGTAATTGCGGGAATAGGAAATGTTTATCGCGCTGAGATTTTATTTCGCGCTGAAATTGAACCACACACCCCGGGTAACTCTCTGCCGGTAGAGACTTTAAATGACTTATGGGTTGATGCTGTAAAGCTTTTGAAAGTCGGCGTAAAGACTTCATTCATGATCACTCGGGATGAGTTGTTTACCAAACGACCGAGCAAGGCCGAGCGTAATTGGGTTTACAAGCGTGAGGGTCAGCCGTGCAGAAAATGCGGCAAGAAGATCAAGATTGAATTGATGGCTGGTCGAAAGCTCTATTGGTGCGCTACTTGTCAGCGCTAGTCAGTCATTGGAGCGGATGACGGGAATCGAACCCGCGTCATCGGTTTGGAAGACCGAGGCTCTACCATTAAGCTACATCCGCGATTTCGGCCACAAATCTGGCCAACCTCTCCATTCTATGGGATAAGATAGGCAAGTTGTCTGCTCGTTGTCGAGCGAACCTCCGGGATGTGGCTCAACTTGGTAGAGCACCTGTTTTGGGTACAGGGGGTTGCAGGTTCAAATCCTGTCATCCCGACCACTGTTACAAAAGTGATCGATAGTTACAAAAACCCAGCTCGCGATTAGTCGCGAGCCCTTTCAGGAGAAGGTCCATTGAAATCAACCGTTGAACGCATTACTCCAACTCGCGTAAAGCTAAAGATTGAGGCCGACGCTACCGATCTAAAGCCAAGCCTCGACCACGCGTACGAGCACATTGCCGAAGACGTGACCATTCCTGGATTCCGCAAAGGCAAGGTTCCGCCAGCCATCCTAGAAAAGCGCGTTGGCAAGCCTGCGATTAGGGCGCACGCAATCAACGACGGCATGGACAGTTTTTACCGTGCAGGTATCGAAGAGCACAAATTGCGTCCGATCGGTCAGCCAAAAGCAGACATCATCTCTGCACCAGATGAGAACACCTGGGAAGGCACTCTTTCAATTGAGATTGAAGTAGAGGTTCGTCCAGAGATCAAGCTTCCTGAATACAAGGGGCTGAAGGTTAAGGTCGAGGATGTAAAGGTAGACGCAAAGGATGTTGACGCGGAGCTCGATGCTCTTCGCGCACGCTTTGGAACTTTGAAGAATGTTGAGCGCGCTGCGAAGAAGGGCGACTTTACTTCAATCGACCTAAAGGCTGAGATTGATGGCAAGGTCATCGACGAGGCAAAGAACATTTCTTATGAAATCGGCTCAGGTAACTTGCTCGATGGAATCGACGAGGCTCTTGACACTCTTACTGCAGGAGAGAGTACTACCTTCAAATCAAAGCTTGTCGGTGGCGACGCAGCAGGCAAAGAGTCGCTTATCTCGGTTACTCTAAACGCCGTAAAGGAGCGCGAGCTACCTAAGGCCGATGACGAGTTTGCCAAATTGGCATCTGAATTCGACACCATTGCAGAACTCAAGAAGTCACTAGAGGAGCAGCTCGCCGAGTCTAAGAAGTGGGGACAGGGTCTAGAAGCTCGAGACAAACTCACCGACGCGCTACTTGGCAAGGTTGAAATTGCAATTTCTGAAGAATTGATCAACGATGACGTGAACCGTCACCTCGAAGGTGAAGGCCGTTTGGAAGACGACAAGCACCGCGCCGAAGTAACGGAGCAGAGCGAGAAGTCATTCCGCGTGCAGATGCTTCTAGACGAGATTGCACTCGCCGAGGACGTCAAGGTCAACGAAAACGAATTGATGCAGTACCTAGTGCAGAGCTCTCAGCAGTACGGCATGGACCCAAGTGAATTCATCAAGATCATCGACCAGAACGGCCAGATTCCTTCATTCGTAGGAGAAGTTGCTCGCCGTAAGGCTCTAGCCATCGTGCTTGAGCACGCAGAGGTTAGCGACAGCAAGGGCAAGGTCGACCTAACGGCATTCAGCAAGACTGACGCCGAGTTAGCAATGGACCCACACGCTGGTCACGATCACGACTAGTAATTAGGCTCATTACTCGCTCAGCGAACACTGCCAAGCATTTGAATGCTTGGCAGTTAGCCTTTAAACCGCATCAAGCTTTCACGGGAAAGAGGAACAAATGGCTGAACATGGCCCTGAGCGCAATGGCACCTTCGAGCGATTGCTGCGCGACCGAATCATTTGGTTAGGCAGTGAAGTTCGCGACGACATGGCGAATGAAATCTGCGCCAAGATTCTGCTTCTAGCTGCCGAGGACTCAACCAAGGACATCTTCCTCTATATCAACTCACCAGGTGGGTCAATTACTGCCGGTATGGCAATCTACGACACCATGCAGTACGTTCCAAACGACATTGTGACAGTTGGAATCGGTATGTGTGCATCGATGGGTCAGTTCTTGCTGTCTTCGGGCACCAAGGGCAAGCGTTATGCGACTCCAAACACCCGAGTACTTCTTCACCAGCCACACGGTGGTTTTGGTGGTACAGCTGCAGATGTGCAGACTCAAGCCGAATTGATTATGTCAATGAAGCGACAGCTTGCGTCATTGACTGCAGGGCAAACTGGCAAGACTGTGGAGCAAATCATGCAGGATGGTGATCGCGACCGCTGGTTCACCGCTCAGGAGGCTCTCGAGTATGGATTCATTGACCACATCCAGCAATTCGCGGGTTCAGCAACCGGAGTAGGTAACAACTAATGAAAAACTTCATCTCACCAGAATCTCGCTACATTCTCCCTAGCTTTACTGAGCGCACCTCATACGGCTACCGTGAGCAGAATCCTTACAACAAGCTTTTCGAAGATCGAATCATTTTCCTTGGCGTGCAGGTGGATGACGCATCTGCAGACGACATCATGGCGCAGCTGCTGGTTCTTGAGTCGATGGACCCGGATCGCGACATCATCATGTACATCAATTCGCCGGGTGGTTCGTTCACGGCGATGACGGCGATTTACGACACGATGCAGTACATCCGGCCGGAAGTCATGACGGTTGTCCTCGGTCAGGCGGCGTCCGCTGCGGCGGTCATTGCGGCAGCCGGTGCGCCGGGTAAGCGCCTCGCTCTGCCGAATGCTCGAGTACTGATTCACCAGCCCGCAATGGGTGAGGCCGGCCACGGGCAGGCTTCGGACATCGAGATTCAAGC
>JBJTNZ010000039.1:0-3389 GCA_046074345.1 Micrococcales bacterium | reverse complement strand
CTTCTACGGTGGCAAGGTCTTCCTAAAGACCGGCTGGGGTGAAATCAAATCTCGCAAGCCGGGAATGATGGCACTGATTGCGATGGCAATCGTGGTGGCATTTGGTTACAGCCTTTTCCTCACGGTGATGTCTTTGGCTGGTGTTCCGTTTGCCGGCATGGACTTCTGGTGGGAGCTGGCGGCGCTGATCACGATCATGCTGGTCGGTCACTGGATAGAGATGTCTTCCGTGATGGCTGCTCAGGATGCGCTGGGTGAGCTGGCGAAGCTCGTGCCAGACATGGCCGACAAGGTTACTGGCGAGACAGTTGCTCCGGTGAAGACCGCTTCGCTCAAGGTTGGCGATATGGTGATGGTTCGCCCTGGGGCCACGATTCCGGTGGATGGAGTTGTCGTTTCTGGTGCTTCATCGGTGAACGAATCGATGATTAGCGGTGAATCCGCTCCGGTTGAGAAGACTGTTGGCTCTGAGGTAATTGCCGGCACTTTGAATGCGGTGAGCGGTTCGCTCGGTGAAGGTGCTTTGACGATTCGGGTTACTCGAATCGGTGGCGACACCATGCTTGCCGGAATCATGAAGCTGGTAGCCGAGGCGCAGAAGTCGAAGTCGGCTACCCAGTTGCTCGCAGACCGCGCTGCCGGCTGGTTGTTCTATGTGGCGACTCTGGCTGCGATTGTCACTGCGGTGGTTTGGGTGGTCATCGGTGGGCACACCACCGACTTCGTGCTTGAACGAATCGTGACCGTTTTGGTTATCGCTTGTCCACACGCGCTAGGTTTGGCAATTCCACTCGTCACTTCGATTTCGACAAAGCGGGCAAGTGCGGCAGGTTTGCTAATTCGCGACCGCAAGCAATTCGAATCTTTGCGCAATGTCGATGTCGTGGTGTTCGACAAAACCGGAACTTTGACTACCGGTGAACGTGCTCTGAGTGCGATTCAATTCTTTGGTGGAACCAACGACATGTATGAGTTGGCAACTGCTGTGGAGAAGTACTCCGAGCATTCTCTCGCTCGTGCGATTGTTGCTGGTGCCGAGGGAATGCGCATTACTGTTCCTGAGGCCAAGGACTTCAGAACCATTCCTGGCATTGGTGTGACCGCGATGGTCGGTACCGATGCTGTGTTCGTCGGTGGTCCGGCCCTACTCACCACTCGCAATCATTCGCTGGATATTGAGCAGCTAATGGCTGTTGATGCAGAAGTGAACGCGGGGAACACCGTGGTCTTTGTGCTACGCAACAACGAGTTGCTCGGATTCATCTCGGTGGGAGATCAGGTGCGTGAATCTGCAGCCGAGGCAATTTATGAATTACATAAAATGAAGAAGCGCGTTGCGGTGCTTTCTGGCGATGCCCAGGGCGTGGTCGATCGAATTGCGAAGCAGCTAAATGTGACCGAGGTCTTTGCCGAGGTGCTTCCACATCAGAAGGCCGAGTTCATCAAGAAGCTGCAGGCAGATGGTTCACGTGTGGCGATGGTCGGTGATGGCATCAACGATGCTCCGGCTTTGGCGCAGGCCAATGTGGGCGTGGCAATTGGCTCTGGTACTGATGTGGCTATCGAATCGGCCGGTTTGATGCTGGTTTCCAGCGATCCGGCCGGGGTAGCTTCGGCTATTCGTTTGAGCAAGCGCACCTATAGCAAGATGGTGCAGAACCTCATCTGGGGTGCCGGTTACAACGTGGTTGCCATTCCGCTGGCCGCTGGAGTGCTGGCCGGATTCGGTTGGGTTCTCACGCCGGCACTGGGTGCGGTGCTAATGTCGCTTTCAACAATCATTGTTGCGGCGAATGCCCAGTTGCTCAGAAAGTAATCCCTATGGCCGTTGGCCTAATCGTCAACCCGACCGCTGGTCGCGGTAATGGTCGCGAGCAACACCCACTGATCATCGCGGAGTTTGAGAAACGCGGAATCGAGTTTGTCGATTTCACTGCGCGCTCGATGGCAGAGGCTGAGGCTCGCGCTCGAGTGGCAATTGCAGCTGGCTCGATCGACACGATTATCGTGGCCGGTGGCGATGGCATGTCGCACCTCGGGGTGAACCTGGCGATGGAATTCGGATTGAAGTTTGGCATCATTCCTTGCGGCACCGGAAACGACACTGCACGCGCACTTCACATTCCAATCGAGGATACGGTTTGGGCTACACAGATTGTTTTGGACCATCTGAATCTCACTCGCCGAATTGATGTCGGTCGTGGTCGCACCAACGAACGAGAGTTCTACTTCATTGGTTCGGTCGCCGCCGGTTTGGATTCTGTGGTGAATGCTCGTGCCAACAAGATGCGTTTTCCGAAAGGTCCGTCGAGGTACAAGGTGGCTTTGTATAGAGAGCTACTTGCATTCAAGGCAATCAAATACAAGTTGGTAGTAGATGGCGAGTATCACGAGACTCAGGCGATGCTTTGCAGTGTGACCAATGTGCCGAGTTACGGTGGGGGAATGCTGGTTACTCCCGAGGCGAAGATCAACGATGGCAAGTTGGATTTGTTTATCGTGCACAAAATCTCGAAGTCGGAGTTGACCAAGGTTTTCCCACATGTTTACACCGGCACTCACGTGGAGCATCCATCTGTAGAAATCGTTCCGGTCACAAGCGTGACCATTGACGCTGGCAACACTCCGGTGTTTGCAGATGGCGAGCCAGCAGGGCGTTCACCGCTCGAGGTCAGCATCGTGCCGAATGGTCTTGAGGTGCTTGCACCAAGTCCGGTGATTGCCTAATTCCTCTGGAAGCCAATTGGCTCTTGTGGTAGATTTACAAGGTTGTCGCAACGGCCCCATCGTTTAGCGGCCTAGGACGCTGCCCTCTCACGGCAGTAGCGCGGGTTCAAATCCCGCTGGGGTCACCAATTCGCTCTCGATGAATTTATCTCGGGAGCGATTTGCATTTAATGGGTATTGGCAGCGGTTAGTCTTTTTGCGTGTCAGCAGAACGAATTGAGCAAGTCTTACTGGCATTTGCCGTCGGCGATGCAATGGGCATGCCCACACAGCTGCTGACTCGTGAGCGATCGATTGCTCTGCTCGAAACAGAGGGCATTTTCGCCGATGCTCCCGATGACAATCCGGTTTGTCCTGGTCTCAAGCGCGGCACGATTACAGATGACACCCACCAACTGCTAATCCTCGGCGAAAATCTGATTGAAAATCGCGGCCGCTTTGAGGCTAGAAGTTTTGCATTGCAGATGCTCGAGTGGGAGCGGAGCATGATTGCTGCAGGCTCGCAGGATTTACTGGGCCCATCTACTAAGGCGGCTCTTGAACAACTTTTGCGTTTGGCTGATCCACGGTTGGTGTCTCTCGCTGGCACTACTAATGGTGCATCGATGCGAATTCCGGTGCTTGGTTGTGCTGTGACAATTTTGCCGGCGGCTGGAGCAAAT